>PAJA01000035.1 GCA_002705185.1 Nitrospina sp. | reverse complement strand
GTTGTGTTAGGCCTCCATTCTCAAAGACCGCCGCCCTAGAAATTACATGAGGATGTTGCGCAAGCTCATTTATTTCTAAGACCGGCGTTACACAGGCATTCGTTTGGTCAAATATCCTACACCATTCACTTTGTGGTTTCGTTTTAATTATAGCTTCAAATCGAGCTGCTATTTCTGGCCAGTTTGCCGGATCCATTCGGTTTGGTAGATCAACACTACTTATACCAAGACCCTCCAAAAACTCTTCGTAGAACATTTGTTCCAATGCGCCGACAGCTACGAATTTTTGATCCTCCGTTTCATAAGTACGGTAATACGGGGCGCCACCATCGAGGTGATTACTTCCCCGTTCTTCAAGCCAGCGACCCATCACACTCAATGAGAAAAAGAGAGACATTTGGAATAAAGCACCATCTAGCATGGCCGCATCGATGACTTGGCCTTTGCCTGATTTTTGCGTCTCCAACAATCCTGCTAGGAGGCCACAGGTTAGGTACATGGCGCCACCTCCGTAATCGCCAACGAGGTTCAAGGGTGGTATCGGTGGACCGTCAGTCGGACCTATTGCGTGGAGGGCCCCCGCAAGGGAAATGTAATTAATGTCGTGTCCGGCGGTTTGAGCTAGAGGACCATCCTGTCCCCATCCCGTCACCCTTCCATAAACCAGTTTCGGATTGCGTTCGAAGCAGTCGACCGGCCCCAATCCGAGCCGCTCTGTGACACCGGGGCGAAATCCTTCAATCAATGCGTCCGCTGTTTCGACAAGTCTTAAGATTATATCGACAGAGCGTTCATCCTTAAGATTTAGCTCAATTGATCGTTTGCTGCGGCGCTCTATGAGTTTTGTGGGCTCTACTCCAATTTCAGCTTTACCCGGACGTTCAACCAGAATGACCTCGGCCCCAAGGTCCGCCATAAGGAGCCCACACATTGGCGCCGGGCCCAGCCCGCCTAGTTCTATGATCCGATATCCCGACAAAGGTCCCATGTTGCTAATCCAGAAAAAATTTCTCATTTCGGTCGTTCATACCTCGAAGTAACTTCGGTACCTCAAATCGACCGCCGAACAGTCCTTTAAGTTCATCGCACTCGGTTATAAACTGAGGGATCCCAATGGTTTCAATCAAACCAACTACCCCTCCATAACCTGAAGGAAACGCCCAACCCAGGACCGAACCAACATCAGCATCGATGGCATTTTCAATTACACCTTCTTCTATCGCACGCACAGCCTCAAGAGACTGTGTGAAGAGCAGACGCTTCTCAATTAACTCTCGATCAATTTCTTTTCCATCCGAGGGGAAGCAATCTCGTAATCCAAACCAAGCGTTCTTGCCGGCCTCGTTGTAATCGTAGATGCCTCCTCCTCCGGCTTTGCCAGTTCTTCCAGCTGCCGTAAGTTGGTCGAGCGCCTCGGTCAGACGCAGGCCTTTGAGACCGGTCGCAGACCCATCCCCCGTGATTGAAATTACGATGTCTTTGAGGAGCGTAAGAGAGGTTATGTCCGCCATCGCTAGCGGACCAATGGGCATGCCAGCCTTTACGGCGACATCGTCAATCAGATCAGGGGACAACCCCTCAGCCAGTAAAGTAAACGCTTCTCCAGTATAGGCCCTGACCACACGGCTGGTGTAAAATCCAAGCCCATCGTTCACAACAATTGGCGTCTTCTTCATGTCCGCGACGGCATCCAGAACTCGGGCCAACGTGCTCTCATTTGTTTGTTTACCTTTGATCACTTCAACCAGCTTCATCCGGTCAACGGGTGCGAAAAAGTGCAAGCCAATAAAGCGTTTCGTATTCGCGGCACTGTCCGCAAGAGTGGAAATGGGAATGGTCGAGGTGTTACTGGCAATAGGCACATCTCTTCCAACCACCGCAGACGCCGCGGCCGTGACCTGATCCTTGGTTTTCTGAGTCTCGGAAACGGCTTCAAATACCACATCCACAGCAGCAATGTCGTCATAGAGGGTCGTAGGGTGCAGCCGAGCGATCATTTCCTTGGCGGCTTCGGCCGACATCCGGTTCCGCTCAACAGCTCCCTGAACGCGTTTGGAAATTGAGCTTACTCCCTTCTCGAGCCTGTCGGGATCTGCTTCTAAGAGAAACACTTGGTATCCGGCTTGCGCAGCACAATAGGCGATACCTGACCCCATTTGCCCAACACCTATAACGGCGACGCTTTTAATGTTGTAGCGAGCTATATCTTTCGGTCGATCCTTCATTCCATTGGCGTCGTTCAGACCCAAAAATAGGGTTCTGATCTTGTTTTTCACGACCTGAGACACCGCAATACTCTCGAATTTGGACTGCTCAAGCTTGAGTCCTTCTTCAATCGGCCCGATCAGGCCTACCTCTACAGCTTCCATAATAGCTTCAGGGGCGGGTTCCAGGCCCATTTTTCGACGCCGGATTTTAGACCACATTTCTGTCAGGACGGCTTGTCCTTCCGGTGAATCAGGCAAAGGACCGGGCAAAGTAAACCCTTCCCTATCCCAAGGCTGGTCCGACGGTGCGGTCCCTGAAAGAATACTTTTTTTGGCATGCTGGATGAGGTCATTCAAAGGAACAATTTCATCAATGAGCCCGATCTCCCTCGCCTTTACTGCCGTTATCTGCTTGTCATCGACCATGATCGGGAGGGCAGCGGCGAGACCGATCAGTCGAGGCAGCCGTTGGGTACCACCAGCGCCGGGCATAAGGCCTAGAGAGACTTCCGGCAGACCCAGCTTGAGGCGTGGATCATCTGCCGCAATCCGGTAGGTGCATGCTAAGGCTATTTCTAGTCCACCACCGAGCGCCAGACCGTTGATCGCAGCTACGAATGGTTTTGGAACCAGTTCAATTTCCCGCAGACAGGACTGAACATCCGCAATAATCGTAGCGGCATCCTCAGACGTTTTAAGAGCTTGTAACTCTCTCAAGTCCCCACCAACCAGGAAAGATTTCTTAGCTGAAGCTATGACAACACCTTTCACCTCCTCGTCGGTAGCTAAGCCCCGGACTGCCCGGTGAAGCTCTTTAACAACCTCACTATTCATGAAGTTATGAGGGGAGCCCGGTCTATCAAATACAATCGCACGTACGCCATCACCGTAGTCTTCAATTTTAATGACTGACATCCCGATATTCCTTCTCCTAGTTAAAATCGGTTTTGATATCCATTTTCTTGAACAGCGATTTACTAATAATGGATTTCATAACTTCCGATGATCCGCCTGCAATTCGCTCNACACGAGCCTCGGCATAGGCGCGNGCGATGGGATACTCCCACATATATCCCCAGCCGCCAAANAGCTGAAGACATGTATCNACTGTTCGTCCNTGCATTTCAGTCGTCCANAGTTTTGCTGCNGCGGCCGTCTCTGCACTNAGGTNGCCGCTGAGATATTCCTCGAGCAACCGATCAACCATGCACCGACCTACNGTCAGCTCCGTCTGGACTTCTGCTATTTTGAACTGAGTGTTCTGGAAGTCGGTCAGTTTTTTGTTAAAGAGCTCACGATCGGCTACATAGGCAAGGGTGTCGCGGAAGGCACCCTCCGATTTGGCCAGGCTTGAGACTGCAATAGCCAATCTTTCCCGAGCGAGGCCGTGCATCAACTGGAAGAAGCCTTGCCCCTCTTCTTCGCCAACCAAATTCTCGTGTGGGACTTCAACATTGCTAAAAAATAGTTCCGACGTATCTTGCGCCTTCGCGCCCATCTTATTAAGGTTCTTGCCACGATTAAAGCCAGGTGAATCCGCTTCGACTAAGAATAGAGATACACTGTCGGTAGCATATTCGTTCTTGGTCTTGGCAGCTACAAAGAAGACGTCTCCTATCTGACCATTTGAAATAAAGACCTTCTGACCATTAATGACGTAACCTGCGTTGGTTTTCTTCGCACTTGTGGCCATTCGGCGGAGATCACTGCCGGCATCTGGTTCAGTCAAAGCAATACCAGAAATTTTTTCTCCACTGACAAACTTGGGCAGCCAGCGGGATTTTTGATCTTGGTTTCCAAAGCGTTCGAGGTAGGGTGCCGCCATTTCCGAGTGAATGCTAAAACCGGGGCCAGATGCGCCAACTCGAGCCATTTCTTCCATCACCACAACGCTGAATAGATAATCGGCGCCAGCTCCACCATACTGTTGCGGCACGGTCGGGCATAACATGCCCGCAGCACCTGCCTTTTCCCACACCTCCCGGGAGACAACACCAAGGTCATCCCATTTGTCATGATAAGGCAGGATCTCGTTCTCGATAAAGCGCTGAACCTGTTCCCGGAACATGTCGTGATCAGGCTTGAATAAATGGCGCGTCATAGTATCTTGGAACATTTTTTCTCCTCTAGCCGGTGATCTGGTCGCGTAGGAGGTCTTTTCGGACCTTACCGACGGCGCTTAAAGGTAAAGGATCAGTGGTGAAAGTCGCGCTCCGGGGACATTTGTATCCAGCTAAGAGCGTTTTGCAGTGATCTCGAAGCCCTACCTCAGTCAGAGTGTTCTCGTCGGTCACTACAACAACGGCATGTACGCGTTCTCCCCACTTTTTATCCGGCAGTCCGACGACAGCGCAGGTAATCGTGTCTGGATGCTCGCTGATGGCGTTTTCCACCTCGCCGCAAAAGACATTTTCACCCCCGGTAACGATCATGTCTTTCAAACGATCGGCGATCCTGACGTATCCGTCTTTGTCCATAACGCCAACATCGCCGGTATGGAGCCAGCCATCTTTCAGAGTTTGCTCAGTAATCTCCGGCTGTTTCCAGTATCCCAGCATAACCGACGGTCCCCGGATAAGTATTTCACCAGCCACCCCGGGACTAGCTGTTTGACCGGTTTCGTCCGCGATACGGACTTCACTGGTCATATTTGCGCGGCCAGCCGTATTCAATTTTCCCGCCAAGGAACCGGATAGAGTGTGCCGCTCGGGTGGCAAAATAAGGCATGGGCCAGTGCATTCGGTTTGGCCATATATTTGAACTAAATCCACGTCTGGACATTGCTCTATCACCTTCCGCAACAACACTTCAGAGATCGGCGCTGCACCGTATACAATAGTTTGAACTGCCTTAAAGGCTTCCCCTACATTGGGCGCTTCCATCATGTCAGCCAGCATGGTTGGTATTAGACTGACAAGAGTCACCCTATAATCGGTCACTATCCGCAAAAATGTATCCGAGGAAAGGTCCCCTGGAAATACATGTGTAGCTCCGGTGAAAGAGCAGGCATGCGCGACGCCCGCACCTGCCAGGTGAAAGATCGGTGGTGCATGGACGTAAACCGTCTCGGACGAAATGCTCAAATCATTTACGAGATTTAAGGTTTGAACGGTTAGCGCACCGTCACTCACCATTACCCCTTTCGGACGACCCGTTGTCCCGCCGGTATAAAACAAAGCGGCGATATCCGACATCTCTGCCTTCCAAGGATCCATGCCATCATTATCCGCCAATTCGGCAAGCGGGTTCCCGAGGCCAGTATTGCCATCGAGGTCAATCAACTCCATGGTTTGACGAATAGCGGGTGCCAGCGAGAGAAATGCATGTTTATTTTTGCTGTCGCCCGCGAAAGCGGTGGCTCCGGCTTCTTCTATAATCTGCGTCATCTCTTGAACGGAAAGCCGGGTGTTTAGAGGCACCAGGACACATCCGGCCCACACCACCGCATACATTATGATCAGGTGTTCAACAGAATTTTCTGCGAGGACAGCTACCCTATCTCCCGGTTTCAAGCCTAGCTTTCGAAGTCCGTGGGCTACAGATTGAACCTGACCGAAAAATTCCAGCCAAGTTGCCTGTCCGGTTGGGCTTATCACTGCTGGACGGTTCCCAAATATCTGGGCGGTTCTGGCGAGAGCTTGCGCAAACATCTACGAACTATCTCCTTCCCCTTTAGGTTTAGCGAGAAGACCGTCAAATAAAATAGTCAGAAAAGAATCTGCTAATTCGTTCATGGCCACCTCGTCGCCTAAATCTACACCGTGAGTGGCCTCTACAACAGGCGCCAGACAATAGGTCATAGCAGCAGCAGAGATGATTGTGTGGGTTACCGTATAGACAGGTAAATCCTTTAGATGTCCGGATTTGATGCCCTCGGTGACGGTCTCGTCAAATAGCTCGAATCCAGGTTTGAGAAAACGCTCGGCAAGCCATATCAAGCGCGGTCCGGGCGTCGTGCCTTCATGGATCATGATCCGGCTTAAACTGATATCCAGGGCGCTCATTCTTACAAAGCGTCGAACTAGGACTTTAAGCCGGTTAACGGGGTCAAGATCTTTCAACTCATCGGTCGCTAACGGAAACCGCTCGCCAAGGTCGCGCATAAGCTGTTCAATCGCCGCCTTCCAAATCTGCTCTTTAGTTTTAAAATGATAATACACCATTGACTGGGCCATGCCGGCATTCTCCGCTATCAAACCAGTCGTTACCGTCTCAAAGCCATGTTTAGCAAATGCACCAATCGCCGATTTAACTAGGCGTTCTTGTGAGCTTTCCCGACGATTTGCCATCTCTGCCAAAGATGGCCGTCCCCGTCGAGAACGATGGGAGCTTTTGCCCGTTTTACGGCCAAAGTCATTCTTGAGTGAGTCGAGGGTAGCAACCATCTCAAATCAGCCGGTCATGACCTGGAGCGGCGTCCCAGACTCATAGTGAATAATATTTTTGAGCATGCGTTCCATAAGTTCGAGCCGAATAATCCTATGGTCCTCAGAAGTCCAGAGGTTAACGATTTCGTCAGGATCATTTTTTAGATCGTAGAGCTCCCCCCATTGCTCTCCAGCGTAATAGGAAAGCCGCCAATCATGGTCTACGTAAGTCTTTACGCGTAATGGAATATCCCGCCCTGGCAGCGGAAGAGATGTTGCCTGCTCCACAACAACACCATCGCGCCGAGAACCCTCACCGTCGAACATAATCTTATTCAAGTCTTCGCCTAGCATACCTGCCGACGGCGCTAATCCGGCCCTCGCAAGTATGGTGTTGGGTATATCCTGGGAGCAGCCAATCTCATGTTGAGTTTGCCCAGGAGCTTCATCATCAGGATCCAACCAGATAAAGGGCACCCGGATAAGCCCCTGATAATGTAGCAAAGCCTTTTGCATCAGTCCGTGGTCACCCATCCAATCGCCGTGGTCGCTAGTCAGGATAATGACAGTATTTTCGTCCAGACCGTGTTTCTTCAGTTTGGTCACTATCCGTCCGACGCTGTCATCAATAAACGAAACCATACCGTAGGTCAGGGCAATAATTTGTTTGGCTTCGTCCTCCGTCACGGCGTAGGGCCGCACCCACTCTCTGTTCGCTGTACCGTCTGCCAGTTCCTGATGCATGCGAGCTAAAATGGGCGTCTGGTCGTGAGGCTGGTGGTAGAAGGAGGGGGTGAGTTCGATATCCGCTGGATCATACATATCCCAATATTTTCCGGGTGGCGTAAATGGGTGATGCGGGTCAGGAAAACTGCACTGAACAAAGAACGGTTTATCTTGTCCACCTCTGGCGTAATCGTCGAGGTACTCCAAGGTCATCTCCGCGACATAGTTGGTCGGATACAGTTCCTCCGGCATGCGCGGTTTCCGAGTTTGGGGCGCTGTATAGCGCGGATCCGGTTCCGGATTAACACTGGAACGATTATTGGCCGCGTCAGGAAGCCTCTCGTCGAGCCAATGGGTATAATGTCCCTGAACATCATCACCATGCCAAGTGCACACGCGGAACCTCTCAAAACCGTAGTAATCCCCTTGCCTCTCATCGATCTCCGGGTCGACCGAGTGCTGAAAATTTAACTCACGGTCATATTCAGGGCCCGAACGTATACGGGTGCGGGCATCCCGCAATTCTTTCGGGGGCAGATCCAAGTCTTGCGCGACCTGCCGGAAGCTAGGCCGTTCGGTGGTCATATTTTGGAAATGAGCTTTACCAAAGAGGGCCGTTTCATACCCCCCAGCTTGAAGGAGATGGGTGTAGCATACCGAGTCCAGCGAGATTGGAATTCCATTAACCCGAACCCCATGCTGAGCAAGCATTTGCCCGGTCATAATTGTAGCCCGATTAGTTTGGCAAATACCGGAATTGACATAAAAATTCTCAAATCGGCGCCCGCGCTCAGCCAGTAAATCCATGTAAGGTGTCTTAAGCACGGGATTACCAGCACAGCTCAGATGATCCGCACGCTGCTGATCGGTAATGATAAACAGAATATTTGGCCGCTTAACACCCATCCTGAGATAACCTCCTCCAAATAAACTATCATTCTATTTTATTGTTTAATTAATCAATAAATTAAGTTATCATATTCCTATAGGATTATACAACCGTAATAATGTCCGTTATGATGCAATAAAATTATGATAATTAATTGGTTAAATAATCTATTTTTGTTTAAAGGAGGCCGCGATGGCTGATCATAGGCAGCGCCTATTGCCCCGACCGACACCTGAGACCGCTCACTTTTGGAACGGCACACGGTCCGAGGAACTTCGCCTTCAGAAATGCGGCGATTGCAATAAAAGCTATTTTCCACCGCGCCCATTCTGTCCCAACTGCAGCAGCCGCGACGTCTCCATTTTTGTGGCAAGCGGAAGAGCAACCCTTTACAGCTATGTAATCAGTCATATTCCTGCGCCAGGCCTGGAACCACCCTACTCGGTTGCTGTTGTCACGTTGGAGGAAGGTCCGAGGATGATGACGAACATCGTCGACTGTGATCAGACGCCGCAAGCGCTCACACTCGATATGCCACTTGAGGTGACATTTCAGGCACAGAACGACGAGATTACCCTACCATTTTTCAAACCGGCGGGATGACGATATGGCTCGTGGATCTGTAGCCGTTGTCGGTGCGGCGGAAACAACGGAAATGGGCGTCATCCCGGAGACATCGGAACTCCAATTGCAAGCGGAAGCAGCCCTTAACGCGATGGCAGATGCCGGATTAAGCGCGGCCAATATCGATGGCATCACTTCAGCGGGGGAGGCGCCAGATGCCCTGGCGCAATATTTAGGCATTACGCCGACTTGGATGGATGGCACCCTCATTGGCGGAAGCTCGTTCATGCTCCACGTTCGGCATGCCATGTCTGCCATTGAGGCAGGTCTGTGTTCGACTGTTTTGATCACCCACGGTGAAAGCGGCCGTTCCCGCGTAGAAGCCAAAGGCTTTCCAGAATTTATCGGCGGCAAGCTTGCAGGCCAATTTGAAGCACCTTACGGCGGCAGTCTTCCGCCGACCATGTTTACTATTCCCGTGCTTCGTTATTTGGAGACGCACGGCCTGAAGCCGGAAGACATGGCCCCAGTCTCCGTGGTTCAACGGGAATGGGCAGCCTTAAATCCGCGTGCCACCTTTAAGGAACCCATCACCGTTGATGACGTTATGAATTCCCGCATGGTTGCGTATCCGTTTACACTGCTGATGTGCTGCCTTAGAACAGACGGTGGTGGCGCCTTAATCCTGACGTCTGCAGACCGCGCGAGAGACTTTCCTCACCGACCGGTTTATATACTGGGGACTGGTGAAAGTGCGGAAGGGCCAATGGTGAGCCAACTGGCGGATTTTACATCGTCCAAAGCATTCCGTTTTTCGGGAAAACAAGCTTTTGCCGAGGCAAACATCACTCACAATGATGTTGACCATCTCATGATTTATGACGCTTTTTCTCACGTACCCCTCTATGGTCTTGAAGATTTGGGTTTCTGCAAACCCGGCGAAGCAGCAGGTTTCATTAAAGACCGACATACAGCACCTGGCGGAAAATTGCCCCTTAACACTAACGGAGGTGGCCTCAGCTATATGCATTCCGGCATGTACGGTATGTACGCCATGCAGGAAAGCATCCGACAAATTCGTGGGGTCGCGCCGGCCCAGGTGCCAGAAGCAAAGATCTCCGTCGCCCATGGGGTAGGCGGTATGTTCTCCGTCGCTGGTACAATAATTTTTGGCGACGATCTAGCTTTAACCTAGTCCAAAATCTGGTCAACTAAGAGCATTGAGCGATGTTTAGCCTTAGTTTGGTGAGAAGGAAATTTGGCGGTAGAATCGGTATCCAGCAGAGAATGTGAATCGGTGTATTTTATGGATAAAATCAGAATTTAACAAAGGTTATAATTTTTTATGATGCCAAAATAGAAATAATAACACTATCGCTATAGTCCGGTTGCTGGCGCCAGCTCAATTACAATGATAATTGTAATATTTTTTCTAACATCTATCCTATATTTATTATAGGGAAAAATTTAATTGGATAATTTTTAGGATGACAACTGTCAATTAGTTTAAGTGAGTAACTTACCTTACTTGTCTTATAAACTAAGACACTGGTATTACGTTGCTCTCCTGATAAAAATAACTAAAGGCCATCGTCTTGGCCATGAATATGATAGGCAATTTCCCGCACAGGTTTACGTCCTTCACTATCAATACCAGTTGGCAACCATGCACACACGTTCGCACCAGGAGACCAAAC
>PAJA01000034.1 GCA_002705185.1 Nitrospina sp. | reverse complement strand
TTAATGTTTCTGATTCAATTTCAAAACCTAAATTAGCTGCGAAACGGAAGGCTCGAAGCATACGAAGAGGGTCAGATGAAATAATAGGGCCTGGTAGTACGCGAATTATTCTTTTTAGTATATCTTTCTGCCCTTTATGGGGGTCAATAATAACTTTTCTTCCGGATAGAAAGTCTGGCAAGGGTTGGGCCATAGCATTGATGGTGAAATCTCTTCGCGATAAATCTTCTTCTATATTTATCCCCTGTAAGTCGCTGAAATCTAGATGAGTTTTTTGGTCGAGTATTACGCGAACTGTTCTTCGTCCGAGGGTTTTATCTAGATGAATATATTTGGAGTTTAGAGATTGGGAAAAATTTATCCCCATTTGAGCTGCATCTTTTCCGGTCAGGTCAAAATCCGAAAAGGGCTTTTGTAATAAGTAATCCCTCAATGTTCCTCCAACCACAAAGAGTTTTTGATTTTGGTTGGTAGAAAAAATTGAAAGCTTTAATAAAATGGACTGAATTAAAGAATCCATGTGATGAAAAATAATTTAAGTGCTATTGGTTATTTTATTGTACAGGAAAGTGACCGATATGATTTTGAAATCTGATTAGGAATGTTTTCGGAACAACAGTAATGAGGCCTTGCTCCTTTTTAGGCTTCCCAACCAGATGAGAGTCGAACCTGTTTCGAAACAAAGATTCTTCCCTCTCTTTTCACAAACTGCAGGTCGGTGTTGGTCAGAGCTCCGATAATTTGCTGAAGGTTTTCGGACGGTTTGCTTTGAGGGTCTTTGATTAAAAATGGAATCATTTCATCAATTGAATCTCGGACACGATCACTCTCGATAATATATCCGAGATAAGTGACATCTACATCTAAAAACTTCTTGACCAGTTTGAGGAGATTATCACCGGCCATAAGGTCTTTGCGGTTTCTCACGCGGTTTACTACAAGGCCAGGATTGAAACTACTAATCAATGTATTAAGTTGATCAATATGCTTGGGAAATTGTTCCTGAAATTTTGAACGTAATAATTCAGTTGTGTAGGCTTCCATATTTGCATTATCTGGATTGGAATGGTCCACCATTTTTTGGATATCTGGTGAATTTTGAAAAGCCTGCGATATTTTCCTGAAAAGTGTTCCTCGGATAAAACTAAAAGTCTTCATGATAGAAGTTATTTCTGGAGTTGTTAGAACCACACCTTGTGAACTGATATTAAAAAAGTCAATGACGTTGTAATTAGTTCCAGGGCCCAAGTCGAGAAGAATAGTATCTGCTTGTAGATTTTTTATGAATGAAACTATAGCGCCTATTTTCTTTGAGTCAATATTGGCACTTCCCGGATTGTCTCCTGCTCCGCTGACAAACTTAAGGTTACTGATGCCAGTATCAAGAAGTAGGGTTTTAGGGTCGGTAACCTTGTCAGTGAAAAAATCCTGGAACCCGTATGCTGGATTTCCTATGCCCAGCAGGGCGTGTAGATTGGATGCCCCAAAATCAGTATCCATAAGAATGACTTTTTGACCGCTCAAAGCCATTCCTGCCGCCAGGTTTGTACAGATCACACTTTTACCTATGCCACCTTTTCCACCACCAACGGCTATTATATTAACTGAGATTGTCATTATATTTGTAGTTTGATTAGCCGGAATGCATGTTTAGGTTATTTATGTTTCTTTTGGTCTTTCATGAAAACAAATGATTCTAGTAGTTCCATATATTTTTCACTATCTGGGGGTAGAGCTTCACTTGAATAACTTCTAGGTGCTGTGAAGCGAGCATAGTCTTTTACCGGAACACTTTTTTCAATAGGAGCTGAGGCATTTGCCATAGGTTGTCCTGTTGATTGAAATCGGTTTTCAAAACGGGTCTGCAAAAATTTAAGCCTGTCTATCAGATTGTCTGATGCATCTAGAGACTTCAAGTCATTAGCCAATGGTGGTCGTTCTTTATCCAGTTCGGAGTCTAGGGTTTCCTCGAACTTCATTGACTTTGATTCAGAAATCAAACTTTCGTTTGAAAACCCAAGTTCATCCGATGATATTTCAGGTTCTGCGTCAAATGTAGAGTCCGGAAGTTCTGACTCATAATCACGAGTTTTGGGGATGATTAATTGCTCTTCTTTTTCTTCTGTCTCAAGTTCAAGTTCTTCGTCAAGTTCGACTGGTTCTTCAAACTCAGGTTCAAGTGTGGCCAAAATTTCTGCTGCTAAAACTTCCGCATCAGAAATTGCTGATTCTTCCTGGGCTAATGTTTCATCGTTTTTAGTGTCGGGCGATTTGGTGTCAGGCAAGGGTACATCTTCTCGGAAAAAATTATCTTCATGAAAAGCATTATCATCTGTTGCATCTTCTTCAACATCAACTTTGCTTAAATCTTTTATAGAGGCAGGGCTTGTCGTTGGTTCTTCTGCCTGCTGGGTTAGCTGATTTATGGTTCGCTCCATTTCGTCTTGCAGATCTTTAATTTCTTTGTCTTGCTCGTCTTCATTTAATTCGGGTAGTTCAGAGTTATTTGCTAGAGGGTCTTTGTCTGAAAGGTGCTCGTACAGTTCCGTTGATTCGATGTCGTCCTGGGGTTGTCTAATATCCTCCTGACCATTGATTAAATCATCAAAAGAAGGAGAAATATTCTCATCCAGAGAAGTGAGCTCATCCAGATTTTTATCCATTTCGTTTTCTGTTAACCGTGAAACTATAGACTCTGTACCTTCTGTTTTGGGCGTGTCTGTTCTGTCATCTACCTCTGGGCGGCGAAGCCTCCTTGGGTCATCTTCATCGTATTCTTCTTGCTTAAACGCGGTGGTATGTGTGTCATTAGCCGATTTGGAAAGCTCAACCTTCCTAACCTCTAACTTTTCTTCTGTATCTTTAATTTCTTCTATTTCATCAATAACTTTAGTGTAGGGGGAAGTAGCCTGCTCTTCATTTCCTGTTGGGGGTGTGTCTGTTTTATCGTCTACTTCAGGTCGGCGAAGCTTTCTTGGGTCATCTTCGTCGTATTCTTCCTCCATTTCTTCTATGAGTTCGTCGAGCTTACGCTCACGATCTCTGGATAGGCTTCTAACTTTTAGCAGCGTATATGGAACGAGAAATAGTGTTGCAAGGGAGGCTAATAGATAAATAGGGTTATCTTGGATTTGAATGAGATAAGGTTCGACAAGCTTAAAAGCTTCTGTATCTTCCAAGTGAAATCGATATTCCAGTTGGAACCATATCTCTTTGGCAAACTCGATGGACGCTTGAAGGAATTGTTCGATCATTTTATTTGAGTGGATTGGGGCTTATGAAAAGGAGTGTGATGAAAGTCTATTTTCTTTGATAAATAAAGAAAAAAGCACATTTTATTTAAATACAGTTGTATGTTTACCTGAGCCGAGTGATAAGTTTCCCGTTTTGGCATTTCCGCCTCGATAAAATACAAGAAAAGTTCAGGGGTTACACCATGTCTGAATTCCGTCAGTAATATTATCATAAAAATCTAAAAATGCAGTAAAATTAATTAGTTGGCGGGTTTTTGTGATGAGGGTTCAATGTTATAATTTGGAACAGAAGTTAGAATATATTTTCCCTTTAGATACTTAATAATGAAAAAGCTCTCGGTTACTATTATCACCAAAAATGAGGAGAAAAATATTGCAAGATGTCTTGAGAGTGTAAAGTGGGCTGATGAGATAGTTGTTTTGGATACAAATAGTACTGACCGAACTGTTGAAATTTGCAGACAATTTACGGATAAAGTTTTTTGTTTGGACTGGCATGGCTACGGCAAACAGAAAAACTTATGTGCGGAGCGAACAAGTCATAATTGGGTTTTAAATCTTGATTCGGATGAAATGATTAGTAGCGAGGGTGCTCAGGAAATACAGGCATTTTTGCGAGACGGGTCAAAGCACCCAGTCTATCAGTTTCCACGTAAAAACTTTTTTGGACAGCACTGGGTTCGCTATGGTGGGTGGTACCCGGACCGAATCTCACGACTTTATGACAAAACACAGGTGAGCTTTACCGAATCTGAGGTGCACGAAAAACTTGTTCCCGATGATAATATAGGATCTATGAAGAGCGCCATTTTTCATTACTCATTTTCTGGAATGGCAGATTATATAGCCCGTCAAAATCATTATTCAACTCTATATGCCCGTGAGAAAGTTAATCAAGGATTTCAAGCTAGTTGGTCGCATCTTTTGCTACGCCCTCCTGCCATATTCTTAAAAAATTTTATTATTCGTCAGGGATTTAGGGATGGTTTCCTTGGATTATTTTTGGCTTTATCTTTTGCCTTTTACACCTTTTTGAAATATGCAAAGACTAAAAGTATCTAATAGGCTTGTCTTTGTTTTCTCTTATCTCATGACGTATTAAAATGTGATAGAGTTAGTAAGCTTAAGATAATAAAACCTATTTTTATGGTTTTCTCTTTAAGGTAAATATCCCGGAATTCGATCCCCTCGCAAGTTTGTTGTTTTATCCTTGATGGATCGTCCAACCCAAGAACTCCAGAGGCTTTTTTTGAGTAAAACGCAATTAATGATATTAATGACACCGGTCATTTTATTTTCTCTTACGGTGCACGAATATTCTCATGGAAGAGTGGCCTTACTGTTTGGTGATGATACCGCTAAGAAACTTGGTAGGCTTTCATTCAATCCTATAAGGCATTTGGATATTCTTGGGGTACTTTTTTTCTATTTTGTTGGATTTGGCTGGGCGAAACCGGTTCCAGTGAACTGGAAAAACTTTGAGAATCCACGCCAGGATATGATGTATGTAGCTATTGCCGGGCCTTTGTCAAATTTAGCTATGGCAGTAGTTTGTAGTTTTTTTATCCGGCTGATATCACCCGAGTTTTCGTATTTGTTTGTTATTTTAGCTTATGGTATATGGATCAATGTTGCTTTAGCGATATTTAATATGTTGCCCATGTTTCCCTTAGATGGATCGAGTGTTCTTAAAGGTATGGTTTCTAATAAAGTCGCTGATAAACTGACAGATTTAGATCGTTTCGGGGCCTTTCTGATTTTAGGGGTTTTTCTAATGGATCATTTTGCCCATACAGGAATCCTTGGAACTATTCTAATGACACCAATCAATTATTCAGTGCTTTTTCTTAGTCAGGAAACGTTTCCTCTGATTATTCAAGTTTTAAAGGCGAGTTTTGCCTGATTCGTATGAGTTATTTTAAATGAAATCTAAAAGAATTTTAAGTGGTATGCAGCCCTCCGGAAAACTGCATCTGGGAAATTATTTTGGAGCACTGAAGAACTGGGTGAGTTTGCAGGGTGAGTTTGAGTGTTATTTTTTTATAGCTGATTGGCATGCGCTCAGTTCTCTTTATGAAGATCCCCAACGTATAAAGGAATATTCATTTGAGGTAGCGGTCGACTGGTTAAGCGCTGGACTTGATCCTGAAAAAAGCACTATTTTTGTACAGTCTGAAATTCCTGAGCATGCAGAACTTCACCTGATTTTATCAATGATGGTTCCTGTGCCTTGGCTAGAACGAAACCCAACGTATAAAGAAAAAAAAGATGAAATTAAAAATGTGGATATGAGCTCTTATGGTTTTTTAGGCTACCCGGTTTTACAAACAGCTGACATTATTCTGTATAAAGCTGACTATGTACCCGTTGGTATTGATCAGGCCCCGCATCTTGAGCTGTCACGAGAAATTGTCCGTAGGTTTAATAAACTTTATAATAAAAAAGTATTCATCGAACCCGGAGCTAAAATTTCAGATATTCCTAAATTGAGTGGTATTGATGGAAGAAAAATGAGCAAAACTTATGATAACGCTATTTTCCTTTCAGATAACGAGAAACAGGTTCGTAAGAAAGTTCAGTCCATGCTTACAGATCCAGCTCGAGCTCGACGCGAGGACCCAGGTGATCCTCAGGTGTGCAACCTATATCCTTTTCATAAAATCTATTCATCGCAAGCTATGCAGGATGAAATAGCATCCGATTGTAAAACAGCAAAAATAGGCTGCGGAGACTGTAAAAAGATGCTTTCACAAACTATGCTTGAAGGTATGAGGCCTATGATGGAAAAAAGGCAGGAGATTTTATCTCGACCCGGTGATGTTCAAGAGATTTTGAAGGAAGGAACTTTAAAGGCCCACGCTGTTGCCAAGTCTACATTGGCGCTAGCGAAGCAAACGATGAAATTGAAGTAGGAGCTTTTGTTAAAATCTTATGGAAATAAAAGACACACTTAATTTGCCCGTCACAGATTTTCCCATGAAAGCCAGCTTGACTCAGCGTGAGCCGGAAATGTTGGCTCATTGGGAAAAGGACGAGCTGTATAAAAAAATCCGTCAGTCTGCCAAGGGTAAGCCTAAATATGTTTTTCATGACGGGCCACCCTATGCTAATGGCCATATTCACATGGGCCATGCATTAAATAAGCTTCTTAAGGATTTTATTGTAAAAATCATGAATATGAAGGGATTTGATGCTGGGTTTATACCAGGATGGGATTGTCACGGTTTACCCATTGAACATCAGGTCGGAAAAAAACTTAAAGAAAAAAAACTAAGCTTAGAAAAGTCAGAAATACGCAAGCAGTGCAGAATTTATGCTCAGGAGTTTGTTGATATTCAAAAGGAAGAGTTTAAACGGTTGGGGGTGCTCGCAGACTGGGAGAACCCTTATCTGACCATGAACTATTCTTATGAAGCAACCATTGTTCGTGAGTTTGGTAAGTTTGTAGAAAAAGGACTGGTTTATAAAGGAATGAAGCCGGTTCATTGGTGCACCTCCTGCCAAACCGCTTTGGCTGAAGCCGAAGTGGAGCATGCGGATCACACTTCGCCATCGATTTACGTCAAGTTTCCGGTTCAGTCGGGAACTCCCAAAACCATGACGGGGCTTAATCAACTTTCTATGGTTATCTGGACCACAACTCCCTGGACCCTTCCGGCTAATTTAGCTATCAGTTTGCATCCCGACTTTGTTTACGTTGCGGTTAGCCATGGCGATGAAACTTTTATTGTGGCAGAGGATCGCTTATCCTCTCTGGTAGCGGAGTGGAAACTAAAAGATTTTAAAATAGTAGCATCCTGCAAAGGTGCGGAGTGGGAAAATGCGATATGCATTCACCCTTTCATAGATAGAGAGTCTAAAGTTATTCTCGGGGATCACGTTACTCTGGAGCAAGGTACCGGTTGTGTCCACACCGCGCCGGGACACGGGCATGACGATTATATCGTCGGNCTTAAGTACGGCCTCGACCCTTATAACCCAGTGAATAGTGCAGGTGTTTTTGTCCCAGAAGTGGAATATTTTGGTGGGATGTTTGTCAGGAAAGCTAATCCAGAGATCATCGAGAAACTCAAGCAAGATGGATTTTTAATTCTTTCTGAGGATATCAGGCATTCCTATCCACATTGCTGGCGTTGCCATCAGCCAATTATATTTCGTGCAACAAACCAGTGGTTCATTTCAATGGACAAAAAAGATTTACGTAAAAATGCTTTGGCAGGCATTGACCGCACTAAGTGGATTCCTCAATGGGGCCGAGAACGGATCTATAACATGGTTGAAAATCGGCCCGACTGGTGTGTTTCTCGTCAAAGGGCTTGGGGCGTCCCGATCACATTGTTTACATGCAATACTTGTGGAGATTTTGTGAGCTCCAGCGAATTATTTCAAAAAATTGCCACAGGGGTGGAAAAGCATGGAGCGGAATTTTGGTTTGATGCCGAAGANCTCCTGCCTCAAGGGACGACCTGCCAATGTGGAGGTAAAGTATTCTCCAAGGAGACCGATATTCTTGATGTTTGGTTTGACTCAGGTGTTAGCCATGTATCGGTTATTGAGAATGATTCGGAACTACACTGGCCTGCGGATCTTTATCTTGAAGGTAGTGATCAGCATAGAGGGTGGTTTCACAGCTCACTGNTGGAATCAATAGGCACAAGAGGCGTGGAACCTTATAAATCAGTATTGACACATGGTTATGTTGTAGATGGAAAGGGCAAGAAAATGTCCAAGTCGGCAGGTAATGTGATTGCTCCTCAAAAAATCATTGACCAGTATGGTGCAGAAATACTACGTCTTTGGGTTGCATCAGAAAACTATCGTGAAGATATTCGTATTTCTAATGAGATTCTAAAACGCCTCACAGAGTCGTATAGAAAAATTCGTAATACTTTTCGGTATCTNTTGGGGAACCTTCATGACTTCGAATGCGAGAAAGATCGAGTTCCTGTTCATGAAATGCTCGAGCTAGATCGCTATATTATTGGTCGCTTTAATCTTTTAAGAGATAAAATTTTAACTGCTTATGAGAACAATGAATTCCATGTGTTCTATCATGCCTTTTCAAATTTTTGTATCGTCGAGTTGAGCGCATTTTACCTAGACATTGTCAAAGACAGGCTTTATACCTATCCCGCTAAATCTCTTGGAAGGCGTTCTGGACAAACTGCTATGCATATTCTTTTAATGGGAATGGTTCGTTTGATGGCTCCTATTCTAAGTTTTACGTCTGAAGAAGTATGGTCATACCTCCCTCGGAAATGGGTAAATGTTGAAAGTGTTCACCTTTCTCAATTTGATGACCCTGAGAATGTGAACTTTGATGATGCGCTAGTAAAAAAATGGGAGTTTCTAGTTGATTTAAAAGGAGAGGTAAGTAAGGCTTTGGAAAGAAGTAGAAGGGACAAAGTAATTGGACACTCTCTCGACTCAATTGTTAAAATTGAATTGCCCGGTAAATTCAAAGACATCATTAAAAGTTTTTCTCATGAATTAAGGTATATTTTCATTGTTTCCGATGTCGAGTTGGTTGACAGCATAGGCGCAGAAGAGAATGTATATGAGAGTGATTTCTTGCCGGGCGTAAAAGTGTTTTCAAAAATGCATCCTGGGAAGAAATGTGAACGTTGCTGGCATTACTTTGAGCCTGATACCCAGGCCGGGAAAAATAATNGTGAAATTTGNCTGCGTTGCGAAGACCACCTNCAAGTTGCAGGAGCTTGATTAGGGATGAAAAATAAATACGTGTTGCTATTTTTCGTATCTGGAGTTTTGATAGTTATGGATCAATATACCAAACTCATGGTTTCGCTCCATATTCCACTCAATTACTCAGTGAAGGTTATCGAAGNTTTCTTTAGCTTGACTCATATTCGTAATTCTGGAGTAGCGTTTGGACTTTTTGCAAGTCAACAATCTGAATATAAAGCCCTGATGTTCATTGCTATATCGACTATCGCAATTATTGCGATCCTTGTGATATTTCACCAGACTCCTAAAGAAAAAAAAATGGTTCAAACTGGATTGATTTTAATATTTAGTGGAGCGATTGGAAACCTTATTGACAGAATTCTTCATGGTGAAGTGATCGATTTTGTTGANTTNTTCATTAANCGGCATCACTTTCCGGCCTTTAATATTGCCGACTCATGTATAACCGTTGGCGTAACAATGATGGTAATAGATTTGTTTTTTGGAGAAGCAAGCCCAGACTCCTCTGCTAAAGTTCATTAATTCCTACTTTCAGACCATGGAAACCAAACCTTTGAAATTGGTGATGATTCGCCGAGGTACTAGTAAAGTTTCTAATGTTCCATCGGATAACCTTGTGACTTTTATCAGAGAAAAAGTGCTGCTTGGAACCGATGAGCTTTCCGGTGATGGAAACAGTTGGATCAGAGTTGATCAGCATTATCAGTTGCGAAAGTATTTTCTAAGTAACGAAGAAGCAGTGCTGGGGTTCACAAGTGACTCTACTCCTGGTAGTTCAGCGAAGTTTTGTCCTCCCTCCGACTTGAAAGATGAGCTTAAAGAAATGGTAAGGCTACTAAAAGATATTAATGAATGAAGGACAGTTTTAGAGCTTGAAGTTTGTAGCAGTCATAATATATTCCTTGAATTCCAGAGGGTCAATTGTTTCTGGGTATAGAACTTCGACAAAATTTTCGGCTGCCTTAGATGACCTGTGTAAGGTTAAAGCTACTTCGTCCTTAAATACCATTACATGTAAAAAGGAATAGGGATTTAATTTTTCCTGCTGGGCCATGTAAAAAAGTGTTTCTTTTTCATTCTCCTTAACATGATTCACTAGTAATTGAATTGCTGTTTTGCAACGGTCAATAGCGTGAGGTCGAACTTGGTAGCGGGCTGTCATTAATATTGGCATAGAAGGCTCCTTGAGAAATCCAAATGATCTTCACTATGTAAGATTATAGGGGAAAAATATAAATACGGCAGTGGGTTTTCTTTGGAAAATTTAAATAAATCAAATATGGCTTTATACGGCTGGAGATTAAGCTAGTGGATACAGAGTCTCTGATTATATTACTGGTTATTCCTCAAAATAATTTTTGTGAACAACAATTACGAGATTTGAAAACTGTTTTTGATGCGAAATTGGTAAGATCAGTTATTCTCTCAAAATCTGGCCAAGAAGCTGTTGGCGAAATGAGAACAAGATTGATGCCCGATGGCATTTTAGTGGATTGGGACAAAAGATTTTTGCCTAATAAAAAATTCGATGCTGTAGTAGTGGTGGGTGGAAAGGGTGCTAAAAAATTGATATGGGATGATCCTATCTTACCGCTAATTTTAACAGATCACTATAGGGCAGGCAAAGTACTGGGTGCTTTAGGTCTGTCGGTAGTTTCCTTGGCTCGAGCAGGGCTTCTCGCTGGTCAGCAAACTTCTGCGCCAAATCATAAGAGTTGTACCCAGGAGCTTAAAATTGCAGGGGCTCATATTATTGATGAACCTATGACTCATTCGGATCAAATTGTGACAGCTAGAGATGATTCCAGTGGTAAATTGCTTGGAAAAAAAATTTTAGAACTTTTAGGCTTTCCTTGAAGTTTTATTTATCGATAGTTGGTGAAGGACATATCAATTCCAAAGTCTTTGTCTTTCAGCTTTGCTATAACTGTTTGTAAGTCGTCTTTATCTTTTCCGGTGACCCTGATCTTATCATCTTCTATCTGCGACTGCATTTTCTTTAAACCAATACTCTTTATGAATTTAATGACTTCCTTTCCTTTGTCCTGAGGGATTCCTTGCTGGATAGTAATAATCTGTCGGACGGTATCGCCGGAAGCGGGTTCGATATTTCCATAATCTAATGCTTTAATGGAAACTTTTCTTTTAATCAGCTTACTTTGCAAAATATCGATAACGGATTTAAGTTTGTTCCCATCATCGGCTAAAATGGTAGCTTGAAATTTTTTTAAGTCTAGCGCTACGTCGCTTTTACTTCCCTTAAAATCAAAACGCTGCCTAATTTCTAGCATCGTTTGGTTGCAGGCATTTTGAACCTCTGCCATGTCCGTTGTAGAAACAATATCAAAGGAAGAACTTTTAGAGGCCATAGTAAATATTCCTATTTTTGATGTTTAAGATATTAGATACTTTTTATAAAACTGCTGTTTTAACTTTATAAACTAATCATGTTATGCGTATAAACTAGGTTGAAATATGTGGTGTTGATAAATTTGATTGGAGTTATTGCTATTGAAGCCTTTAAGTTGATATTCAAAAGCTTTGGTATTAAAAATGTTTTATAATAACCTTTGATTAGAGACTAAAAATTAAGCAGGCTTAAAATTATTTAATTCTCCACATTTGTATATCATGAATTCTCAATCACACCCTATTTTAATTGAATTATCCGAGCATCTGCCAGTAACCTCTATAACTTATAAATATATCCATGGGCCGGAAAGTTTCTCTCAAATTGCTAATCAAGCCAAGGAAGATTTTCTATGTTTGAGTGACCTTGAAGCGAAGCTGGATAACGGGCTTTTAGCAAGAACGCATCTTTTGCAGAGCGGTTATGAATTTTGGCTGAAGGCTTTTGATGCAGATGCAGATGGAGATGCCGATGATGAGCGCCTTCGCCTTATAGGGTTTCTAAAGCTAATCATTGAACTGGCTGAAGAATTAGAAGAATAATAATATAACGAATACTTTCCCTTTAGTTGCATTTTAACTTTTCTTTATGTTGAGGTTTGATATAGAGCTCAAAGTTTCTTTTTTCCTGATTGAGATATTTATAGATTTTCTTTCTATACTCCTGACAGTTTTGTGAAATTTATGTTTATGGTTCAAGCTTGTGTTAGTGCCGAGCCAAATATTAATAGCTCAGAGCTATTGGTATTTATTTTGCTTGATCTACCTAGTTTAAATTATGTTGTTATTAAAAATTTTTTATCTGTTTTGTAGTTAGATAAATGCAATGTCTTCTCATCTATAAGTAAGGGGTTCTTATTTTTATCTCAGTGGTTTTGGGTTTTAAAATAGTTTGATCTAA
>PAJA01000033.1 GCA_002705185.1 Nitrospina sp. | reverse complement strand
GCCTAGCCATTATTAAACAGGCTATGGAAAAACTGCCAGCGGGGAATTATAAAACTCCAGATAATAAAGTATCTCTTCCAGATCGGGAAACTCTTCACACTAGCATGGAAGCGCTGATTCATCACTTTAAGTTGGTGTCCGAAGGGATTAGTGTCCCTAAAGGTGAAACTTATGTGCCTATCGAAGGAGCAAGAGGTGAAGTGGGATTTTATATCGTCAGCGATGGCACGAATGTTCCTTACCGGGTCAAGCTTCGTGCTCCCTCGTTTATGGCGATTCCCGGTATGTGCAAAATGATGGAAGGTTGTTATATCGCTGATGTAGTAGGGATTATTGGAAGCATTGATATTGTTATGGGAGAAGTCGACCGCTAGTGGTAAAGGCGGGAGAAATTTTATAAGGAAGAATTGTTGATGGCTGGATTTACATTTTCAGATAAACAGGAAGGCGAGATTACGAGAATTTTGGCCAAGTATCCTTTTAAAAAGTCTGCAATGTTGCCTTTGCTGACTCTGGTCCAGCGAGCAGAGAGAGTTATATCGCCGGATGCCATGGTGGCTATCGGTCAAAAGCTAGATTGCTCGCCTGCCTATGTGCAGTCGGTCCTGTCTTTTTATACTATGTATCACACCGATAAGGTCGGTCAATACATGATCCTATTCTGCATCAATATTAGTTGTCAGTTAAATGGTTGTGACAAATTGTTGCAGTACACGGCTGACAAACTCAAGATAAAAGTGGGCGAAACAACACCAGATAAAAAATTTACCTTGCATAGGGAAGAATGTCTTGCTGACTGCACCAATGCTCCTATGATGCGCATCAACGATACTTATTATGGGAATTTGACCGAGAAACGTATCGACCAGATTCTGGAATCTTTGGACTGACGAATGGCACAAATTCTTTTTAGAAATATAAATATGAAGGACCTTCATACGATGAAGGTGTATGAAGAGCAGGGCGGTTATCAGTCCTTGAAGAAAGCTTTTGATCAAAAGCCTGAAGAGATTCTTGAGGCGGTAAAGGCTTCAGGGTTGCGTGGTCGTGGAGGTGCTGGTTTTCCTACAGGATTGAAGTGGAGTTTTCTTGCTAAAGATGTGTTTCCTCGTTATCTCTGTTGCAATGCTGATGAGTCAGAACCGGGGACCTGTAAAGATCGAGAACTCCTTCTTAAGAATCCGCATTTGCTGATTGAAGGAATGATTCTCTGTTCATATGCATGTAGGATCGAAACTGGATATATTTATATGCGAGGAGAATTTCATGACTTAAGTCTTATCATGGATAAGGCTATTGAAGAGGCGCATGCCAAAGGTTATCTTGGCAAAAATATTATGGGTACAGGATTTGACCTGGAGATGCATACCCACCTTGGTGCCGGAGCTTATATCTGTGGTGAGGAGTCGGCTTTACTTAACTCTCTTGAGGGTGGGAGAGGTGAGCCTAGGATGAAGCCTCCCTTTCCTGCTGTTGAAGGTTTGTATGCCAAGCCTACAGTTATAAATAATGTCGAAACTCTTTGTGTAGTTCCCTATATCGTAAATGAAGGTTCGGAAAAATATGCTTCAATGGGAACGGAAAAGAGTAAGGGTACTAAGCTGGTTAGTGTTTCTGGGCATGTTAAAAGACCTGGGAACTATGAAGTGGTGCTTGGTACCTCGACCCGAGAAATTATTTATGACCTAGCTGGAGGAATCCGTGATGATAATGAACTAAAAGCATTTATACCTGGTGGTTCATCCGTTCCAATGCTTCCTGCGGATCAAGTGGACGTGGGTTATGATTATGAGGCGTTGGCAGCTGCTGGCACTATGCTAGGATCGGGAGCATTGATCGTTATCGATAATAAAGCGGATATTGTTGAGACTACTCTACGTTTGATCAGCTTTTATATGCATGAGTCGTGCGGCAAATGTACGCCATGTAGAGAAGGGACTCGCTGGCTTCATCAAATTGTCGAACGGATATTGCAGCATAAAGGGCAACTAGAATACATCAATAAGATAGAAGATATTTGTGACAATATGGCATTTAAAACATTTTGTCCGCTTGCCGATGCCTGTGTTGCACCTGTTGTGAGTAGCATCAAGTATTTTCGTTCTGAGTATGAAGCGTACTTTAAAAATACATCGGTAGGTTCGGTTTGAGGTAATTATGTCTGATAATGAAATAACATTAACGATTGACGGAAAATCAGTCACGGTTCCTAAGGGGACCAAAGTGGTGGACGCGGCTAAGCAGATCAATGTGGATATCCCTGTTTTCTGTTATCACGAGAAGATCGGTCCGCTTGGGTGTTGTAGGATGTGTTTGGTTGAAGTAGAGAAGATGCCAAAACTGATGACAGCCTGCACGATGGATGTCATGCCGGATATGGTAGTCAAAACTACGACCGATAAGGTGGAAAAAGCTCAGAAGGGCGTTTTGGAATTTACATTGCTCAATCATCCTCTCGACTGCCCTGTATGTGATAAGGGTGGTGAATGCCCTTTGCAGGATAACACGTTCAAGTTCGGGCCTCCTGATACCCGCATGGAATTTCATCGCCATAATAACGCCAAGGCAACTTCGCTCAGTCCAGTTATCACCATTGATCGGGAACGTTGTATTGCTTGTCAAAGGTGTACCGCTTATAGCGAGAGGATTGAACAGGATCGTGGGCTAGTCATGCTAAACCGTGGGTTTCATAACGAAGTTGGGACATTTAATAACGAACCTTATGATACTCGCTTCTCTGGCAATGT
Organism: Nitrospina sp.; assembly: GCA_002705185.1. GTDB lineage: Bacteria > Nitrospinota > Nitrospinia > Nitrospinales > VA-1 > LS-NOB. The sequence goes on along the minus strand of PAJA01000033.1, from coordinate 42,335 downwards.
TATTGATATTTGTCCGGTCGGTGCTTTGACCAACACGGACTTTCGTTTCAAGGCAAGAACATGGGATTTGACCAATGCGGATACGCTTTGTGCTAATTGTGGGTGTAACTGCAATATAACAATGGGAACAAGACTTAACGAGCTTATGCGTGTTGAGGCACGTCCAAATGACGCAGTAGATGATGGCTGGATATGTGATAAGGGCCGGTGGGGGCACAACTTTTTGCACAGCAAAAACAAAATTTTGATTGCTAGAGAAAATTGTGTGAGCAGCGGCAAGCCAACATCTTTTCCTGCTTTTCCGCACAATTGCACTATTCAGGAAGCGGCAGGTAAGGTGGCTGAGGCATTTAAAAAAATTGCTGAAGAACATGGGCCAGAAAGCGTTGGGTTTATCGGGTCGCCCTATGGCACTAACGAGGAAAACTATCTTTATCAAAAATTGTTTCGTCAGGGTTTGGGTTCAAACAATATCGACCATAAGCCTTACCGAGATACACCGGGTCTTCCTGTTGAACATTATGGGGTTGAGCAGATTGAAACTTCAAATGTGGTGTTATTGATAGCCAGTGATCCGACAGAAGAGTTGCCGATTCTTGATCTTCGAATTAAAAAAGCCGTGACCAGTTGCTCAACTCGGCTGGTGAGTCTCAATGATCAAAAAACTGCATTAGATCGTTATTCTTCTCAGTCGGTGCAATACAAAGTTGGTTCTGAATCACTGGCTATAGATTCCTTGGCAAATGGATTAGCTCGCGAATTAGGAGAATCTCCTCTAGCTCCAGATGCGGATCTGGAGCAAACCGGAATTTCTATAGAAGACATGAATGCGTTGGTCGAGACAGTACGCTCCAGTATGAAAATTTGTGTGGTTTACAATCCATCGGCTCTTTCCGGCGATTCGGTTTTGCGAGTGAAGCGCCTGCTAAAATTAATTGCCAAAATTCCGACTATGGAATGTGGTGCCATACCAGCAGCTCCAATGACCAATGCACTGGGTGCGATGGATATGGGGCTACTTCCTGATTTCTATCCCGGCGGTTTAGCTATGACTGATCGCGAAGAAATAAAAAAACAATGGGGGGAAAGTGCTCCGATAGCTAACGGTCTTACCTCGTTGGAAATGATTGCCCGAGCTGAGGCAGGAGAGTTGAAAGCTTTGCTTGTTCATCGTTCGAACCCGGTGGTTGATCTGCCTGGAGGAGATCGTGTCGAAAATGCTTTGAGGAAACTGGACCTTCTTGTTGTACATGACATGCTGGAAACTGAAACGACCGAGTTGGCACATCTTGTCCTTCCTTCAAACGGTCCTGGTTACGATGAAGGCACGACCACCAACATTGGAGGTCGAGTACAGATTAGAAAAAGTGGGTTGGAAGCGGAACATGCTCCAGACTGGAAAATCATTAGTCTGATGCTCAATACTCTGGGAGATGAAACTAGCTACCAAAAGTCTTTAGATGTAACAGATGAAATTGCCAAAAATATTCCCGGTTACCAAGGCATTAATAGAAGATCAATGGGAAAATCAGGGTGTAACCGAGAGCCTATTGATTCTAATGATGAAACAATTGCTAAACAATCGATGGGCGTCGAGAACGACGGAAATTTTCAGCTTCGTATTGCCACGTTCTTGTTTGCACATGACAAAATTCTTGACGCTTCCTCAAAGTTAGCGCATCACTTTTTACCTTTTACTGCATATTTGAACGAGGAAGATGCTAAAAGGCTTGCTATTAAAAATGGTGATACGGTTTTGCTTTCTANNGAAGATGTTTCNTTGGAAGCTANTGCAAATGTCAATAACCGTTGTCAGCCNGGTGGTGTGGTAGTGCCTCGCATATCGGATTTGCAGANGGTGAANGCCTTCTNCGGTACTGATGGTGNCCCAGCATCGGTAAAAATTAGNAAAGTTTNAACTTGNTANCAGAATATTAAGTATTTTTGGAGTGGGTAGAACTTGGACTGGATGACTNAAATATTTAATATTANATGGGANTTCATTGTTNTNTTTGTGAACGAAAATNTTCCTCTNATNGTTGGNAGCGTCAAGGCCGTAATCATTGCAGTTGGTATCATGTCTGTGGTNCCTGCATTGGTTTGGTTGGAGCGGCGTTTAATGGGACGATTTCAAGTACGCTTGGGGCCAAATCGAGTCGGACCTTTCGGTTTTGGTCAGCCGATGGCGGATACTTTGAAGTTATTGTTTAAAGAATCTATCATTCAGTCTTCAGCAGACAAGTTTTTATTCCATCTTGCTCCGGCGGTGGTAGTAGTTACGGCGATTGTCGGATTTGCAGTGATTCCTTTTGGTGAGCCGCTCGAAGTATTCGGTCAGAGTATCGAGTTGTGGGGAGCGAACGTGAATAGTGGAATTTTGTTTGTGTTTGCAATTTCTGGCATGGGTATATATGGAATGGTTCTTGCCGGATTATCATCGAATAATAAATATTCTTTGATGGGTGGTTTGCGCTCTTCTGCTCAGATGATCAGTTATGAACTGACATTAGGACTCTCGGCATTGAGTGTCATCGTTCTCACGGGTTCTTTGAGTCTTATAGATATGGTTCAGGCTCAAGAGTCTTATCCATTTATTCTTGTGCAACCTTTGGCATTTTTATTGTTTTTTATTGCCGGTATTGCAGAGACGAACCGAGCTCCTTTCGATTTGCCTGAAGCAGAGCAAGAGCTGGTAGCTGGTTTTCATACCGAATATACGGGCATGAAGTTTGCTATGTTCTTCATGGGTGAGTACATCAATATGGTGACTATGAGTGCGTTGGTAACCCTTTTGTTTCTTGGTGGTTGGAATGCTTATGGCCTGCCAATTTGGCCGATTCTCGCGTTTGCTGGCAAAGTAATTTTTCTTTTGTGTGTGTTTATCTGGCTGCGGTCAACATTTCCTCGTATTCGTTATGACCGATTAATGACGTTTGGATGGAAAGTTTTGCTGCCATTATGTTTATTAAACCTTATGGTCACTGGTACGATAAAAGTGGTCTGGTTTCCCTAAGGGGACAAGTTTATGTTGCAAGCAACTTTTGATGGAATTAAAAATCTTTTGATTGGCATGGGTGTAACCTTTAAGAATATGATGACCACCCCGGTCACATTACAGTACCCAGAAGTCAAACGAACCATGCCCAGCCGTTATAGAGGAAGACACTTTCTTAATCGAGACGAGGATGGGCTGGAAAAATGCGTAGGCTGTTCTTTGTGCTCAATCAATTGCCCAGTTGGGTGTATTCATGTTGTTTCAGCNGAGAANAANCCGGANAANCCNGTTTCTAAGGGTGAGCGATATGCAGCGGTTTATGANATAAATCTTTTGCGATGTATTTACTGCGGATATTGTGANGAGGCTTGTCCCGTCGATGCTGTGGTTTTGCGTGAGCATTATGAGTTNGCAGATTACGACCGTGATAATTATATAGCAGAGAAACANGATCTTTTAGTTTANCCNGAGCCCAATAAGTTTCGTGTCAATATTCTGGGGAATACGGAACGGGTTTAAAATTACTACCGTTACAGTTGTGCGCAGCTAAATAGTATTTTCAGTACTTAAAAGTTTATCTTGGNCTTTGAGGTTCTTGCTTGTTGGCCTCAAGCCTGATGGAGAGGAGTGGGTTAGTGTTAGAAATTGCCACAGTATTTGACTTCACACGTGATGCGGTGATTTTAGTGGTGGGGTTGACGGCAGTTCTTGCTAGTCTAGGGGTCATTTTATGCTCGTCACCGATATATAGCGCCTTGTACCTTATTGGTCATATGATTTGCTTGGCTCTCTTATTCCTTCTTTACAATGCAGANTTTCTGGCTGTAGTCCAGATCATTGTTTATGCNGGGGCGGTAATGATTTTATTTTTGTTTATCATTGCTNTGCTTGGTGGAAAAAAAGAAATTCAAGAAAATACCTTTCACAGGTCGATGGCTCTCACTTTTGTATTAACTCTGCTTGGGGAATTATATTTATCAGCGACTGTAGGCCCTACNAGACAAATCCAAGGTGAAATCCCCGCTGAAATTTTTGGTACTGCCAAAGCAATAGGNCTNGAATTATTTTCAAAACATATTGTNGCGTTTGAGTTAGCNTCCGGTCTGCTNTTGGTTGCGGCAGTNGGTGTGATTTGCTTGGCAAAATTNTCTTTTGCTCCTTTGAGGAGGCGCGCGAGATAGTTATGGGTGAAGAATTTGTTTTACTTATCAGTGCTTCTATTTTTTGTGTAGGGACGGCAGGTTTCCTCATTCGCAAGAATCCTCTCATCATGTTCATGTCTGTTGAGTTGATGCTCAATTCAGTGAACTTTCTTTTGGTTACTTATTCCAGTTTTCTGAATTCTCTCGATGGTCAAATCTTTGCCCTAATGATAATGACCGTCGCCGCTGCAGAAGTCGTGGTGGGGCTGGCAATTATTCTGACTATATTCCGTACCCGTCAAGATATGGATGTAGATCATATTGATGTATTGAAAGGATAANCATTTGTTCGCAAGTAGCTGGCTCATACTTTTATTTCCTCTTCTTGGTTTTATTGCCTTAAGTTGGTACGGANACCGTATTTCTAAGAACNTGGNNGGTCTTGTGGGNTGTGGNACGGTNGGTGCTTCCTTTTTCATGACCCTGGTGACGTTGAGCAACCTTTTGTTTTTNCCACCTNAGGAACGAGTTGGTCANGTNCANACTCTTTATAACTGGATATCAGCGGGATCATTCAAGTTAGATCTAGCTATTCTGATAGACCCATTATCAGTATTCATGTTTTTGGTTGTTACNGGTGTTGGGCTTGTGATTCATGTTTATTCCATNGGTTATATGCATGATGATCCAGAATACTCGCGTTTTTTTTCCTATTTAAATCTATTTATATTTTCCATGTTGGTGCTAGTTGCGGCAGCTGATTTCTTTTTCTTGATTGTCGGGTGGGCTCTGGTCGGTCTAGCTTCTTATTTGCTGATTGGATTCTGGCGGGAAAAAACCAGCGCTGTGCTTGCGGCTCGTAAAGCCTTTGTCATGAATGTGATTGGCGATGTAGGTATGGTTATCGCTGCCTTTGCAATTTTTGAGTCCTTTGGAACATTGAGCTTTGTAGAAGTGTTTTCATCTGCTCCGGGTATGTTTCGTTCCAATGACGATACTATGTTGTTGATCACCTTGCTATTGCTAGTGGGTGCGTTTGCTAAATCTGCTCAACTTCCTTTGCATACATGGTTACCGGATGCGATGGAAGGCCCCACCCCCGTTAGCGCACTGATTCATGCCGCGACGATGGTTACTGCAGGAGTTTATTTGGTGGCTCGTTGTCATGTTCTTTATGAGTTGGCTCCATTCACCATGTANTTTATTGCTGGAGTCGGAATTATTACGGCTGTCTTTGCAGGGTCCATGGCATTGGTTCAATATGACATTAAACGTGTGATCGCCTATTCCACTATGAGCCAGTTAGGGTATATGTTTCTAGCTATGGGCATCGGAGTCTACAGCTTGGGTATGTTCCATTTGATGACCCACGCTTTTTTCAAGGCTCTTCTCTTTCTTGCTGCGGGAAGTGTGATTCATTCGCTAGATGGAGAGCAGGATATTCGAAAAATGGGTGGTTTGAAAAGCATCATGCCATTGACCCACGCAACTTTTTTAATTGGTGCCTTGGCATTGGCAGGATTTCCTTTGACTAGTGGTTTTTTTAGTAAGGAAGCGATCATTATGAGTTCTTACTATGCTGAGATGGGGAACTTTGTTTTCTGGGCGGTGGCGATACTAGCAGCTGGTATGACGGCATTTTATATTTTTCGAGTTTATTTTTATACCTTTCCAGGAGAGCTCCGTAACTCCGGTACACATCCGCATGAATCACCTATGATAATGGCGGTCCCTTTACTGGTTCTGGCGTCTTTGGCTTTGTTCAGTGGATTATTGGGACCTTGGGTTGACAGTTTTTTGGCGCCGGTTTTTGGTCATGTGGTGGAACATCATCATGACAATGTCCTTGAAACCATAGCTGTGCTAGTTGGGATTGGTGGTATCGCAACGGCCGCCTTGCTTTATATGGTAAGCGAGGATCGCATGTCTCTTGTCAAGGAAGCACTAGCTCCGCTTTATGATCTTTTATTCAATAAATTTTATGTTGATGAGATTTATGATTTTTTGATTGTGCGTCCTACTAAATCCATCGGCTCTTTTATGGAACAAAAAGCAGAGAAGGAAGGCATCGATTTCATCGTTGACGAAGTCGGTGTGCAGGTGAAAGAAGTGAGTCATGTCATCAGTCTATGGCAGTCGGGAAAAGTTCGTACCTATGCTTTAAATATGGTTGTTGGCATGGTGACTATTCTATTGTTTGTCGTATTCATGTAACCGGATAAACGTATGCTATCGCTTATAATATTTATACCTCTCATTGCGGCACTCGGGCTCTTGATGGTTTCCAGAGATAATACTGCCATGATCAAGGTGGTTGGTGTGGGTGCAGCAGGAGCTAGCTTGTCTCTTTCCTTATGGTTACTATTTTCATTTGATACGGCTAGCTCTGAAATGCAGTTTATTCAAATGTTCCACTGGGTTCCTGCCTTGCATATAAATTATCTGGTGGGAGTTGACGGGATCAGTTTGTGGATGGTGGTATTGACCTCATTTCTAGGGCTCATTGCTATTTTATTTTCCTTCAATCAGAAGGAAGGGTTTAGAAACTTTATGTCCTTAATGTTGGCCCTGGAGGCTGGAACGCTTGGAGTATTTCTGGCACTTGACACTATTTTGTTTTATGTTTTTTGGGAGCTGATGTTGGTGCCGACTTACTTTCTCATTGGTGTCTGGGGTGAGGGTAGAAGGGTCTATGCCACTATGAAATTCGTGATTTTTACTTTGGTGGGTAGTCTACTGATGCTGGTTGCGATCCTTTCTTTAACGATGATACATTATGGCGCGACACATGATGTGACATTTGATTTACGTATGCTAACTCATACTCATATTGACCCTGCTACACAGATATGGATGTTTTTCTTCTTTTTTCTAGCTTTTGCTATCAAGGTCCCAGTGTTTCCTTTGCATAGCTGGTTGCCTCATGCTTATGTAGCTTGCCCAATTCCTGCTTTGATTCTTTTGACCGGAGCGATGTCTAAAACGGGTGCTTATGGTTTTCTAAGGTTTTGCCTTCCTTTGTTTCCTGAAGCTGTAGATAGTTTTGCTGCAATAATTGGATTGATGGCAGCTGCCGGAATGATTTATGGAGCTTGGATTGCTATTGCTCAAAAAGATTTGAAAGCCCTTGTAGCTTATTCCAGCATTAGTCACCTTGGGTTTATCGTTATTGGTATCTTTGCTCATAATGGAACGGGTATTGAAGGCAGCGTACTTCAGATGGTCAATCACGGTATCATCGCATCTGCGTTATTTTTGATCGTTGCTTTTATCGAAATGCGAATGGGAACTCGTAGCTTGAATGAGCTTCGTGGTTTGAGTAAAGTAATGCCTGTTTTATATGGAAGTTTCATGCTGATTATGCTTGCTGCTCTGGGTCTTCCTGGATTAAGCGGATTTGTGGGCGAATTCATGATTCTGATGGGAGTATGGACCTCTAATATATTTTCAGGATTGTCGGGTATTCTAGTTTTGATGGGTGGATTATCGATTATTTTTGCATCTATATATATGTTGTATATGTTTCAGGGATCAATGCAGGATAAACCTGAAAACCTACCTGAAGGATTAACCGATATTGACCAGAGTGAGTTCAGACTTATTTTTCCCGCCTGCCTACTTATTTTGTTGATAGGCCTTTATCCCAAACCTTTCGTTGACCGGATTACTCCATCTGTAGATTCATTACTGCATCTTAAAAAAACGGTTAATCTTAATGCGGGTGAGGATCACCACTAGCCGTTAGGGTTGTGTTCAATGACTTTTTCTGGCAAGCGAAATTTTTCTAGGCATACCAAGACCTATTACCTTTTTCGTTTTTATCCTATCTTTCCTCTTCACTAGGCTAGATACTGAATGCTTCTATGTGAACTTTGAAATGGTATAGGCTTTGAGATTTGGTAAGAAAATTGTTGGTGGTATTTTTTTGGAAAGACCGAACCGATATCTTGCACGTGTTGAAGTTGAGGGGGTGCAAGTTTTGGCTCATGTTCCGGATCCTGGTCGTTTGCCAGGACTAATGCTGGCTGGCAAAAAAGTTCAGCTAATTCATCAGCCCAGCCCAAAACGTAAAACAGAATATACATTAGTTCTAGTGCGACACAATTCTATATGGGTGTCGACATTCCCGGTGTTTGCCAATGCCTTGATTCAGGATGCGTTAACAAAACGGACATTGCCATACTTCCAAGGCTATTCTGATTTTTTTAGCGAAGTGAAAGTAGGTAGGAGCCGTTTCGATTTCAAATTAACATTCCCACCAAATCACGTTTATGTAGAAGTGAAATCTGTGAGCTTGGTTGAAAAAGGAGTGGGAAGGTTTCCCGATGCACCGACCGAACGGGGTGTCAAACATGTTAAAGAATTAATGGAATTATGTGCTAAAGGTTATCGTGGTGCCGTAGTGTTTGTTTCGCAAAGATCCGACACACAATCCATCACCTGTAATGATGATGTTGATTCGGTGTTTGGAGAGTCGTTGCGAAAAGCACATGCCAAAGGGGTAGAGCTTTATGGTATGAATTGTAAAGTTACCCCCACAACAATTTCTTTAAATAAAGCTGTTAAAGTGGTTTTATGAAGTAAGTTGGTCAGCTCAGACTTAGTCCGAGGTGGCACTCGATTTGTGGTGGTTTGGCATTTTTACTAATAGCGCATCAAAAATAGACCGGTCGAAAAATTACTTTTAGTAATAAATATTTTTTCATATATGGATAAAATCAGTGAAACATAAAAAAGAAGGTAGAAATAGAAGAGTAAAAAGTGCTCTAAGACCTTCGAGAAATAAGTCTGAAAAAAAACTGCTAACGCTTTGGGATCAAGCTTCAAGATGGTATGACTCGTTGGTTGGCAGTCAGGGTACTGATTTTCAGAAAGATATTATTATGCCAGGTGTGTTTCGTATGTTGGAAGTGTCTAAAAAAGATCGTGTTCTCGATTTGGCCTGTGGCCAGGGTGTTTTTTCGCGCTACTTGTCGAAAAAGGGTATGAATGTTGAGGGGCTGGATTCCTCTGCGGAGTTATTAAAGTACGCTCGGACGCGTTCAGGGTCTACCGTTTCTTATAATGTTGGAGATGCCACAGATGAAAAAAAGTTTAAAGAAAATACTTTCGATGGTATCGCTTGCCTGATGGCGATACAAAATATTGAAAATATAGACTTGGTTTTTAAAAGCGCATACCACTGGTTGAAGCCGGGAAAGTGTTTTGTGGTCGTGATGACGCACCCATGTTTCCGTATTCCTCGTCAGTCACATTGGGGTTGGGATGAAGAGAAGAAGCTAGAATACAGACGAGTGGATCATTATATGACAGAAACTAATGTTCCTATACTCACTCCACCATTTGCTGATTCAAAATCATTCACGCTCACCTATCATCGTCCTATACAGAGCTATATGTCAGCATTGGTCGAGTCTGGGCTTTATGTTGATGCGGTGGAGGAGTGGGTTTCAAACAAAAATAGTTTGCCAGGTAAACGTTCCAAAGCTGAAAATAGAGCCCGAAAAGAGATTCCATTGTTTCTGGCTTTAAGAGCTCGGTTGATTGCGAAATAATCTTAAACAAAAGATCTTATGCCTAGTTATAGTTACGAACTTCCAGAGCAGGGGCGGCTTTTATCACTCGTACGCGAGAATCTGAATAAAGTCGGAGAAGAGTGGGGAGAAATGGCTGATTTCATGCTCGAAGGTCATGTGGAATATAAACCACTGCGAGCTAATCCGATGCGTTCAGGTAGTCAGTTTGTTTATCAACGGACTAGACTCGACCTGACTCTCTATTTCCCAGAGAGTATATTTGAATACTTCTTAAAAGAGCTGGATTCGGGAAAGCTGGAACTCCTTAAGGCGGTGGTACAATCTTCTCTGCCTAAGCGTTCTGGCTATGATATTCACGAATTTAAAATTCTAGGGATTATCCAGGGTCCTTAAATCAATTGATTGGACCATTCCATATTGAAAGGTGTGTCGTCTTCGATTGCCTTTCGGATATTTGCCATCCATTCTTGGTAGAAAGTGGAGTTGTGCAGGGTAAGCAGGCGCATAGCTAGAATTTCTCCTGCCATGATCAAGTGCCGGAGATAGGCTCGGGAAAAATTCTTACAGGTGTAACAGGTGCAATCTTCTTCAATCGGACTTGAGTCAGATTTGTATTGCTCGTTTCTAATATTTATTCTTCCACCTTTTACAAAAAGAGAACCATTTCTGGCGTTGCGGGTTGGCATTACGCAGTCGAACATATCGACGCCAAATGAACTGCACTGTAATAGGTCTTCGGGAGTTCCTACTCCCATCAAGTAGCGAGGTTTATCTTCGGGTAGCAATGTGGTTGTGTATGCAGTCGTCTCATGCATTAGAACCTTTTCTTCTCCGACGCTCAATCCGCCTATTGCATAACCGGGAAAACCAATTTCAATTATTTGTTCCGCGCTTTGTTTGCGAAGGTCAGGATACATCCCACCCTGCACAATTCCGAATAACGCTTGTGTATCAGAGTTAAAAGCCTCTTTACATCGTTGAGCCCATAGGGTAGTAAGCTTTAATGATTTTTCAGTTCGGTTAATGTCAGCAGGGTAAGGGGTAGGTTCATCAAAAGCCATGATGATGTCCGCACCCAGTGCCTGCTGAATTTCTATTGAACGTTCTGGCGAAATGAAGTGGGAGGACCCATCAAGATGCGACTGAAACTTAACACCTTCCTCTGTGACTTTAGTGAGTTCATTGAGACTAAATACCTGATATCCACCACTGTCTGTCAGCATAGGATGGGGCCAGTTCATAAACTTATGCAGTCCTCCCAACGATTGAATTAACTCGTGCCCCGGTCTAAGGTAGAGGTGGTAAGTGTTTCCGAGAATGATCTGTGCGCCAAAAGATTCTATATCTTCTGGGGTCAATGCCTTGACAGTGGCCTGAGTACCGACGGGCATGAAGCAGGGAGTATTTATTTTTCCATGCGGTGTTGTCAAAACTCCAAGCCGTGCAGAAGAAAGATGGTGCTTTTTTATAACTTCAAATTGGATCATTTAATTAAAATGGATATTTTTGAATTAAAGACAGGTAAGCAGTCGCAGCCGCATTGATTATGGGTTAGGTGAAGATAATAGTGTTTCAAGAATAGCTTTTTGAACATGAAGGCGATTTTCAGCCTGATCGAAAACAATAGAATGCTTGCCATCAAGAACTTCTGTTGTGATTTCCATTTCACGATGTGCCGGCAGGCAGTGCATAACAAGCACATCTTTTTTAGCGACATTGACCAGTTTTTGATTGATCTGATAAGGAAATAGGAGCTTTTTTTTATTTTCGTTCTCTTCCTCTTGTCCCATGCTTATCCAAACATCGGTATAAATGACATCGGCATTTTTTACTGCATCAAAGGGGTCTTCCATAATTGTTACTTTACCCTCACCGTCCATCCATGGTGACGACAACGGCTTACAACTCGAAGGACAGGCGACGGCCAAGTCCATTCCCATTAAAGAAGCACCTGTCATCCAGGAGTGAGTAACATTATTTCCATCCCCTACATATGCTACTTTTACCCCTTTAATTCGACCTAGTTTTTCCTTGATAGTCAGGATATCCGCAAGAATCTGTACAGGATGATTGAAATCTGTTAGTCCATTGATAACGGGTATCGTGGCATTTTTGGCAAGAGCAATAATTTCTTCATGATCAAAGGTTCTTATCAAAATACCATTGAGATAGCGAGAGAGCACTTGGGCCGAGTCACGCAGAGTTTCGCCACGATTCAACTGCAACTGATCGCCAGTCAAAAATAAAGCGTGACCTCCGAGTTCAAACATCCCTACTTCAAATGAAATACGGGTTCTCGTAGAATTTTTATTGAAAATCATTCCCAATGTCTTACCTTTTAAAGGTAAATATTCAATCCCTTTTTGGCGTTTTGCTTTGAGGTCAGTAGACTTATCGAGTAGGTCAAGAACTTCTTTTTGACTGAAGTCATTAATTGCTAAAAGGTCACGTTTCATTTTTTTAGGATTTAATAGGTTGTCACTGATCACTCAATTTATTGAGACAGTCTGAAAGAACTGGTATCAAACTATCGATCTCTTTCCGAGTGATAACTAGAGGGGGAATAAATCGTAATACATTTAGCTGGATACAGTTAATCAAAAAACCTCGCTTCATACAATTGTTAACGATATCGGCAGCCGGTTTATTTAATTCCATAGCGAGAAACATTCCTTCTCCACGTACTTCTTTAACAATAGGATTCTTATGCGAAATTTTTTCTAAACATTTTAAAAAATATTTCCCAGTTGCCCTGGTTTTATTTAAAAAGTTTTTTCCAGTCAGGACTTTTAAGGAAGCTAAAGCGGCAGCGCAGGCTAAAGGGTTTCCGCCAAATGTTGCACCATGGGTGCCGGGGACAAAAGACTTCATGATCCGGTTGGAGCCTGCTAAAGCTCCTATTGCAAGACCACCTCCTAAAGCTTTTGCCAGAGTAATAAGATCCGGCTTGATTTTATAGAGTTCATGGGCAAAGAGTCTTCCCGTGCGCCCAAAGCCTGTTTGTACTTCATCAAAAATCAGGAGAATACCATTTTTCTGACAGAGTTTTTTCAGTTCTTTTAGATAGGAAGGGTCGGGGATATTAACCCCTCCTTCTCCCTGCATGGGTTCGACTAAAATAGCACAGGTCTTTTTGGTGATTGCTTTTCGGGCTGATGGTAAATCATTAAAGGGAATATATTTGAAACCAGGCAAAAGAGGCTTGAATCCAGTGTGTAGCTTCGTCTGTGCTGTGGCCGATAGTGACCCCAAAGTGCGGCCATGAAAAGAGTTGAACATAGTGATGATTTCTGTTCGTCCAGGTTGCCCCTGATCGAAGAAATATCGGCGAGCCAGTTTGATTGCAGCCTCGTTAGCTTCTGTCCCACTATTACAGAAAAACACTTTGTCTGCAAAGCTCAACGAAGTTATTTTTTCAGCCAATTGAGATTGCGGCTCGATATGATACAAATTAGAAACGTGGATCAACTTTTCAGACTGTTTTTTTATGGCCGACACCACCGATGGATGACAATGACCGAGGTTGTCAACCGCAAGACCGCTGACAAAATCAATGTATTGTTTTCCGGACTTGTCCCAGACTTTGGAGCCTTTTCCTTTTACCAAAGCAATAGGATAACGTCCGTAATTCCCGGCGACGTGTTTTTCCGTAAGCTGGATGATGCTCTTGTTCATTGAATTTTTATGAGAATAATTGAGGAAGGAACTTTAGCATAAAAATTTCCAGAAAAATATAAAAACCTTGGCATTCAACACCTTGTTTTTAAGGCTTGTAGGTATGGTGGTATCCGATTATTTGCCAGCTATATTTTTTAGTTTGGAATGTTTATGCATATGTAAAACGATGTGAATACAGCTTGGATGACGATCAATGAGAACAAAAAGATCCTAAAGAAAAAATATGCCGAAAACGCTCATACTTTTTAATTTGAGATAAGTGATGGTGTAAAAAGATCACTCTTCGTCGAACGAACAAAAAAGTAGCATTATTCTAAAAATCAATAGTTGTCTTGGTTCAATTAATTACTTGTCCACATTGTTCATAACCACTTTTCTCATATTCTCATAAGAAGTGAGCTAGTGTGGTGTCACTAGGTACCAGGTAATAATACTCGCTATATAGCCCAATGCGATTACGGGAGCCCATTTTAAATGAGACATGAATGTGTAATGTTCCCGGTCTACTCCCATAACCGCAACACCTGCGGCAGAACCAACTGAGAGTAAACTTCCACCAACGCCAGCAGTCAGGGTTATAAGGAGCCATTGGTCGAGCCCCATTTCTGGACTCATTTTTAGAACTGCATACATGACTGGAATGTTGTCAACAATAGCGGAAAGAACACCCACAATAATATTTGAGCTTGTCGGACCAAGGTTCCCATACATGCTGGCACTGACTAGTGCCAGATAACCAATGTATTGTAATGCGCCTACGGCTGTGAGAACACCAAAAAAGAAAAGTAAGGTGTCAAACTCCACACTCTCAATCTTGGTGAAAATATCAAACCGTGGTTGATTGCTTGATTCTTTGGTAGCCCCCATTTTTTCAAGATGCCTTTGTTCTCCCCAACGTTTTAAATAGAAACCCTTAAACATCAATAGTCCTAGTCCAAACATCATTCCTAGAAAAGGAGGTAAGTGAAGAAATTGATGGAAAGAAACTGCAGTGGCAATGGTAAATATGCCGAGTCCAATAATGACTTTTGCTCCAGCTTTAAACTCAACGACTTCACTTCCAGCCTCAGGACTTTCATCTGGAACCCAGAAATACATGATCGATGCAGGAATGATCCAATTGACGATAGAAGGCAATACTAGGTATGAAAACTCCATCGTTTGTACTTTTCCTGACGTCCAGACCATCAGAGTGGTGATATCTCCGAAAGGACTCCAAGCACCACCAGCATTAGCTGCAACAACAATGTTTACAAATGCAGGAACTATGAAGCGTCCATTGCCATTACTGACCGCAAGTGCGACGGTGGACATCAACAACGCACTAGTCAAGTTATCGGCAAGGGGTGAAAGTACGAAGGTGATTCCTCCTGTCGCCCAGAATAACTTCTTAAAACCGAGTCCTTTTTTAAGTAACCAGGACCTTAATACTTTAAATACATTTCTTTCATCAAGTGTATTGATATAGGTCATTGCCACGAGTAGAAAGAAAAACAGCTCTCCAATTTCTGCAATCAATTCTTTGACATGATCGTGAGCGTGTCCGCCTCCATTTTGAGCTTCATATATGCCAATGAGGGCCCACATGAAACAACCGATTAGAATCACGGGTTTGGATTTACGTAGATGGATTTGCTCTTCGAATATGACTAGGGTATAGGCTATACAGAAAAATATCAGGCACAGATAACCAACCCAAGTTGCAGTGAGGCTATGCATTCTTTGATCCTATTGAAAAAGTTTAAAAAGTCGGCCAGATTAAAATAGTTGGAGTCGCTTTATTCTAACTATCAGTTCAACAATCTGAATTGTTTAAATATATCGGCTCGCAATGGTAAATCAACATATTTAGAAATACAAGTTTTTGTAAAATTTGAAACGATTTTGATATAGATACAAACGTCATGTATCTTTTAGCTAATTTCTTTTAGTTAGTTAGTGTAAAACTGTGGTGGTGGAGCAATATTTATTTGCCTAATTTTTGAGTGTTGACAACTTACCATCTTAACCTTAAGTTGAGAATAATAATCAAAATCTACTTTTGATTATTTTTGTGGAATTATAGCAACAACAACTTATAAATTAAGGATTTCAAGGGAATTGCCACTGGACAATAAAGTTGACTGTTTGTGATTATGTGTTAGTATTTTTGACGATAGATGGTTACGTTTTACCCTCGAGAATAATTATAATTGGTAGATTTATTGAATGGTTTTTCTTCGTGTCAGTATCTTTCTGAAGGTAAAAAACTAATTGAAGATAAGATACTGAGCCTTTTGCCGGACGAGAATGCCTATCCTGAGAGCATTCATCGAGCGATGCGCTACAGCCTTCTAGCCGGAGGAAAGAGGTTACGTCCTATTTTGGTTATTGCCGCCACGGAAGCCGTAGGGGGGGATCATGAAGCAGTTTTGCCGTTTGCAGTAGCTGCTGAGATGATACACACGTATACCCTTATTCATGATGATCTACCTGCTTTGGATAATGATGATCTTCGACGGGGGAAACCTACAAACCATAAAGTTTTTGGAGAAGCCATCGCCATTTTAGCAGGTGATGCTTTACTGACTGAAGCCTTTATCCTGATGAGTCGATCGAAAGGGATGGAGTCCATCCCCGCTGAGTACATTCTCAATGCTTCTCATGAGATGGCAACGGCTCTCGGTTCTAAGGGTATGATTGGTGGTCAAGTTGTTGACCTGGAATCAGAGGGCAAATCTGTCGATGCTGCAACTCTGGAATATATTCATACTTATAAAACAGGGTGTTTGATTAGAGCTTGTATCCGTTGTGGTGGTATGCTTGGCCAAGCTAGTTCCCAACAGTTGAGTGCATTGTCGCTATTTGGTTCTCATATAGGGCACGCTTTTCAAATTATTGATGATATTCTTGATATCACAGGTGATGAAAAACAACTGGGTAAGGACATTGGTAGTGATCTAAGTAATGATAAGGCAACCTATCCTGCCCTTTATGGCTTGGAAGAGTCTCGTCGAAAAGCCGAAGAGTTAGTCAAAGAAAGTATAGCTAGTCTTGAAGAATTTGATGATCGAGCAAACCCTCTCCGAGAGATTGCCCGCTTCTTCGTACAACGAACATTTTAATTGGCTGAGACCCCTATGAGTAAGTTCTTAAGTCGAGTTGATAGCCCCGCAGATCTGAAGAAACTTTCGATAGAAGAGTTGCCACTTCTTGCTCGAGAAATCCGTGACATGCTTTTGGATGGAATTTCTGAAACGGGTGGACATTTGTCCTCTAATCTGGGTGTTGTAGAACTGACCTTGGCAATGCATTATGTCTTTAATAGTCCTGAAGATAAATTTATCTGGGATGTGGGTCACCAGTCATATGTTCATAAGTTACTGACAGGTCGAAAAGATAAATTCAATACTCTCCGTCAACATGAAGGACTCTGTGGTTTCACCAAACGCGAAGAAAGTGAGCATGACCATTGGAATTGCGGACACGGCGGCACTTCCATTTCGGCTGCATTAGCTTTTGCCAAAGCGAGAGACCTGAAAAAGCAAGATAATGATGTTGTTGCTGTTATCGGAGATGGTTCGCTTACTGCTGGAATGGCTTTTGAGGGGCTCAATCATACCGGGCATATCCAAAATGATATGATTGTTGTGCTTAACGATAATGAGTGGTCAATCTCTGCTAACGTAGGTGGTATGTCTGCTCATCTTAGCAAGATCATGACTGGACAGGTTATGTTGAAAATAAAGCAGGAGATAGGTCAGCTTTTGTCATCTGTTCCCGGTTTCGGTAAGGAAATAAAGCGATATGCACATAAAATAGACGAGGCTATTAAAGGCGTATTCATTCCGGGGCGTTTATTTGAAGACTTGGGCTTTCGTTATGTTGGGCCGATTGATGGTCATGACATCAAGGCGTTGACTGAATCGTTCAATGCGGTGAAAGACCTTAAAGGTCCTACCTTGATGCATGTCATTACCCGAAAGGGAAAAGGTTATGAGCAGGCTGAAGAAAAGGCCGATGTATGGCATGGTGCTAAACCCTTCAATGTTTCCACCGGTGAGTTTCATAAAAAGAAGGCCAATCCCGCTTATACCAATGTGTTTGCGGATGCGCTAATTCAACTTGCTAAAGAAGATGAGAAGGTAATTGGTATTACTGCAGCAATGCCAGATGGAACAGGCATCAGCAAGTTTGGTAAAGAGTTTCCCGATCGTACTTTTGATGTTGGTATGGCTGAGCAGCATGGCGTTGCATTTGCTGGAGCGCTCTCGATAGAGGGCTTTCGTCCTGTTGCGGCGATTTACTCGACTTTTTTACAAAGGGCATATGATCAAGTTGTTCACGACATCTGTCTGATGGATCTATCTGTGACCTTTGCTATGGACCGAGCAGGGATAGTAGGGGAGGACGGTGCAACGCACCAAGGATTGTACGATATTGCTTTTCTTCGTACCTTGCCAAATATGGTGGTCATGGCGCCAAAAGATGAAAATGAACTGCGGCATATGCTTAAAACATCTGTTTATCATAATGGCCCGGCTGCTCTTCGTTATCCTCGAGGTCCTGGCTTAGGGGTACCGCTCGATCCTGAAATTAAGAAACTCGAGATCGGTAAGGGCGAGGTGATTCAAGACGGAACAGATATTGCCATAATTGCTTATGGTCATACTGTGGATTGGGCTCAGCAAGTGGCAAAGAAGTTTGAGAAGGAAGGCGTCAGCGTTGCTGTTCTTAATGCCCGATTTGCTAAACCGGTGGATAAAGAATTGATTGTAAAATATGCTCTCCAAACAAGATGTTTGATCACGACCGAAGAGCATTCACTAATGGGTGGTTTTGGGTCGGCTGTTCTTGAAGCATTGCAGGAGGAGGAAGTATTTAATATTCCTGTTAAGTGTATTGGGCTTGGTGACATTGTTCTTGAGCATGGAGCACCTAAAATACAGCGTAAAATTCTAAAGCTTGATCCAGATGGTATATATGAAACTATTAGAGCTTTTTATGGAACTATTTCTGGTGTAATGACGTCTGGTAATGGAAAAGAATGGGCATCTGATAATGGTAAGAAACCACATTCTTTGAACGGTGAAAAATTACCCTATTCTGGAAATGGAAAAAAAGAAGATATTAAGGTAAATCAATCTCTTAATGGCTAGAACTTCTCACGTTAAGCGCTCCACGAGCGAGACTCAAATTGAGGTAACTCTGAATCTGGATGGGACAGGGATTCAAGATATACGAACCCCTGTAGCATTTTTAGATCATATGTTGTCACAATTGGCTCGTCATGGTTTTTTTGATCTAACGGTTAAAGCGCAGGGTGATACCCATATAGATTTTCACCACACAGTGGAAGATGTGGGTATAGCAGTTGGTCAGGCTTTTAAGGAAGCTTTGGGAGATAAAAAAGGTATTCGCCGGTTCGCGGAAGCTAATGTGCCCCTCAACGAAGCTTTGGCCCAATGTATAGTGGATATCAGTGGCCGTGCTTTCTTTGTGTTCAATCTAGAACTTCCAAAGGCAAAACTTGGAGAGTTTGATGTAGAGCTCGTTTCGGAATTTTTTCAGGCCTTTGCGGCCAATAGCGGTCTGACCATACACTTCAATTCTCCTTACTGGAGTAATCTTCATCATATAGTCGAAGCGTTGTTTAAATCCTTTGCCCGTGCTTTAGACTTTGCGTGCTCGCTGGATTCCCGTTCGGGAACCATCCCCTCGACCAAAGGGACCCTATAGTTGATCGCTATTATTGACTATGGAATGGGTAATCTCCGTTCTGTACAAAAAGGATTTGAGGCAGTGGGCGCCGAAGCGATTATTACCAGCGATTCCAAAAAAATCCTTTCCGCTAAATCTGTGGTCCTTCCCGGTGTCGGAGCATTCAAGGAGTGTATGGCCAACCTGGAAAAACTAGACTTGATTGATACGGTATGCCAGTCTGCCAAAAGTGGCAAACCTTTTTTAGGGATATGCCTTGGCCTGCAGCTTTTGTTTAATCAAGCTGAAGAATTTGGTCATGTAGATGGGCTGGGCATTCTTCCGGGAAAAGTGGTGGGATTCAAAAATGTTATATCTAATGCTAATGAGCCTTTAAAAATTCCACATATGGGATGGAACACGGTGCGAGTAATTCCGGGTAACCCGTTATTTGATTCTGTGGCCGATGAATCCTATTTTTACTTTGTACATTCCTATTATGTTGTTCCCCAGGATTCCGCGATTGTTGCGACGACTACCTTTTATGGGGCCGATTTTACTTCAGGAGTCCATCACGAAAATATCCATGCTTTTCAGTTTCACCCGGAAAAAAGCCAGCGTTTAGGGCTTACCATTTTGAAAAACTTTTCCAACCTTCACTAAATGTCGGACTAATGAGTAATAGTCTTGTCTGGCCAGCAACAACTTATTTCGACCTGACACACGACTCTTGTTACATTTCCTTTTCAAGGCTAGCTTAATGGTTAGTTCGCACTACCTGCGTGGTATTTTCTTTTCCATTGTTACTGCATTACTTTGGGGTGTTTTACCAATTTTTCTGAAAATCACTCTACAAGATTTTCATGCAGGAACAATTTCATGGTTCCGATTCCTGTTTGCACTTTTGATTCTTGCCGTCATTATGCAATGTAAAGCTTATAAACCCCTAAACATTTTTCGCAAACTACCGTGGATGGGAGTCTTGGGAGGTGCCTGTCTTTCCGCAAATTATTATTGGGTTACGTTGGGGGTGGACTTAAGCGGGCCTTCAAATATGGCGGTCCTGATACAGACTGCTTCGATTTTTCTGGTTTTGGCGGGAGTCTATGTTTTTCATGAACGTTTAGCTTTTAGTCAGACTCTGGGAATGGTTATCGCAGGAAGCGGTCTATTCATTTTTTTTAATGACCAGCAAAGTCATATTCAAGAGGTACGAGACTATTATTACGCTGACTTTTTAATTGTTCTTGCAGGTTTAGTTTGGGTCGGATATATGGTTGCACAAAAATTTCTCAGTCGAAAATATGGTGCTCAATCTTTAAACCTTTTGGTCTATGCCGTTGCAACACTCACGTTGATAGGTGGGGTCGAATGGACAGATTTCACGAGAGCCGGGCTTACCGCTTGGTTATCAATGATATTTTGTGGGATCAACACGCTACTTGCGTATGGTGCCCTTGCTGAAGCAGTAAAATATATTCCTCTAGCTCTGATAAGCCTTATAATTAGCTTGAATCCACTGATAACCCTTTTGGGAATGAATATTCTTCCTGAAATGGGCTTTGCCGGATTGCAAGCTGACCCAATCGGATCGATGGGTTATATGGGAGGCATAATAGCTGTTGGCGGAGTAGTATTGGTTGTTTACCGTCAGAAAAGGCCTCGAGGAAGTAGGTCAAGGGCATGATTTTGTAGTAGTAACTATGAGGGGTAACTCTTTTTTACTTTTGTCTATCCGGTAGTTAATGGAGCATCAAACGGTACAAATTTTATTTACTTGATTTAACGGTTTCTAGATTTCATAGCTCGATCAATTTCCCGTTCAGACTCACGTTTCTTGATCGAGGCGCGTTTATCATAGAGTTTTTTTGCTTTGGCAATGCCTACATCTACTTTTGCTTTTCCATTTTTAAAATAAATTTTTAGAGGAACCAAAGTGCAGCCTTTTTCCTGAGTTTTTCCTATGAGCTTGCTGATTTCTTTTTTATGTAAAAGTAGTTTGCGCTTTCGCATGGGGTGATGATTGAACTGCGTGGCAGGGGTGTAAGCATCGATATGGAAATTAAGTAACCAGGCTTCTGCACCGTCAATGATGGCATAGCTGTCGACCAGGTTGGCTTTGCCGTTTCTCAGAGATTTTACTTCTGTGCCTTTTAACATTATCCCTGCCTCTAGAGAATCCTCAATGGTGTAATTATGCCTCGCCTTTTTATTTTGACAGATAATTTTAATGTCACTCACGATTAATAACCGAATAATTGGATAAGTTCTTTGAAAAGGGGGCCATCCATAAATAATCTAGTGGACTCTCAAGGTTACGGACTGACCAGTTTTGGCTTTTAGCTCTTTTTGGGCGTTATCTTCTCGGTAAAAGATTTCCAGATGGTTCCAGCTATTGATGATGGCTCCGAGTCGATCGGGTTTCATTTGGTAATACCCAGTGACGAGTCCATCGATTCGATGCTTACCGATTCGAATCTCTATTGTATCGGAAGAAGTAATATGTTCGTGAATTAATTCTTCGGAAATATTAGTGGTGAGGTTGCCGAATTGATCAATATGAATAATTTCACCATGAAGAGTTGTACCTTTTAACTGAGGCTGAGGAAAGTCTTGACGTATTGGTTTTAAAACTCTCGGGCCCACTTTCGAGGGGTGAACACCACTGGCAAGCCAGGCTGCACAAGGAGCAAAGACATCGCGCCCGTGAAATGTGTTGGATATATTATTAAGGAAATACTTTTTGTTGGTGATCTCGTAAGTCCGACTATCAGGATGTAGAATGGGTGTGAGCACTCCATTGTCGGGTCCGACAAAGGTTTGAAATTTTGATTGAACTACCACAGCTCTTCGCATCACTAAACTAGGCTCAGGTCCACCTATTTTTTTTGTAGATGCTCTATTATTCCTCTTTTTCTGAGTTGTGAAACTGCCTCCAACACCGGGGTCAACGATTACCACGTGAACAGTTTTTCTGGGGAACCAGGGATAGGCTGCATTGAGAATCAATGCAGCTTGAGTGATATTTTGTGGTTCTATATTATGGGTGATGTCAACGATCTGAGCATCAGGCAAAATATTAAGAAGAACTCCTTTCATGATTCCAACATAGGAGTCATGAAGACCAAAGTCGGTGGTTAGGGTGATTACTGGACGCATCCTATGACCTGATGCTCGGAAACTTCTTTTAGGGTGACTGGGATAAGACTATTTTTTAATGAATCCGCACCTTCTATAATGACTGGAATAAAGTTTCCAGTATGCCCTTTTAGCCAACCAGATTTCGTGTCGCGTTGATTTTCAATTAGAATAGTTTCCTGTTGTCCTAAAAAGCTCTCTCTAATTTTCAAAGATTTTTGACTGACCAATTGGGTAAGAGTCTTGCTTCTTTCTTTCTTAATATTACCGGGCACATTATCTTTAATCTGGTGTGCTTCTGTACCTCGGCGTGGCGAATAGGCAAACACGTGTAAATACGAGAAAGGTAATTTTTCTATCAGATTGCGGGTTTTTTCAAATGCTTCCTCAGTTTCTCCCGGGAAGCCAACTATAACATCTGCTCCTAGCCCTAACTGAGGAATAGTTTTGATAGCGCGTTGAGTGACTTCGAGGTATTGATCCCGGTTATAATTTCTACGCATTGACTTCAAGGTTGTGTCATCACCACTTTGCAAGGGAATGTGAAGGTGTGAGCAAAGCTTTTCAGTTTCTGCTATAAGTTGTATCAAATCGTCATCGATTTCCATTGGGTTGATTGAGCTTAACCGTACACGAAAATTGCCAGAAATCTCAACGATATCTCGGACTAGGGCAGAAAATTTTTCGTTTCGATCCATACCCCAAGTTCCTAAGTTGATTCCCGTTAAGGTAATTTCCTTAAAACCAGAAGCTATAGCTTGTTGAATATTATGTATGATATTTTCACGAGTATCGCTGACTGACTTACCTCGTGCCTTAACTACAGTACAAAATGAACATTTCTCATCACAGCCAGTTTGGACCTTAATGAATGCCTTGGTCATGCCCTGAAAATTATTTACAGGAATGGTTCGAAATATCCGCTTTTTATGGATATCGGACATGATGATCTCTGTATCCACATTTTTTTTCCAAGGCTGTCTAGGGTTTAATAGCCTCATTTTTAAAAGGTTAGCGATTTCCAACTTGTCTGCGTTGCCTAAAACAATGTCTAGACCGTTTAACTTAGAAGCTTCTTGTGGGTTCAACTGTGCATAGCATCCGGTAAAAACAACTAGAGCATCAGGGTTGATAGCAAGCGATTTTTTAACCGCAAGACGGGAGCTATAATCGCTGCGTTGTGTGACTGTGCAAGTATTTATGACATATGCATCGGCTTTATCTTTGCCGTCTACAATAGAGAAACCTTCCTGTTTAAGTAAGGTCTGCATTTCTGCAGTATCGTGCTGGTTGGTTCTACATCCCAATGTAACGCAGGCGACTTTCATAATAGTAAAAATTAAATTAAATGTTGTTCAAATTATTTTCATTTCATCTTAGACCATGCACTTAAGAGTAATCAACTTGTAATTCCATGATTCTAAAAAGTCTAGAACTCCATGCTTGACCGTTTGATATGAGTTTGCTAGTATCGGAAAATTCCGCAAGTGATACTTGGGAGGACGTCACAATTTTCTTACAATAATTGGAAATGAACCCTCCAGATATGAGTAAAACCCAAAAACAAGTAACTACTTTTCTTGAAAAATGGCTGGATAAATCTATCCGGCAATATGTTGGCGAGATGGATGAAAAAAATAATGGACATCTGCATCAATTGATTATGGGAGGGATTGAGAAACCGCTGGTTGAAATCGTTTTAAAGGAAACTGGTGGAAACCAAACCCAGGCTGCAAATATTCTAGGGATCAACCGCAATACCTTAAGAAAAAAAATCGCAGAATATAAAATTAAATGCAACAACCAGACCTAGCGGTCGTTATTTTAGCGGCGGGTAAAGGTACCCGGATGCAATCCTCACTTGCCAAAGTTCTTATTCCTCTTGCAGGCCATCCTCTTCTTCACTATGTGCTTGAAAGTTCCTCCAAACTAAACCCTGTTCGAACATTAGTTGTGGTGGGGCATCAGGCAGACCAGGTTCAGCAAGCTTTTGCCGACCGAGAGGTAGAGTTCGTGATACAGCATCAGCAATTGGGCACGGGCCATGCAGCAAAGCAAGCCAAAGAAAAATTAGAAAAATTTAAAGGTCTTATTTTAGTATTGTGCGGCGACATGCCTTTGATTCGACCTGATACTCTGCTAAAAATGGTTTCAGAGCATAGAGCCAGCGATGCAAAATGTACGGTGCTGACTCTTAAGAATGATGGGTGCTATGACTTTGGGCGTATCATTTGTAATGAAAATGGTTTGATATCAAAAATTGTTGAATTTAAAGACGCTTCGGATGCCGAGAAAAAAGTTGACGAATTCAATTCCGGGGTATATTGTTTTGACAGTGATTTGTTTTTTAAGGCTTTAGAGCATATTGACTCCAATAATGCTCAGAAGGAATACTATTTGACCGATACGATAGAATATCTGGTAAGAAAGAGGTATTTCGTTCAAACTACTCAGACTCAGGATGCGAACGAGATACTTGGAATTAATTCTCCAGATGATTTGAACCGAGCGGAACGGCTAATGGTGGATCATCATCAGTCTTCGTAGCTAACTTTATCCTTCCCAATCAGGATTCTCTCAAATGAAAGCCATAATTCTTGCCGCAGGTGATGGAACCAATCTTACCCCATTTTCAAATACGCGACCCATTTCTATGATTGGTGTTGCTGGGCGTACTTTGTTGGATAATACCTTTGGTTTGCTTAAAAGTGCGGGAGTTAATGACCTTTTCGTGGTGACTGGTCATAAGAAAGAAAAATTAATCAGTCAGATTCAGGAACAGGAACATAACGGTTTGAATTTGCATCATGTGGAACAAAAACGCAAGCTAGGAATTGGGCATGCGGTTATGCAAGTTAAAAATAAAATTCTCCCAGGTGAATATTTCATGCTTGCGTATGGAGATATTCTGACAGCGGATAATATCTTCAGTAAAACTCTGCAATCCTTTCACTCCTTCAAATGTCCGGTGGCCTCTATATGTTTGCCACCCTCCAACCAGATGTTTGGCAATGTTTTTCTCAATGCACGCATGGAAATCACAAAAATTATTGAGAAACCCAAGGGTAATAACCTCGGGAACTATGTTCTGTCTGGAGTATTTATTTTGCCAGCTTCTTTTTTTGAACTACTGGAATCTTCTGGGAACTCTATGGAGAAGGCCTTGAAAAAGGTGGTGGGAGGAGAGGGACTGCGTGCTTCCATGTGGGAAGATGAATGGCTGGATGTGGTCTATCCTTGGGAAATTTTGACGGCAAATAAGATGATCATGGACTCGTGGCAGGAGACCTCTATCGCTAAAACCGCGACTCTCGAAGCAAATGTGACTTTGCAGGGTATTGTCCGGATCGAGGCAGGGGCAGTGATTAAATCAGGTGCTGTATTGGAGGGCCCTTGTTGTATCGGAGAGAAAAGCTATATAGGTAACAACTCTCTTGTCAGGAGCTATACTTCTATAGCTAAAAAATGTTCGGTTGGTAGTGGAGTTGAATTGAAAAATTGTGTGGTGATGGAAAACACTCAGATAGGCCGTCTTTCTTTTATTGGCGACAGTGTATTGGGTGAAAGTGTGGATATGGGTGCAGGATGTATGACAGTGAATAGAAATATAGACTGGAAACCTATTTCTGTGAAAAACGGGAAAGGACCCATAAAAACGGGAATGACAAAACTGGGTGCTTTTTTGGGTGATGGGGTTGTTGTGGGGGCTGGGAATACTCTTCAGCCGGGCACGGTGATCGCTCCTGGTAAAACTATTCCCGCTTGTTACTCAGTCAAACAGAAATGATAGGACGAATATGTGTGGAATTAGCGGTGCTGTTGGATTAAAAAATATATCTGAGCTTCTTTTTGAGGGAATAAAAAACCTTGAGTATAGGGGTTACGATTCTTGTGGTGTGGCTTTGATAAACAAATCAAGTATCCTCATTAAGAAAGACATTGGTGGGGTAGAAGAGTTTTATCGTAAGCATAATGTTTTGCAATACAAAAGTAAGATAGGTATTGCTCATACTCGCTGGGCTACGCACGGAAAAGTGACGAGGGGGAACACTCATCCGTTTACATCTCGCGATGGTAATTTTGCGGTAGTTCATAATGGGATCATTTCTAATTATCGTCCCTTGAGAGCACAACTGCAAAAAGAAGGTTTTAAGTTTTCTTCTGAAACCGACACCGAAGTCCTTGCACACCTTTTAGAGAAATTTTATAAGCGCAGTCGTAATGTGGAAAAAGCTTTTGTGAAGATGCTAAATATCATTGAAGGAACTTATGCCATTGCGCTCATTTCCTCTTACCATCCCGAACAGATTTTTTGCGCGAAAAAGGAATCACCCCTGATGCTGGGTATAGGTGATGAGATTAAATTTATTGGGTCCGACTTCAACGCGTTTATCGATCATACAAAAAATGCAGTGATATTGGATGACAGGGAGTATGCCATCATTTCCCGAGATGCTTATGTAGTGAAGGATCTTTTAAGTAAGGAGGAGGTCACGAAACCTATTACTAAAATAGAATGGGACAGCGAGACCTCTAAAAAAGGAGGCTATCCTCATTATATGCTTAAGGAAATTTATGAGCAGCCTCAAACTGTTTCCAACGCTTTGGATCTGGAAGAGTCAGGGCTGGATGGGGTCGTTGACTTGTTTGCCAAATCTAAAAGCTCATATTTGTTGGGAGTGGGAACTACTTTTTATGTGGCTAAATATGCTAAATATATTTTTTCTAAGTTGGCCCAGGAGTTTTTCCCTTCTATCAGTTCTGATGAATTTATGGCGCTTGCCAATGTGAATAAACAGTCTCTATTTTTTTGTGCATCGCAATCCGGTGAGACTTTTGACACCTTGTCGGCATTGAAGCATGCTAAGTCTAAGGGAGCTCAAACGGCCGCTGTTGTGAATGTCATGGGTTCTTCGATTGCTAGATTGGTTGATAAGGTAATCCTACAAGGATCAGGCCCTGAAATCTGTGTGATCAGTACAAAGGCTGCTCTATCGCAAATGGTAGTATTGACTGTGCTTGCCATGAAATTGGCTTTAAAAAAGAAAACGATCACTGCAAAAACTTATAACCAGCATATGTTTTCCTTGAGAGAACTTCCTGAAATTATTCAGGGAATTTTAAATGAACGGTCAGGCTTTATTCATCGTCTAGCGCATAAGTATTCAGGTACAAGAAATTGGCTTTATTTAGGGCGAGGAATTTACTATCCGATAGCTTTAGAATCAGCTTTAAAAATGAAGGAAGTTGCATATGTTCACGCAGAAGGAATGCCGGGCGGATTTTTAAAGCATGGAACGCTTGCTATGATTGATGATGATGTGTCTTCAATAGTTTTTGTCCCCCCTCCTGAGGACAAAGCTCTTTATGAAGCAACTATGCACAGCATAGAAGAGATTCGTGCGCGGTCAGGCTTTGTTTTAGGAATTCACTTCTCAGAACAGGGTAAAAACTCAGATTTATATAGCGAAGAGTTGATACTTCCTAAAGTTCCTTCCTTGACGGCTCCTCTTATTCAACTAGTCATTGGGCAGTTGTTTGCATATTTTACTGCCACCTCTTTGAAGCGTAACATAGACAAACCTCGTTCTCTCGCCAAATCCGTTACTGTTGCCTGAATTACTCCAATATTTTATTGCCAGATTTCTAGGCGTTCTGTTACATTAATTTCTTCTTATTTTTTATACTATTTTTCCACATTATTAATGAGATTTTTTATGCCTGATAAAACTGCAGTAGCTTTGACAATAGCTGGATCCGATTCTGGTGGAGGTGCTGGTATTCAAGCTGATCTTAAAACTTTTTCAGCTCTGGGTGTGTTTAGTAAAACAGTGATCACTTCGATTACTTCCCAGAATACTCTTGGTGTTCAGGGCGTGAATGATTTACCGGTTGGCGTTGTAGAAAGCCAGTTGAAGTCAATTTTAGGTGATGGCAAATGCCAGGCAGTAAAAACAGGTATGCTAGGTAATGAACAAATTGTTGATTGTGTTGCCTCGATGCTTAAACGTTATCGAGTTAAAAAATTAGTTGTTGATCCCGTTATTTTTTCTTCTTCTGGGAAAAAACTACTTACCTCATCTGGGGTCGAGATGATGAAGGAGCGTTTGTTGCCTTTAGCGTATCTTGTGACCCCGAATATTCGAGAAGCCGAAATACTATCTGGAATCAAAATTCGGATTTTAGCAGACAGAAAGCGAGCTGCACGTAAAATTCTTAAGCTTGGAGTGCGGGCTATAGTGATTACGGGTGGACATTTGAAAGGAACCCCAGAAGATCTGTATATGGATAACAACGGATTTGAGATTTTGAAATCAAAGCGATTATCTCAATCGGATCCGCATGGAACCGGTTGTGTTTATTCATCTGCTATTACGGCGAGATTAGCTTTAGGCAGGCAGACTCTGCTGGCCGTAAAAGATGCTAAAGAGTTTATCGGGCATGCTATTCTCGGCGAAGTTGTTTCTGGAACAGGCAATGTGAGTGTTGAGCCATTATCCTTACTTCATAGAGAAAATGAAAAATCTAAGGCGATAACAGCAATGAATCGGGCGATTAGGGTCTTTCGGGATGAAAGAATTGGGTCATTGATCCCCGAGGTTCAAACCAATATTGGTTTAGGATTAAACGGTGCCAAATATCATGAGGATGTTCTAGCTATTCCTGGACGCATCATCAAAAATGGTGAAGATATTTTTATAGGTGCTGAGCCTGAGTTTGGTGGTTCTCGTCATGTTGCTAATATTGTGTTGACGGTCATGCGCCACGACCCTCAAAAACGTGTCGTTATGAATATTAAATATACGGATGTGTTATTACGTATTTGCCAACGTCTCAGGTTTACTATAGCTTCTTTTGATAGAGCCCTTGAGCCAAAAAAAGTAAGAGTAAAGGAGGGGTCATCCTTGGAGTGGGGTACTCAACAAGCTCTTACAGACTATGGCTCCGTGCCAGATATAATTTACGATTTAGGGGGAATAAGGAAGGAAGAGATGATTCGAGTTATCGCTAAAGATATTGAGTCATTGACAGATAAAATTCTCAAAATTCACCATCTGTATAAAAAATCTCTGTAGTCTAAAAAATAAATTGAGATTTGCTGATTATATTCATGGTTTTAAAAGAGATACTGTCAGTGGTAAATCACATCAGGCTTTTATCGATCATAATATCTGCCTGAACCTTTAAGTTGTCTACCCATTCCTGAAACATTCGGCGGCTTTTTTCCTGTTTGATTCTTTTGATGATTCTTTTTACTTGACCCTTATCAGGCTCTCCAGCTTCTTGTTTTTCTACCCGTTTAAAAAGATAGAAACGATTTCTTACTTTTGCCGAAGCAATGTCTCCTACATTCAAAGCAAAAGCCTTTTCCTTTATTTCTTTGATATTTCCAACTCCTGGAATAGAGTCTGCCATACTGAAGAAGGGTGAATGCTTGACGCTTAAATCCAGCCCCTCAATAATTTTTTCTAGATCTTTTTCCTTGTCAAGCCTTTGCTTTAGTTCTTTAAATTTAGCAGAGGTTACTTCCTCATTAACCTGTTCTACCAGAGTCTGTTCAACATTTTTTTTGACTTCTATCAATTCGGGAATATGGGCATCTTTGTTGCCAGCTAGCTTTATAATGAAAGATGCCTCGGGAGTATTTATTGGTTTGCTTATGTTGTTTTTTTGGAGGCTGAATGCAGTGTTAAAAAATTGAGGATGAGCTCCGATTTCCGGGAGATTATGATTTTCTCTAGAGAAAAACTCGCTAATTGTTGTATCAACCTTGTTCTTTTCGGCGGCTTTCTTTAAGTCGCCATTTTTTTCTGCTTCTTGATAGATGTGTTTTGCAATTCTTCTGACCTTTTGTCGAGCTTTTATTCTTTTCAAAGAGCTTATGATATCTTCGCGCACCTCTTCTATAGCTTTGAATCGCTCTTCTGTGCGACTTTCTAGTTTAATTATGTGGTATCCAAAAGGAGTTAAGATAGGTTCGCTAATTTCACCAATCGCAAGTTCTTCTAGAGCGGACTCAAATGCGGAGACCATGGTTCCTTTTGGGAACTCTCCTAGGCTTCCTCCCTGTGAACCTGAGCCGGGATCATCAGAATGTTTTTTAGCAACTTCTTCGAAGTTAGCACCTGCTTTAACTTTTCCAAGAAGATCAGTTGCTCTGGCCTTTGCCTTATCCTGAGCTAGTTTTTGTTTTTCTTCAGGAGAAGCAACGTCTTCAATCTTTGATGAATTTATATGAATAAGTATGTGGCTAGCACGATACATTTTCTTAACACGAAAATCAGCGATCTTGGCTTGATAATAATCCTCGATATCTTCATCTCGAGGTGTGATATTTTCCAAATATGCTTTTGGCTCAACTTTTACATATTCAACTTGGATTTGAGGTGGTACTTCAAACTTTTTTTTATTAGCTTGGAAAAAGTCATTGAGTTCTTCTGCGGAAAAAGTTTTTTCAGCCTGAAAGTGATCACTGTTAAAACGTACATAGTCCAACTTAGCTTTCTCCTCTTCAGTTATGAAGGTTTCTCGAATTTCAGCTTGTGAAACTTTAGCGCTGGTTCCAAACAATTTTTCTAGCTTATTCAAAATCAAATTTTCACGTTGGTTATCTTCAAACTCACCGGGTGTGACCCGCTGAAACTGCAGGTAATTTCGATAGGACTCTTCACTGAATTTTTTTTCGTTCTGGAATACCTGTAATCCCTGGATATGAGAAATCAGCTCAGCATCGCTGATTCTTAAATTTTGTTTCTTGGCCTCCTGAAGTAGTAACTTTTTTTGAACTAGAGCCTCCAGGGCTTGAGTTTTCAGATCAAGTTTTTTAATCATTTCATCAGAAAACTGATTCTTAAATTGTTGTCTATAAAAACTTACAAGATTATTAAATGTGCGTTCATATTCACCTGCAAAGATTTTTTCTCCATGAACGGTTGCTATGACACCACCTCCTGAGCCAGAAGCACCTCCCATTCCCCATGAATAAAAAATAGTTCCTACAAAGGCCAAAATGATCATCCACAGGATAGCTTTGATCAGCCAGGAATCAGCATGTTCTCGAATTACGCTCAGCATTGATGTTTCTCTCGGTTCTAAGTTGAAGAAGGCACCTATACTATAAAACGTGCAAGAAAATCGCAAGCCATTATTATTTAGTGCTTAAGGAGATTTTTGTGGAAAGCTGATTATTCGTTCTTATAGATTTTAAATGGTTATCGTTAGAGTAGTAGACACTCGGGATTTATGTTGCAATTTTTACGGCCCCTTGTTATAAAGAAACTTGAAGAAAAACAAGAAGTTACGTTAGCTTATAAAATCCTTAAGAAGGTATATGAGTGTTTAATTTTTTCTGGGATTTATTCTCCAACGATTTAGCAATTGACTTGGGAACGGCGAATAATCTGGTGAATGTCAAAGGCCAGGGGATAGTTCTGCGGGAACCTTCAGTCGTCGCTATAAATGCTAATACCAAAGAAGTTATGGCTGTTGGGGAAGAGGCTAAACAAATGCTGGGTCGTGCTCCGGGTAGTATCACAGCTATTCGTCCAATGAAGGACGGCGTGATCGCTCATTTTGAAGTGACAGAAAAGATGATCCGGACTTTAATTCAAAAGGTCCATAATAACCGCAAAACATTAGTTCGCCCTAGAGTTGTCATAGCTGTTCCCTCCGGAATTACGCAAGTAGAAAAACGAGCTGTAAGGGATTCAGCGGAGTCTGCAGGAGCGCGTGAAGTGTTTCTGATAGAGGAACCTATGGCAGCCGCTATTGGTGTGGACCTTCCTGTTCAGGATCCTACGGGTAACATGATTGTTGACATAGGTGGTGGGACGACAGAAGTTGCAATCATTTCTATGTCTGGCGTCGTTTATAGTAAGTCGGTCCGTATTGCCGGAGACGAGATGGATGAGGCTATCGTTAACTATGTCAAAAAGAAATATAATCTTCTGGTTGGTGAACGGACTGCAGAAGAAGTAAAAATTCAAATTGGTTCAGCCTATCCTTTGAAAAAAAACATGACCATGGAAGTGAAGGGTCGGGATCTTGTTGCGGGGATACCCAAAACCCTGATCCTCTCCGATGAAGAAGTTCGGGAAGCACTAGCCGATACTTTTTGTACAATTGTCGAAGCCGTCAAGATTGCTCTAGAACGAACACCTCCCGANCTGGCCGCAGATATTGTAGATAAGGGGGTAGTTGTAGCTGGTGGAGGTTCGCTGATTAAAGGGCTGGACATACTTCTCAAGGAAGCAACTGGTTTGCCGATAACACTTGCCGTTGATCCNCTTTCAGCAGTTGCTTTGGGTGCAGGAAAAGTTTTGGACAATCCTAAACTGCTTAGAAAGGTTTCTCTCTAGCCGGTGCCCAGAACCGGAAATAAAAATAAAAGAGATATTATTCTTGTTTCAGCTATTTTGCTGTTTTCTCTTGCGTTGATGACTTTAAATGTCAAACAGGAAAAAGGTGTTCGTTTTCTGGACTCCATAGTAGGGGAGGTCCTTTCCCCGTTTCAGAATTATTTNGCCCAAACTCTTCAGTCAATTTCCGATAGTATCAATCATTATTTCCTCCTCATCGATGTAGCCAAGCAAAATGATATGCTAAAGCTGCAAGTGCAAGGTCTCATAAGCGAAAAAAATCAGCTTATTGAGCGCCTTGCCACTCAAAAAAGACTCGCCAAACTAATGGATTATGAAGGAGATTGGGAGGGAAAAACTGTGATGGCGTCTGTCATTGGTAGAGATGCCACCCAATGGTCCAAGGTGGTTGTTATTAATAAGGGCGTGAAAAACGGAATAAAGGACCACTTGGCTGTGGTTACTGAAGTTGGGGTGATCGGCCAAGTTATTCATGCTGGTCTACATACATCTAAGGTGCTTTTGATTGTTGATGGTCGGAGCGCAGTCGATGCCTTGTTTCAGGGCAGTAGAATATCGGGAGTTGTGGTTGGAATGGGCGAAGATGAGTGCCGGCTCAAATTTGTTCCCAATACTGCAGACGTTAAAGTCGGAGATCCCGTCCTTTCTTCAGGGCTGGGTGGAATTTTTCCGAAAGGTCTAATCATTGGGAAGGTTTCAGAGGTTCTTAAGAAGAAACAGGGTCTTTTTCAAGAGATTACTTTGATTCCCAGCTCAGACTTGTTACGCCTGGAAGANGTCCTTGTACTTTTGCCTTAGGTTCTTTTATGTATTACTTTTCTCAGGTACTGATCGCTATATTTTTGTTTTCAGCCCAGACCACTTGGCTGAAACTTTTCTCTTTTGGTGGAGTTACGCCAGATTTCATTCTGATATGGGTAGTTTACTGTGGTGTTCGTTGCTCCCGGATAGGTGGGGTTGGAGCCGGTATTACTCTAGGGCTTATCCAAGATGGTCTGTCAGGAGGACTATTGGGAGTGAATACTTTATCGAAGGGCCTGAGTGCTTATTTCTTTTCCACGCTTAAGGGTAAGTTTTATGTTGAAGGTGTGCTACCTATAGGAATATTTCTCATTTTGGCTTCTATTTTTGATGGCCTAGTTTTTTATTTTTCTATGGGAACTATTCTTAAGGGGGAGGTAGCTTCCAGTTTCTTGTATCAGTTGTTACCAGTTTACAGTATTTATAATGCATTATTAGGTCCATTCTTATTTTTGGTATTAAATAAAACTAATCGATGGTTACAGTTAAAAACATCTAATTCCTATGTGGGAATGACAAGATGACCTTATATCGTTATGGTACCGAAACAAGTGATACGATTAAAAAAAAGGTGCGTGTCTTTGCTATTCTTGTCGTAATTTCATTCCTTTGTTTATGGATGCGCGTCTGGTATTTGCAGATTTTAAAGTGGCAATACCTCACGGGTCTTTCAGAGAATAATCGAGTTCGTATGGTGACCTTGCCTGCAAATCGCGGGGTGATCAAGGACCGGAACGGAGAGACTTTAGTTAGCATTCGTCCGGCATTTAACCTNTACTTAACTCCTGAAGATGCCAGTGACCTGACTGCTTCACTCGACAAACTTTCCCAAAAAATTTCTTTTGACCGAAAAAAATTAAAAAAGAAAATGGGCCAAAGTAAATCCTTTAAGGAGGTTTTGATCAAAGGCGATATTTCCCGTAAAGAAGTAGCTTTTGTAGAAGAGAATAACATGAGCCTTCCTGGAATACATATCAAGGCAGAACCTTTAAGGAATTATGTGTTCAAAAGNCTGGCATCCCACACGCTAGGTTATCTNGGAGAGATTTCTAAAAAGAGATTGAAAAACCATAAAGACCCTAGCTATAAGCAAGGAGATTTTATTGGTAAAAATGGTTTAGAAAATGTATATGAATCTGTTTTGCGAGGTGAAAAAGGATACAAGGAAGTTGAGGTAGATGTTTCTGGCAGGGAACTTATAGCATTAAGAAAACTACCACCACAAAGCGGTAACAATCTGGTTCTTACTTTAGATGTAAGGATACAACAGGAGTTGGAAAAAGCGATGGTAGCGACTGAGACCCAGGATATGAGGGGTTCCGTAGTGGTTATGAAGGTACAGACAGGAGAGGTCATAGCGATAACAAGTAACCCTTCCTTTGATCCCAACAAGTTTGCTGCAGGAATTTCTCCCAATAACTGGAATGAATTAATCACTGATGAGTGGCACCCATTACAAAATAGGTCTATTCATGGCCAATACCCTCCGGGTTCTACCTATAAAATAGTGACAGCTCTTGCCGGGCTTGAGGAAGGAGTNATTAAACCAGATACATCTATTTTTTGTCCAGGGCATTTCAAGTTAGGCCGAGGGCGATACCGGTGCTGGAAAAAATCTGGACACGGTTCTGTCAATTTGCATGACGCGTTAGTNCAGTCCTGTGATGTTTATTTTTATACTATAGGTCATCGACTCGGAATTGACACAATTGCAAGATATGCAAAACGTTTAGGGC
Organism: Nitrospina sp.; assembly: GCA_002705185.1. Lineage (GTDB taxonomy): Bacteria > Nitrospinota > Nitrospinia > Nitrospinales > VA-1 > LS-NOB. Next base: position 7,250 of record PAJA01000033.1, on the reverse strand, counting down.
TCGGGAGTTCGACTGGTCTTGGTCTAAGTCAGGAAAAAAAAGGATTAATCCCCACGACTCAGTGGAAATTGTTAAATAGAAAAGAACCTTGGTTACTAGGTGAAACTATAATTGCATCTATCGGTCAGGGCTATAATTTGGTGACCCCTATGCAGCAGGCGAGCATGATGGCGGCTGTGGCCAATGGGGGTGTTCTGCTAAAGCCTTATCTAGTGAAACGTATTGAGGAGCCCGGAGGGCGGACATTGAAAGAATATTTCCCTAATATAGTTGGTCAGCTAAGTGTAGACCCAGAACATTTGGAAAAGGTCAGATTGGCACTGCGCGATGTTGTTAATGGTGCTAGAGGAACAGCAAGAAGATCTCGTCTTAAAAACATAGTTGTTTCTGGAAAAACCGGAACAGCTCAGGTAGTAAGGATGAAATCTAATGAGGAGTTGGATAAGGATGAGGTTATACCTATCAAGTATAGGGATCATGCTTGGTTTGTAGCTTTTGCGCCCTATAAAAAACCTGAAATCGCTATAGCTATTATAGTTGAACATGGGGGGCATGGAGGAGCTACTGCTGCTCCCATTGCAAAGAAAATATTCAAAAAATACTTTGAGCTTTATCCCCAGCCCGTTCTTACCCCCCAATCCTCTTAATTCATCAGGTAAGGTTTGTTGTTAAATCAAGTTTAAGTTTTTTTCAAAGATCTAGACACAAGAGATCAAGTCTTAGATAATAGGCTATAAAATAATTTTTAGATCCTTTTCCCTTAGTCCTTTTATTCGATCTCGAAGCTCAGCGGCTATTTCAAAGTCCAGATTTTTTGCCGCAGAGAGCATCTTCTTCTCAAGTTCCATAATCAATTCAAGAACCGTCTTACCAGATTCATAGATCTCCTCTTCTTCCATAATTTTTGAATCAAACTCCGAAGTTTTCGAGTCTTCCATAGAAACTTCAATAGCTCTTTTAATAGAGCGGGGTTTTATATTATGTTCTCGATTATAAGCCAGTTGGATTTCTCTCCTGCGGCTCATTTCATCGATGGCAGCTTGCATAGATCGAGTCATCTGGTCAGCATAAAAAATAACTTTTCCTGAAATATTTCTGGCTGCTCTTCCTGAAGTTTGAATAAGAGACGTGGTAGATCGAAGAAAACCTTCTTTGTCGGCATCGAGAATAGCCACTAAAGAAACTTCGGGAATATCAAGGCCCTCTCTAAGTAAATTAATGCCTATTAAAGCATCGAATTCTCCGAGCCGAAGCTCTCGAATAATTTGAGTTCGCTCTAGAGTTATAATATCAGAGTGTAAGTATTTCACTTTTAAGCCGAGTTCGGAGTAATGCTCTGCCAGATCCTCTGAAAACCTTTTGGTCAAGGTTGTGATCAAACAGCGTTGATTTTTTGTGGCCCGGGAATGGATTTCGCTATAAAGATCATCTACCTGAGTGGATACAGGCTTGATCTCAATTTTTGGGTCTACTAGTCCTGTTGGTCTGGCGATCAGTTCTACTGGCTGGTTTGCACATTTTTCCAGTTCATAAGAACTGGGGGTTGCTGAAACATAAATGATGTTACGGATATGTTTGTCAAATTCCTCAAATTTCAGAGGCCGGTTGTCAAAGGCAGAGGGTAGGCGAAAGCCGTATCGGATAAGGGTTTCTTTACGAGAACGGTCTCCCTTATACATGCCTTGTAATTGTGGAAGAGTGACATGGCTCTCATCAATAATGAATAGAGAGTCTCTAGGGAAATAATCGAGTAAAGTTGGTGGCGACTCGCCAGCAGGTCTACCCATAAGATGCCGTGAATAGTTTTCGATACCCTGGCAGTAACCAACCTCCTTTATCATTTCGAGGTCGAACATAGTTCTCTGATCAATTCTCTGTGCTTCAATAAGAAGGTTCTGACTTTCGAAATAGGCCACCCGTTCTATCAGTTCTTTTCTGATATTTTCCATAGCCTTTTCCAGTTTTTCTTTGGGTGTTGTGTAATGACTGGCTGGGTAAATAGCGATGCGGTCTAGTTCCCGGTTCGTTTGGCGGGTAAGTGGGTCAAATGCTGAAATACGCTCTATTTCGTCGCCAAAAAACTCTACCCTAATGGCTTCATTTCTTTCATAAGCCGGCAGGATTTCTAGGACGTCTCCACGGACCCGGAAGGTGCCGCGTTGAAAATCCACATCATTTCTTTTATATTGGATTTCGACGAGTTTTTGAAGAGCATCATCTCTCTCGAGTGTTTTTCCTGTCTCTAAAAATAACAACATGCTGTGGTAGGCTTCTGGAGAACCTAGGCCATAGATGCAGGAAACACTTGCAACAATGATAACATCCCGGCGCTCAAACAGAGCATGGGTGGCAGAATGCCGCATTTTATCAATCTCGTCATTGATAGAAGCATCTTTTTCAATGTAAGTATCAGTTTGAGCAAGATAGGCTTCGGGCTGGTAATAATCGTAATAGCTAACAAAATACCCCACTGCGTTATCCGGAAAAAAAGTTTTAAACTCATTATAAAGTTGAGCCGCTAGAGTTTTATTATGAGCCAATACAAGAGTCGGTTTTTGCACTCGTTCAATGACATTAGCAATAGTGTAAGTTTTGCCAGAGCCTGTCACCCCTAGAAGGGTCTGCGAACTTGGAGTTAAATCTAGTCCCTGCACAAGTTTTTCTATAGCTTGAGGTTGATCTCCTGCGGGTTCGTAGCTGGATTGAAGTTTAAACGGGTGCATGAAAAGACCGATTCAATACTAAAGGGGTTTATGTTAAATTAGGTGTCTCATGATTTAGAGGTTATCCTGTCGACGGATACAGTCTTCCTCATTTTAACTCAATTAATTTATTGTTGCTTGTGTGTACAGCAGATTTACTTTTATAAGTTTTATGCTGTTTAAGAAAGGGTATTTTGGAAAAGCAAGAAGATGTCATAAAAATTGTTAAACTCGGTGGTTCGGAAGTAACCTTGATGGGAACGGCCCATGTCTCGCAGTTGAGTGTGCAGATGGTAGAGGAACATATTCAGAGTGGTGATTACGACTGTGTTGCCGTGGAATTATGTTCTCCACGCTTGGAAAATCTTACCAACCAGACTTGGTGGAAGAACCTTGATATATATCAGGTGTTTCGCAAAAAGAAGGCTGGACTTTTACTGATCAACCTTGCTTTGACTGCCTATCAAAAACGGCTGGCTGAGCGGATTGGTGTCGAGGCAGGCCAAGAAATGATTCGAGCCGTTGAACTTGCTAAAGCTAATAATGTCAGATTAGAAGTTATTGATAGAAATATATCTACAACTCTACATAGGTTAGTTACCGAAGTATCGTTTTGGCAAAAATTTAAAATTTTAGGAGGACTAATTGCAGGAGTATTTGTCGGTGAAGAGATCAGTGAAGAGCAGATTGAAGAGCTCAAACAAGGGGACTTATTACATTCAGTTGTAAGTGAGTTTGGTGAGGAATTACCTGAGATTAAAAGAGTTCTGATCGACGAAAGGGATCAGTATATGGTCGGAAGATTGGCGCAAATTGCCGATGAAAATGAAGCACCTCAAAAAATTCTAGCACTTGTTGGTGCTGGGCATTTAATTGGTATGCTCCCGACAATGGCATGTCCTCCTGACTTGGCCCATCTGGAAACGCTGGACCAAAAACCACCTCCAAGTCGAGTGGGGCAATTTATTGGATGGGGTATTTGCATATTTATTATGGCAATGTTTGGGGTAGGTTACTACCAGTCACCCGAGCTGGGAGAACAGTTGGTAATTACTTGGATTTTGATCAACGGTGGTTTCTGCGCGCTGGGAACTCTGATAGCATTTGGGCACCCGGTCTCCATTATTGCTGGTTTTTTTGCGGCTCCATTGACATCTTTGAATCCTACGATTGGGGCTGGAATGGTCGTGGGTCTAGTTGAGTCGTATATGCGCAAACCTAAAGTGAGTGACTTTGAAACATTGCGCGATGATATTGCTGTTTATTCGATGTGGTGGAAAAATCGAGTTGCACGGATTTTTTTAATTTTCTTTTTTTCTAGTATGGGTTCTATGATTGGAACCTATACTGCTGGTGCTTCCATTGTGACTCAGATTTTGGGCTGAACGATGGATGCTTTAAGAGTTGCAGTAACTCCTCCCGCCTTTTGCAAAAGGGAATTATTGAGGGTCGAATTAGCAAAGTACTTTCCTAATACAATCTTTAACCAAAAAGGCCGATACCTTTCAATGCCAGAGCTAGTCGACTTTCTGGGAGGTGCAGATGCCGCTGTTATAGGCCGTGACCAGATTAATGCTGAACTTATTCGTTTACTACCTGAGCTGAGAATGATTTCAAAGTATGGGGTGGGGATGGACAACATAGATAAGGAGGCGTTGAGCCGTGCCAATATTGAAATCCGAATGACTACAGGAACAAACAGGAGGTCTGTCGCCGAACTGACATTGGGGTTTATGGTTGGGCTCTGCCATAACATGTCATCTGGGTCAGAAAAACTAAAGAAGGGAGATTGGCAGCGTGATGGTGGCCAGGAACTCAGTGGAAAAACAATAGGTATTATTGGTTGCGGAAATGTGGGTCAAGAGTTAGTAAGTCTCCTAAAACCATTTCAATGCAAGGTTAAAGTGCGCGATATTGCAGACCGTAGTGAATTTTGCCGCAAATCTGGTGCTGTGGAAATGGGGTTTGATGATCTCATTATCGAGGCTGATATTGTCACTCTTCATGTTCCATTAACAGAAGACACCAAAAACCTGATAAATAAACCTGTATTCAAAAAAATGAAACCCTCGTCTTTTTTGGTCAATACTAGTAGGGGCCAAGTTGTTGATCAGGGTGATTTACAACAGGCTTTATTGTCCGGAGAGATTGCTGGCGCAGGANTAGATGTNTTTTATGAGGAGCCTCCAATCGATACTAAATTCTTACAGCTTTCAAATTTGATGGTTACTCCACATATCGGAGGCAATACTAATGAAGCGGTAGAGGCAATGGGTAAGGCTGCTATTAAGAACCTTGTTGAGTATTTTAANCGTAATGAATGAAACAGAATACAGCCAAAAAGATTGGNAAAGTCATTATGAATCTAATGACTTGGGTTGGGATCTAGGCCAAGTAGCTCCGCCTTTTGTCAAGTTATGGCAAGATAAAAAATTACCTTTGGGTAAAGTTCTGGTTCCAGGTTGTGGAAGGGGGCACGAAGTTATGTTCTTAGCAGANAAGGGGTGCGAGGTCACAGCCGTTGATTTTTCTCAAGGNGCTGTTACTTATTTAAAAAATACTTTAAAAGAGAAAAGNCTTGATTGTCGGGTGTTACATGAAGATTTCTTTTGCCTGGATGATTCTCACGATGGTATTTATGATCTAGTGCTTGAACAAACTTTTTTTTGTGCAATAGCTCCACGTCAAAGGAAGGATTATATACAAAAAGTTTCAAGAGTATTGAAGCCAGAGGGNATGTTGGTGGGATTGTTTTATCATACTAATAAAGAAGGTGGCCCCCCCTACAACACGACTTATGAGGATATTGAAATTAATTTTTCAAAATATTTTCAAATTAAGCAACTNGAGAAAACCCTCTTATCTGCTGAGCAGAGAAAAAACAAGGAATGGTTNGGTGTTTTAAAAAAAATAAATAGTNCAGATNNATAGTGTAATTATTTGGTGTCGAGCTTTTTTATTTTNGTAAAGATATAAATGAAAAATATTCCTGTGTAATTGTTAAATAGAGTGAAAAATACAGATTTTAAAGAAATCAAATAGAAATNAATTATTTAAATTGCCTGAACTATATAAGTTCTGCGATGTTTAAACATGATTTAGAAGCATAAGTTCTTTTGGGTGCGGGTTTAGATATACTTGGTCACGTAAGTATTNAATATTATATTTTTTTACCTGGTGTCTAATTAGTGTCACAGGAACTATAAGGGGAAGTATTTCACTCCGATAATCCTCAATAGCTGACAATATATCTTCTTTTTCAACTTTATTTAGCACCTTTTTGAAAAATCCCATCATATGCAGCAATACATCGGTATTTTTTTTGGGAGTAGTTTTGCAGATCAAAGCTTCCATAAATAAACTTCCATACTTCTCTTTTAGGGATGATGGCTTTATGGATTTTGCATGTGCCACTAATTCNCCCAATTCATCATAATGCTTTCTACTATGCGCTAGTAATANAAATTTATGTTGCGTATGAAACTTTACCCATTTACCTAAGGAAAACTTTTCTTTTAATAAGAGATTAAACCTTTTGAAGCTAAAAACTCGAACGATGAAGTTTTCTCGNATACGTGGGTCATTCAACCTCCCCTCATCCTCAGTAGGNACCAAGGGAAAAGAATTAATAAATTCCTTGGCNAACATTCCGGGTCCATGTTTTACCTTGTTGCTTCCAAATTCAGAGTAAAGAGGAACTCTGCCAAGCCCGCATGAAGGCGATTTGCTTTTAAAAATGTACCCGCAAAGATCATTCGAGTGTAGGGAATCAATACGATCTTTAATGTATTTTTCCATTGGCTCAGTCCAGTCAGTTTGAGTTTTTTTGCTTATCATTCTTGGTTTTTCAATATNTCCATATAGGGCAACGGTTTCNCTAGGCACACCCATTCCTACCTCCATCTCAGGACAAACAGGTGTATATTCAAAATATTTTGAAAGTACTTGTCTAACATACTTGTCCTGTTTATGATCACCGTTCCAACGAACCTTTTCTCCAACCAAACAACTGCTGACTCCGATTCTAATTTTATCTTTCATTTTCATTTTATGGATCTCAAATCAGATGAAATTATTGTTCAATGATTTAAGTCACCCTTTATTGTGTTGTGTTTTTAATTAGTAAAATATCTGCTGCTTTTGGTTAAATTTCGCTAGCCTAAATTGAGAATATAAAAAATATAAAAGTTAGTTTCTAAAAATGAGATAGGACTGTGGTCCCATCAATACTTACAATACAGAATAGTAATATCATATCTGGATTATTGATGGAGCTAAAGTTAATTAACTTATCTAATGATAAGTTCTTCAAAATAAATCAATTGGCATTGCTTAACAGAATATTAATTGGAAAGCATTTAAGTTGCTATCTCTTGAGGATACTAAGTTGTGAAAATTACAATGACTTTAATGTCTTTGTGGTCAATAGTTGTTTTTCTTATAGCCAAGGAAATTTATTGTTATTCTTGCTCGATATTAGAATTTTCAGTCGAAAGATAAAATATATTAATGGCCTAGAGTTATAGCAGCTTTCATTTGAAGTGGAGC
>PAJA01000032.1 GCA_002705185.1 Nitrospina sp. | reverse complement strand
CCCCACTTGTAAATCAGCACCTGTTAAAGTTACTTGTATTGACAGGTTGGAGAAATTTATGAACAAGGACATGATTTATAAAGTTGTGATTATTTTGTTTTTCATAACAGCTAGTCCGGTGTTTGGAGAAGAAACTTTAGTTTTACCAGTTAGAGAGGGATCTCATTCGGTTGGAAATGATCAGAATAATCTAGGAATGAATGCTTATAAGAAGAAAAAGTTTGACCAAGCACTCAAGCATTTTCAAGTGGCATCTATAGTAGATCGGAAAAAAGGTGAGATATTTTTTAACCTTGGCCTAACTTTACACCAGCTAGGAAAACATTTGGAGGCAGCAAAGCACTTTCAATGGGCTTTAAAACTTTCTCCAAATAACAGAAAAATATCAAACTCCGCCTTACTCAAGGAACACCATTGTGATAATAACCCTAAAGTTCCTTGTAATCTTACAAAACCTGAAAAACATAAAATAGAAGGCTCTGATACCATTAACTCTCCAACCTATATGCCTAAAGCAAGTGGAGGAGGGTCATACTGAAGCAACTTTGGGAAACAACAGCTAATTAAGAATTTTAATTTTTCTAAGTTTCTAAGAATTACTGTACAGCATGCTCTAAAAAATTTGTATCACTATCATTACTATAGGAAATAGACTTAAGCTTTATAAAATTTAAGAATGGATTAAACTTAAGCAGGCTTATTCTAAAAACATTTAGCAAATTAAAGATGAACTAGAATTTATGAAATTAGATGGAGTCCATCATATCGGAGTGAATGTCACTAATTTAGATAGAGCCGAATCGTTTTATACTAATGTTCTTGGCTTTAAAGTGATCAATCGTTACCAAGAAGAAATTCGCCACTCTATGCTGGAGACAGGAGCCACCAAAATTCACCTTTTTGAGTCAACAAACATGGATTTTGATAAAGCAATTAGATGTCTTAGTGAAGATGGCTATGCTCATGTAGCTTTTGGAACAAATAGAAAGCTATTTCCCCAGGTAATGAAAGAATTAAAGAAGCACAATGTTTCATTCCGAGGTCCGCTTATATTAGGTGAAGGAGAATCTGTTCATTTTAGAGACCCTGATGGCAACCACCTAGAAATTCGTTGCCCTGCGGATTTGTAGGAGCATCTATAAAATATTATTTGTAAGATTTGCTAGTTCAATTAAAAGTTAAGCATCCTCTGCAGGGGCACCCTCTTTCCATACAACCTCATTATTTTTGTTTTTTACATAAGCATATTCGTTATCAGATTTTTCCTCAAGAGTAAGCGGGTCGTTGACATCCACCACCATAGCTGAGACTTTTTCCATACTGCCACCGAGTTGTAAAAATATCTGATCGCCGTTATCCATTTTACCGCTCTTATAAATGAATAAAAAATTGTAGTAATGAGAGAAATATAAGGGGACGTCTGCGTATTTCTCATAACACTCATCAGTCATAAAATAGTTACCCGTTTTATTTTTGAAATTTTTATCGTTAGCGAAATTAAGATAAGCCGGGCAAAAGAACTTTTAATTCATCCGCAATGAGACCAATTGCCATGCTCCCTAAAATAAGTCCCATAAGCTGGGTGATAAGCCGAATAGTCCTCTTGCCAAAAAATTTAAAAATCCTATTAGCTAGTCTTAAAGATACCCAGATCAAAACACCTATCAGAGCAAATTCTAAAATAGAAATGAGTTTGGCCGGCCAGGAAACCATTTCGGTTGATTGAATGATTACCAAACTTATCGCACCAGGTCCGACAAACATAGGAAATGTCATTGGCATGATAGCAATATCATCTTTTAACCCCTCATCTTCGGAAAGTAAAAGCGAGACTCGGTTTCCGGTCAGCATGGTGAAAGCAATGTAGACCAGAAAAAAACCTCCTATCAACTTGAAGGCTGGCATTTGAATACCAAAGAACGCCACAATATATTTTCCTATTAGAAAAGAAGCAGCTAACAATGCGAATGAAGCACAACTGGTTTTGAAAATAATTGATTCATGCTCCGCATCAGCTTTATTGACAGTGAGAGAAATATAGACAGGAATATTTCCAATAGGATCAATAATAGCCACTAAAATTACAAAGGTTTTAATAAACTCAGTGAAATCAACCATTTTTTATAGGTTTTTCCTTGTATTTAAAAACGTCAACCTGTCTTATTAATGAATAGAATTCATTAATTTTTTGAGTCAAAACTTTCAGAAATATTTTATCTCTTATTAGGGGTTACATGCGAATATTTATATCATCAGATCTACACAAATCATTTTCTAGTTCAAACCCAGCGACAAATAATATAAATTCTTAAAAGGTAATATGTTGTAGCAACAAAACCTTCTTTGCCTTCACTCTTACTTTTACCTAAAAAATATGCTTAAATAGNANNANTNTTTTTANTAAGACANATATATGCAAAAACCCTTTGTTTAAGGCNTANATAAGAGTGAAAANATTAGTTTTTNTTATTACATTTTTNANATATTTGAGNAATNCTTTCGTTTCCTTTGCAACTGATTTTAGTCATGCGCATACTGCAAAGATTAATGGAAACTATGAGGAAGCNGCCAGTATGTTTAAAGTTGCCGCAGAAAAAGGTGACAGTTTTTCACAACATTGTTTAGGAGTAATGCTATATAAAGGATTAGGAGTTCCACAAAGCCATGACGAAGCCTTTAAGTGGTTAAACAAGGCAGCTAAACAAGGACTTCCGCAAGCGAAGTTAGACTTGGAAATCTTGATATATCATAAAAAAGGAATACCAAAGGATTACAAACACAAATTTTAAAAAAAAGACACTCAATCTTTCTCACCTAAGTCCAGTCTTGGCTGATAACTTTCTTCTTTTAAAGACTTCTTACCGTTCAGACTTAATATCGGCAAAGTTATTATTTCCAACCTAACCCTTCCTAGTTCTGGATCAGTTGCAACCTTGATTAATTTTCCCCAGAGTTCTAATTCTATGGCCTTGGGTTTACCTGATGGTTTTTTTGTCAAGATTCTCACTATCTTGACTAAGATAACTGGAATATGAAACCAGATAGAGTCTGTATCATTATTTTTCATAAATAATACTTATCTCAATTGAAAGAATAATAAAAGCATACTTAATAGTTCAAATTTTTAGGTTTTCAATATCCAAGAAAACCTCTGAAGTATTTTTTCTGGGCAAAGTTTATTATATTTTAACTATTTTTTATTTGGTTTCCAGCTTCTTGCCATCTCTTTTGCTTTCTCTATTTGGGGTAGAGACATTTTATTCTCCATCATTTTTAGACCTTCCGATCCATTTTTACTTCCATTGGAAGAAGCCAAATCAAACCACATATATGCTAAAAGATAATCTTGAGCAACACCCTGCCCTTCTGCATACATTAGTCCTAGGTTGCTTTGTGCTGAAGCATTTCCTAGTTCAGCAGAAAGACGATACCATTTAACAGCTTCTGTGTAATCTTGTATGATCCCCTTACCATCATCATACATCAATCCTAATAAGAGTTGTGCTAGCGCATCTCCTTGCTCTGCTGCAAGTTGAAAATACTTAAATGATTCTTTAAAGTCTTCTCTTTTGTAAGCGTCAAAACCATCCTGCATTGGACCACTATACGAGGTAGAAGAACTCCCAAAAAAGATCAGAAGTGTGATTGCAAGTGTTAATATGAGGCATCTATTCATATTTTGAGGATATCATAATAACGGATTACATCGAAGTTCGTCTCACGTGAACATAAAAACTAAGTTTTAAAAGGAAAAGCTGTTTTTTATAGATTCTTATTATTGAAAAAGGAACTAAAGCTTCTGACTACCTTTCTGGAAAAATATTTAGAACAGATTTTTTTCTCGAATCCAGTATCACGCTGGTATAATTAATTATGGATAATACATCTCAACTTTTAGAAGAACTCAAAAGTGAAGACCCTGCTACGCGCGAAAAGGCAACACTTGAGTTATGGGTGACGTGGCACCAGCAGAAGGGTATCGAGCTGGAACGCGAACTGAATAAAGGAACTCAGTTGATGGACCAACAAAAGCATAATGATGCTTTGATTGTGTTACAAGGTCTTGTTGATAAGTGTCCTGATTTCACGGAAGCCCATAATAAACTCGCTACACTCTTATTTCTCATGGGCCAATATGATGAAGCCGTTAAAGAATGCGAGGAGGTCTTAATACAAATTCCACACCATTTCGGGGCCTTGAACGGGCTAGGTATGTGTCTTTATGAGCTGAAACAATTTGAGCAGAGTATCCAGGTATTTCAACGGGCTCTCGAAATTCAACCCTACGCCCAAGTCAATCGAACTTATATTGCTCGATGTCGAGCTAATTTAAACTAGATAAATACTTGTTGACTCTCTAGATGACCTTCTTAAACTTTCGCTTACCAGTAGATGAAATAACCAAGCAAATAATATATTTGATTTCATAAGCTCCTATCCCTCATCACTAAAGTCATAAATATCCGCTAGCATGGTATTCTCACCCAAAGAAAATGCCAAATTCTATAAAACAAAAATTAGATACTTCTGTTTTAGCAGAAAAAAAAGACTCTCAATCTCAGTACAACTTGGGGTTAATGTACGAGCATGGAACAGGAGTTCCAAAAAACTATAAAGAAGCAAGAAAATGGTATCGTCTATCTGCAGAACAGGGAAATGCACTAGCACAACTTAACTTGGGTGTTATTTATGATAAAGGACAAGGTGTTCCACAAAACCACAAAGAAGCCGTTAGGTTGTACCGTCTTTCAGCAGATCAAGGAAATGAATTAGCACAACTCAATTTAGGATTAAAAAATGAGAAGGGCCAAGGAGTTCCTAAAAACTATAAAAAAGCTGTTAAGTTTTATCTTCTTTCTGCAGGAAAAGGAGTTGCATTAGCTCAATACATTTTGGGGTGGATGTATGGTAAGGGACAAGGGATTCCTCGTGATTATGTATTAGCCCATATGTGGTTTAGTCTATCTGAGTTAAATGGCATTGAAGATGGGGAAGAAAACAGAAAATTAATAGAAAAAAGGATGACGCAATCTCAAATAAAGAAAGCACAGAGAATGGTAAGAAATTGGAAGCCAAACAAGAAATAGAACACACATATGAGCACTAAAAAAGAAGTCAAAAGAGAATTTTATGATAGTGGAAAATTGAAAAATGAAACCTATTACAAGAATAATAAGGAAGAAGGACTGAAAACCACTTGGTATGAAAATGGTCAAAAGATGTCGGAAGCCTATTATAAGAATGGGAAAGAGGAGGGACTGGAAACCAAATGGTATGAAACGGGTGAAAGAGGAAGTGAAACTCATTTCAAAAATGGTAAACGCGAAGGGTTAGAAACGTACTGGTATAAATCTGGTGAGAAATGGTTAGAGTTTACCAGCAGAAATGGAAAGAAAGAAGGACTTGAAACCTCTTGGTATCAAAATGGCCAGAAGAAAGAAGAAGTTCCTTTTAAGAGAGGCAAAATAGATGGCGTTTTAGGGGTTTGGTATGAAAATGGAGGAGAAAAATGTACCAAGAACTTCAAGGACGGAACAGAGCATGGAAAAAGAATAGAATGGGATGAGAATGGCAATAAAATACATGAAGCAAACTTTGTAGATGGACACACAGAATAAAAGATGAACAAAAGACTTAGTCATACTCCTCCACATTTCCCCTTTGAAGAACCTCCGTTTAGCTTATCCATGGGATTACTAAAGGTTCCAAGTTCAGAATGGTTTGAGATTTATGATTTAAAAGAACGAGCATTACAACTAGCAGCAAAAAGGAAATTTCTAGCCAGTATTCACGCAGATGTTTTCATGGCAGATGCTTCTGCCCTTAAGGCATCAATAGATACTCTAAAATTAATGCTTGTAAATTTAACAACATACCAACCAGATTTATACTCGCTTGAGGATGATTCTATTACACTTAAACCTCATAAAGGTTTCAAGGGAGAGAAGATTTCAAGAGATCTCAATATGATTCACCCTTTGGATTTAGCAGCCAAGTTAGTTCAGGAGGACCTTATAGTAATGTTGCCTCCAAATGAGAACCAAAAGGGTTGGTGGTTGGCAGCAGGAAGCTTGGCATTTCCTTCACGTTGGAGTTTGAAAAAAAAATTCAGGAAAACTATGGATGATATCCATACACCTGTGCCCTTATATGAAGATCAGCTCAAAACCCCAACTAACAATTTTTTTAACCAAATGCCCTGTGACCAAATATTTGCACGATGCAACTGGTCATTACATGACACTCCATCTCTAAGACAAGATGGGACCAAACCCATCGCGGTAAAAACAAGTATTAATTCAAAAAATGCAGGCGAGCGCTTATGGTTGAGAGTTGAACGACAAACTATCAGGAAACTAAAAGGGACAGGAGCAGTTTTATTTACAATTCGTATCCATATACACCCATTAAAAGAAGTCGTAGGGATTGAAGGAGTTGCCAAACGACTGAACAAAGCAATCTCAATCCTTCCTACTGAAACACAAGAATACAAACAAATAAAAACCTTTGCGAATTCCGTGAAAGAATACCTGGAGCAATTTTAATGTATATAGATATTTAGTTAAGAGTATTTATTTTTCTTTAGTTGTAGTTTTATTTATATTGTTCAAGAATTTATTTTTTCAATTAATTTGGAAGCAGTATTTAAAATTAAAATATAGTAATTACACATTGTGTCAATACCACTTACAATAGTATAATCAGTCATGAAGAAAATATTTCAATTAGCTAAAAAGCCATATTTCGCATGTGTGTTCTGTGTGATTTACTCGGCCCTTTCATTTGCTATAGCCCTATTTGGAAATTGAAATTTTCTCAGCTCATTCCTGCAGTATCTATTTTAGCGCCCCCATTGTTATTATCTAAAGCATCTAAACAAGAACTCATAGATCAATATACGTGAACCGCATATTGTTACGCCTTAAAGAAAACCTCATTTTACATATAAAAAATAGCTAAAATTGTTGATTGATATCTTTTGTAAATGTCAAAATAATTAAGTTAGTAGTTATAAGAAAACGTATATTTAAATTTTTTTCTGAGAGAACAAACCGTGCAAAGAGATGAGCCAATTATCGAGTCAAGAGTAATAGGAGAAAAAAATAAAATACTGCCACAAAAATCAAATCTTAAGGTAACTTTAAAAAAACTTCTTAAAAGCTCACTTTATGGTGTTCTTGCAACGCAGTATAAAAGCCAGCCTTACACTTCTCTTTTGGCTTATGCTTTCACGGGTGATCTTCGTAATATTATTTTTGTAACCCCTCAAACAACACGTAAGTATAAACTTTTAAATAATTGTAAGCGGGTTGCTTTTCAAGTTGATAATCGAGGAAATAGCCCAAAGAATATTATGCATATAGAATCAATAACAGCAACGGGCCAAGCCAATCTAATTAAGTTTGAATCACCGGAATATAAAAGTTTTGTCAAATTATTAATAAAGAGGCATTCTTATCTCAAGGAATTTATAGAATCTCCTTCTTGCTGCATCTTTTCTATAAATGTTGTTCGATATTTTCATGTCATCAGATTTCAAGAGGTTTCAGAATGGCCTCTCTAGATCCATTTATTGTAAAATTAGAAAATGCTCAAGAATATGACATCCAGAAACTTGGTGGTAAGGCTAATAACCTTAGCAAGTTATTGCAGTTAGGGTACCCAGTCCCAAACGGATTCTGTCTTTTATCGAATGCTTATGACATATTCGTTAATCATAATAAGCTTTCAAAAGTCATATCCATGGAGCTTGGTAAAAAGTCTTTGGACAATATGCGGTGGGAGGAAATATGGGATTCAGCACTTCGCATTCGCACTATTTTTCTAAATAGTGCTTTTCCTATAATTATAAAAAAAGAAATATATAAAGTAATTCAAAGTTTTGGTAAAAACACTCCGCTTGCAATCAGATCTTCTTCAATAAGCGAAGATTCCCTTCAAAATTCTTTTGCAGGGCTCCATGAAAGTGTCACAGAAGTGGTTGGACTTGATGTAGCTCTGAATGCAATCAAAGTTGTATGGGCATCTTTATGGTCTGATGCAGCTCTTCTATATCGAAAAGAACTAGGGTTATCCATACTAAAAAGTAAAATGGCGATTGTGATTCAACCAATGTATTCATCGCAAGTATCTGGAGTTGCTTTTGGTCAGGACCCTAGAGGATTAAATAAAAATCATGAAATCATTGAAGCTGTAGCAGGAAAGTGTTCCAAACTTGTGAATGGCGAGGTTGATCCAGATACTTGGATATTAGATCGCAAGAAAGGTAATGTATTAAAATGGAAATCAGGCCATAGAAAACCTATATCCAACAGATCTCCATTATTAAATCAAAAAGAGATTAATGCATTACATCAACATATTCGCAAACTAGCCAAAAGCTTTGAATATGAACCTGATATTGAATGGGCTGGTTCATCTTCAAAACTTAAATTACTCCAAATCAGACCCATTACATCTCTTAAAAAAAATAAGAATGATAAACGACAGTGGTATCTTTCTCTAAGGTTAAAACCTGCAGAATTAAGAAAATTGTGCAAAAAAGTAAATGAAGAAATTATTCCCGAAATGGAAAGAGACGGAGAAAGCTTAGCCGGTGAAGATTTTTCAAAAAAAAGCAGACAAAACATATTAAACAGTTTACAAGAGCGGCTCACCCTTCTTCGCAAATGGAGAAGAGTCTATAAAAAAGACCTTATACCGTTTGCAGACGGAGCACGTTCATTTGGCATATTTTACAACGAACTTATACAACCAGAAGACCCTTATGAGTTTGTGTCATTACTTCAAAGCAAAGACTTGTTATCATTAAAACGTAATCAAGCCCTAGTCGCAACAGCCAAAACCTTAATTAAATCCAAAGACCTTTATACTTATATTAGTAATTCCCTGAATAAGGTTGACAGGCTATCACCAACAAGTTTGAAAAAGTTATTAAACAATATAGATAAAAAACCTGGCGGATCAATATTTAAGGATCAAGTAAAAAAGTTGCTTACAAAAGAATTTGATGTTGCTTTTGAAGGCCATCGCATGAATGACGAACCTTATATTCTTATAAACAAAATCCTCCAGCTTTCCACTTGGTTAACAATCAACAAAAACCATATAAAAAAAACAAATAGGCCGAGTTTAATTGGATTAGAGAAAAAATATTTTAAGGCTGCGGCACACAACAAGGGTCTGGCTTCAGAGCTATTAAAAATTGGTAGACTTAGTTGGCAATTACGAGATGATGACAACATATTGCTAGGTAGGATTGAAAGTCAATTTTTACGCGTCCTTAATATTGCTGATAATTTTTTAAGAAAGAACAAGCAACTAGCAGGTAAAAGAGTTGATGAAAAAGACATTAAAAAAGTACTTGAGCTTTTAAAAGATGACTCTAAGCAATATAAAATAACAATCAATCACATTAAAAAAGAAAATAATATCAAACATTTTTCATTCCCTCGACAAATACTTGGTCAACCAGCATCCCCTGGTTTGGCTTCTGGGCAAGCTTGTTGTGTCAACTCAATAAATGATTTCAAAAACTTTAATCCGGGATCTGTTTTGGTATGCGACGCAATTCAGCCTCAAATGACTCATATTGTGCCAATGGCTTCAGCAATTATTGAGCGCAGAGGAGGCATGTTAATTCATGGAGCTATAATAGCTCGCGAATTAGGAATACCTTGTGTAAACGGGGTTCAAGGCGCGCCGGATTTATTGTTGGAAGGATTAAAGGTTACAGTTGATGGACATCTTGGAATCGTTACTATTGGAGAGTCTGAATTTGACAAAGAATTAATCTAAGCTATCTAATTTTTTAAAGTTACTATCCTTAAAAAATGAAAGCCACTAACACATACGATAAATCACACAATTGCCTTCACCACATATTTGCATCTTTTAAAATAATTCTTGATAAATATTTTAAATGAAAGTAGCTAAAGTGTCTCATAAGCTATCCATAAACACAGAAAATAAAAAACAATTATAAGCCATCCCCACCACCTTATTTTAGCCTGCCTAGTTGGCTTTGGTTTCCATTCATTGTTATAGCTCATTATGCTCCATATTCTATTTTAAATTTTTAATTCCTTTTAATCGCCGTCAGCTCATGACATGTATCCCGGTTTGTCTAACATATCAAGATGGGTAATATAGCCAGGGAATACGTTAATAAAGTTTATTAGCGCGTAAGAGGCTATCGATAACCCCTTAGGTTTGTATCTTTTTTAAAATTTCTTTTCTTTAACATGACATTATTCTTTTTTCGGGTACAGGATTTGGAGCAATATTTGACCTGCCCCCAAACTCTTTGCCATTTTTTTCTCCAACTGAATGGTCGTTGACATACCTGACATATTTTCGTTGGCAAATCAGCTTTCTTAATCATATATAGCTTTTAAAAAATGCTTGCTGTCATATGCAATGGCTTGCTTCTTATCTTCATCCATACGTTCATATATTTTGTACATCATACTGATACGATGATTTAATTCTAACTTGTGTCGGTTACGAGCTAGAAAATCCCAGTATAAATAATTGAATGGACAAGCATCTTTACCTTGTTTTTTGCTCACTTTATAACTGCAGTTCTTGCAGTAGTCTGACATTTTATTGATATAACTTCCGCCTGCTGCATAAGGTTTACTGGCAAGATATCCACCATCCGCAAAGAGAATCATTCCGGAGACATTCGGTAACTCTACCCATTCATATGCGTCTGCATATACAATCAAAAACCACTCATTAACTTGGGACGTATCAAGCCCGGCTATAAGAGCAAAGTTTCCCAAAACCATAAGGCGTTGGATATGGTGCGCATAAGCATTTTTCTTTGTATCTAAAATACATTGACGCAAACAATTCATTTCTGTCTCTGCTGTCCAGTAAAGTTCTGGAAGATCACGTTTGGCCTCAAAAAAGTTTTGCTTGGCATACTCAGGCATCTTCAGCCAATAAACACCGCGAACATATTCCCTCCACCCAATTATCTGACGGATAAAACCTTCAACCGCATTAAGTGGTGCTTTTCCATTTTGGTAAGCTTTTTCTACAGCTTTCACGCATTCTAATGGCAAAAGCAAACCACAATTAAGGTAAAAGCTAATATGAGAATGATACATCCAAGGCTCACCTTCGATCATCGCGTCTTGGTAATCACCAAAATTGGGTAAACGTTGTGATACAAATAAATTAAGCGCTTCTAGTGCCTGATGACGGGTAACACCAAAGTAGAATGGCTCTATATCACCAAAGTGCTCTGGAAAATGTTCTGCAACGAGAGACATCACATCACGCGTAATACTATCAAGTTCATTATGGTAGGGCTCAGGTATGAGAAGGTTTTTTTGGGGTGGTTTACGATTTTTGAGATCGTAATTCCACTGACCACCTATGGGCTGATTGCCCTCCATCAACACATTATATTTTTTACGCATTTCTCTATAGAAATACTCCATTCGCAATTGCTTGCGATCTTTAGCCCAAATCGCAAAATCTTCAGGGGAACATAGAAACCGATCATCAGCTCTAATTTCAACTGAGATTTTAAATTCAGTTTCCCAACTTTTTATATCCTTCTCTAGCCTATATTCTCCCGGATGTGTCACAACAATCTGGTCGTATTTTTGCTGTTTTAAGGCTCGGGCAATTTCACTTTTAAAAAATCCTGAGTTATGTTTGTCTTCGATTTTTGTATATGAAACCTTATACCCGCTCTCATTGAGTTCCTTTGCAAAATGACGCATGGCAGAAAATATAAAAACAATCTTCTTTTTATGATGCTTAACATAGGTCGCTTCACTCCAAACTTCGCAAATGAGAATAGTATCTTTTGATTTATTACATCCTTTTAAGCTTGAAATATCCTTTGAAAGCTGATCACCCAAAATGAGCCGTAGAGTTTTAATAGAAGAAAACCTCCTTCTCAAGAATTCAAGAAAACTAGTGTCACGGGGATATCAAAAGTATAAATATTATACTTATTTCGTTACCAGCTCTGACTAAACACAACCAGTTAGCGATATATTGCCAAGTGTTTCTAATATATATGATCTGGAATAGTATAACTTAATGATGCATTCAAAAAAGCTTGCTTCAATCTTCGGGCCTAAATATAACAATTGAAACTCAATGATCATTCCAAAACATTTAACTTAAGCAAGCTTCAAGTTATATGAATATTAACTTCAGCTACAAAAGAAGTTACTCCCTTAACTCTTGACTACAGCAAAAATTTAAGGAGAAAACTTGGGAATACTTATTTTTTAGAAACAGGATTAGGTTCAGGAGAATACAATCCTGTGGGGTCGCGCGGCATACTTTCACCAGCACCTGTAAAGACATATAAAAATTCATAAACTGGAATAGGGAGTTTTGTGACATATTGAGGCATGAAGCGTATCCAAAAATTCGCTACCATCCAAAAAAGAAGAACTAGCAACATAATTTCAATATATATTTCCATGAATTTTTTCATAATTCGATAGAGGCTATTGGGTTATATAATTCTTTTAGATGTCTTATTTCTCATTCGCAAATCTATATGATCCATTTTTTTTCCAAATGGATACTCAAGCATTTTCTGAACCTTTATTAATATAATAAGAAAACTCATAATTAAGAATGAGGTGAAGACACCATAAAGACCCAACTTTGCAAACTGAGGACTTAGGATTAACACTCCGACTACCAATGCCCAGTCAAGAAATATTCGTAATGTTCTGGGAGTTCGAGTTTCTTTGATTGCTAATAATTTTTCAAAACTTGAGTACATTTTTTCAAGCCAACCCAAAAGACAAGCAATTTCTGGAGCGCTTATATTTTTTGTTGCTCTAAAATTTTCAATGGTTAAACTAATTTCATTAAAAAAGTTATCTATGTCAGCAAGTTTTTTTTGAGTCTCTTCTCCAACCACATCAACATGAAAAAGAAATCTCAACTTTTCAAAAAAATCTCGTAACTCAAACTGCAGTTTTTCTTTTTCTTTTTCAGATAAATGCCTTTTTCCTGTTTGCCAAAAACTCATTGCTAATGCCCATAAATTTGCCAATTCTTCAATAGCTTGAAAACGCCTAGTATTAGCCGTACTTATACTAATTGCGAAAACAAAAAATAAGCCTCCAAAAAATATTGAATCAACACCTCTGAGGCTTAAAGAAAAATCATACTTTATAGAAGTATACGTTAATAGGCTAGCTAATGGAGGGAGGATTAAAAATCTTAATAGAAAATATGGACTTGAATTATTCATTCATAGCTTTAAATAAAATGGTCCTGACAGAACGATCAACAATACAAGTTGTAAAAATTAACGTTTACATCCAGAGTCATCTAGTTGACCTGATGGCATGATTGTCTTACATAAGACTGCATCGTTAAGAGTTTCCTTGGAAACTTTTGTGCCAGTTAGGTCAGCATTATAGAGATTAGCACCTGTCATATCCGAATTACTTATATTAGAGTTCACTACTTTTGAACTATTCATGTGTGCATCTTTTAATACCGCACCAGATATATCTGCCCCATTTATATTTGAGT
>PAJA01000031.1 GCA_002705185.1 Nitrospina sp. | reverse complement strand
TGGAATTGGAAATATGGTACAGGCTAATACTACAGCTCATGCTTTGAGCAGGTTTTTGGGTATTAATAGCTTTTTCGTTGGCGTTATGATGATGTTGCTTACAGCAATGGTCATTATTGGTGGAATCAAACGCATTGCAGATACTGCTTCCTATTTGGTTCCTATTATGGTGGTGATCTATTTTCTTGGGGCCTTGGTTATTATTTTAAATAATCTGGAGCACCTGGGAGCCGGCATTGCGATCATCTTAC
Source organism: Nitrospina sp. (assembly GCA_002705185.1). Lineage (GTDB taxonomy): Bacteria > Nitrospinota > Nitrospinia > Nitrospinales > VA-1 > LS-NOB. The sequence continues at coordinate 18,792 of PAJA01000031.1, read as the reverse complement.
AAGATGCTTTTACAGGAACTGCTGCAACAGGGGGTTTTGCCGGAGCCTCTTTGGCAAACACCATTCGTTATGGAGTGGCACGTGGTCTTTTCTCTAATGAGTCAGGAATGGGTAGTGCACCCATTGCAGCAGCGGCGGCTAAGACAAATCAGCCCTCCAAACAGGCACTTGTTTCCATGGCGGGAACCTTTATAGATACCTTGGTTGTCTGTTCATTAACGGCATTAACTTTAAGTTCTACCGGTGTCTGGGTTTCGGGGGAAACAGGCGTGGCTTTGACCCTGCAAGCCTTTTCAGCTGGGTTACCTGGTTTATGGGGGAATTTAATTGTTACTATTGGGACAGTTACCTTTGCTTTTTCGACTATTTTAGCTTGGGAGTATTACGGTGAAAAGTGCTTTGAATATCTTTTTGGAGAAAAGTATATTCTTTTTTACCGGTATGCTTGGATAGTTTTTGTGTTTTTGGGTGCCCAGATAAAACTGGAAATGGTATGGAATTTTGCCGATGCTATGAATGCATTGATGGCTGTCCCTAACCTTATCGGTCTTATTCTTTTAAGCGGAACGCTTGTTAAGGGAACACAATCATTCGAGAAAGGGATCAGAGAAGGCACAATCCATAAATTTGATTAGTATGCGAGCGTTTTACTGCGTCACTAATCCCCTATAGATATTCTTAACTGTAACTAGTTATTTGTTTCTTGCTTTAACCTCTGCGGCATGGGCTCTGGCTCGTTTAAGCATGGCTGCTCTTTCTTCTGCGGTAAAATCGTTTCTGGGTGTCGGACCTGGTACGCCTCCACCTGAAGGTTTAGGTTTAGGAGCAGGTATGGCTTTAGCAGGTTCGACCGGTGGGGGTTCATCTATTGGAACTTCCTGGGTCTCGATAGTTTCTGTAGGTTCTATTTCTGCGACTTCTACGACCGGGGTCTCAGCAATTTCTTCTTGCTTAGGATTTTCCAATTCTTTCTTTGCCCGCTTACGTTCTTGAATTTCAATAGCACGGAGAAACGAGTCTTCATTATTTGCCATCTTAGCCTTCGAACCACTGCCAGTTCGAACGTTCACATTAAAATGGAAATCGCGAACTTTCTCATTCATTATCATTTCTCCCTGATTGTTTTGTTCAACGTTTGGCAGATATATTATAAGAAACCTCCTCAAAGTTCATGTTTATTTTTTGAAGAAATTTATAGGGGGTCAACAAAAATTTTCTGGGCGAGAAAACTCTTTGCCCTGAGCCTTTGCTACTTCGGGATGGGTTATAGCTCCAAGACAAACATTGAGGCCCGCTCTTAGGGATGCATCCTCTTTTAGGGCTTTCTTATAACCTTTCTCAGCAAGGTCGAGAGCGTAAGGGAAGGTTGCGTTGGTCAACGCAAAGGTGGATGTTCTCGCCAGAGCTCCTGGCATATTAGCGACACAATAATGGATAACCCCCTCAACTTCAAAAATTGGGTCGCTATGGGTTGTAGGGTGTGAAGTTTCAAGGATACCTCCTTGGTCGATACCAACATCAACCACGACCGATCCTTTCTGCATCGGAAGGAGCATGTCGCGAGTAATAAGGCGTGGAGCCATGGCGCCAGGTATAAGCACAGCACCAATGACGAGATCTGCTGTAAGTAGTGATTCCAGTAAATTGAACCGGTTCGACATTAGGGTTCTAAGTCGACTACCATAGATATCATCAAGATAACGAAGGCGTTGTAGGCTAATATCCAGGAGAGTAACTTGGGCTCCTGTACCAATAGCCATTTTCGCAGCATTGGCCCCAACTATGCCTCCTCCGATGATGACTATATGGCCGGGATCAACACCGGGAACACCACCGAGGAGAATGCCACGCCCACCATTTTCACGTTCAAGATACTTAGCGCCTTCATGGACAGCCATACGTCCTGCTACCTCGCTCATGGGAATGAGAAGAGGAAGAGATCGATCGGGTAATTGAACGGTTTCGTAGGCGATACCAACTATCTTCCTATCCATCAGAGCCTGCGTCAGTTCTGGGGCTGGTGCTAAATGAAGGTAGGTGTACAGTATCTGCCCTTCATTTAACAGGCCGTATTCCTCTGGGAGAGGCTCCTTTACTTTTACGATCATATCCGACTGAGAAAAGACTTCCTGTCTAGAAACAATTTGGGTGCCCTGATCTAGATAATTCTGATTGGTGATACCGCTACCTTCTCCTGCCTTATCTTCCAGCAACACTTTATGACCACGTATTATAAGTTCGTGGGCTCCGGCAGGGGTCATTGACACGCGGTACTCATCAGCTTTAATTTCTTTTGGAATGCCAACAATCATTTCAATCCTCCATCCAATTCATCACTCGGACAGTGTGCAAAAAAATATTTATAATTTTAAAGGCATGAGCATTAACTCTGCCTACACTTTTATTATAAAGGAAGACTAAACCGGTGTTTGATCTTTTAAATGAAATCCTTTAAAGTGTATTTAATCATTATGTTAATTTCTGGGGGTTTTTCTATTGCAAGAGGTCGTCAAATCTAAATTTGAGCAAACCATTATGGAAAATTTGACCCCGAATGGAGAACTGCTCGACCTAGAAGACAAAAATATAGGGCCAGAACAATTGAGTCTACTTTGCCATGCTGAAGACTTGTCTTCAGTGAAGCAGCTTTTTCTTAGCCAGAATGAGATTTGCGCCGAGTCCATCGAAATCTTAAGCCGGGTAAAAGGTTTTACAGGGCTCGTATCTCTTTACCTTAACAACAATCTTATTGGAGATGAAGAAGCCAAAGTTTTGGCTAATGCCGAGATATTTAAAAACCTGAAATGTCTTATGCTGGAAGCTAATAATATCGGAACCAAAGGTGCTGAGGCGCTTGCAAGTTCCCCAAACCTTAAAAACCTGGAAGTTTTGTTTCTAGACTCTAATCCCATTGGTCCCCAAGGTGCTCGTGCTTTGGCCTGTTCAGAGAAGTTACCCAGCTTGCAGGCGCTGCATCTTGATAGTACAGAGGTTGGTGATGAGGGCACTCAGGCAATTGCAGAAAGCCCGTACTTTAATAATTTAAAAAAACTGTATTTGTGCTCGAATAAGATGGGAAATGTTGGGGCCATTGCTTTGGCAAAATCTGAAAGCCTGAAAAACTTAAATGTTCTAAGTATCTGGCGTAATGAAATAAGGGATGCTGGCGGTCAAGCAATTGCTGATTCACAAACCTTTATGAATCTGGAGAGGCTTTATATGAGTCTAAATTTTATAGAGCGTCCTGTGCGAAAGGTGATCCGTGGATCAGATTTGGCAAAACGCTTAACCACTCTGGTAATGGACTGAAACTGTGACCGAACCAAAACAAACTTATAAATTCACCTACAGTAGATTCTTCAATATTTTTTTCCATGTTGGGGTAGTTTTCAATGTTATCTTAGTAATCTGGATGATACTGGTATTCACTGAAATCCTCTAGTTTTTAGAACCTTCCCTATAATCTTTAAAGCATTAGAAAATTTTGTTTGCTAGCGGATGGTCTGATACCACTTCGTCAGTGTGCGGGGAGGAAACCCTATTCCGAATAGGATGGCGATGAAGATATTTCGTGCTGTGGTGAAAACAACCCCTTCCTTGACCCAGCGTCTTGCCGACGTATGCGCTTTTTCTTTTAGCAAGATCACTGATCCTTTTTTTCTCAAGCGACGATAGAATTCCATATCCTCGCAAATAGGAATGGGGGAGAACCCTTCCATACTTTTAAAAACTTCTTTGCGGACAAAGAACCCTTGGTCACCATAAGCAAGGCCTAAATATTTGGAGCGGATATTTGCTAATAAAGTGATCAAATTTATAGACCATTTATTGGACTCTATACATAGAGTGAATGCACCTCCAATCCATTTAGAGTTATCCATGAATTCCAACATTTTCCTATAACTTTCAGGCTCGAGTCGATTATCAGCGTGTAAAAAAAGTAAGAGGTCTCCGGTGGCTTTGTCGGCAGCAGCGTTCATTTGTCTGGCGCGACTTGCAGAACCAATCACAAGAGAATGACTAAAATTTTGAGCAATATGACAGGTGTTATCTGTACTTCCACCGTCGCTTACAATCACCTCATGAGGTGAAAGTTGTTGTATTTGCGTCAGAGCTTTCTCGAGAACTAACCCCTCGTTAAGGGTTGGAATGATGATTGAGACCTTCAAGTCTATATATCTCCAGAAGAGAAAGGGGAAAACCTTGTATTTGAAGTGTTTGAAAAAGTTTTCCGATATTTGTCTTATACAATAGAAAATTTAATCATAAAAAAGGTGAAATTTCAAACACGTTGACTGAAGGGAACTTAAAAAAGGGGATTAGCAGGGAAGTTTTATATCCCGCTATGTCAAATGACTGAAAAATATTATAGAATAAAGGATTAAAAGATATAAAACTTTAAAGGTTTTCCACTGCTTCGCGGGGTAAGTTGAATATGTTAGCCCATTTTATCGATTCAAGATCATTTCAATGCGGATATTTTAAGGATAGGAAGTCCTTTTTCGAGGAATACTTGCTTGAAGATGTCTCTGAGGTCGAGTTTGAATACTTGCTGGCTCATGGTATGCGTCATTTTGGGGATTATTTTTTTCGACCCAAGTGTCAGGATTGTTATAAATGTATTCCAATTCGGGTGCGGACCGAGGATTTCAAAATAACCCGGAACCAGAAACGGGCTTTATCTTCATGCAAGGATGTTGAGGTCAGAATTACTACCCCTCAATATACTCAAGAGAAGTTTGAGCTTTATCTCATGCATAAGGAAAAATTTTCTTCCCTTCAGGATGATGTAGAAGATGAGCAAAACTTCAGACTATCTTTTTATGTGAACACTCCATTCGGAATTGAGTTCGAATATTATCTGCACGGAAAGCTCATTGGCGTTGCACTGGGTGACAAAACATCCCAGTCTTTTTCTGCCATTTATACTTTTTATAAAGTCTCTGATAAAAAAATGAGTTTGGGAACTTTCAGCGTGTTGAAACAAATGGAATATGCCCTCGAAAGCCGAATAAAATATTTTTATCTTGGTTACTATATTTCCGATAATGCGTCTTTAGTTTACAAGGGAAGTTTTAGGCCGAATGAAGTTTACTTAGACCGCGAATGGCGTCCCTTCAGAAATGCTGAAGGCGATGTACTCATTCCTCAAGATAAGTTGCAATGGAAAAGTTCAGATCAACTAGTCAAAGCAGCAACTCATATTGGACTTGCGAATACCCAGCCGTGATCTTTTGACGTGGANAAACTAACTCTNTTATAGATGGTAACAAATNCATTTGAATTGAGGTTGGGCAGTCCATATAATTTAATTGATAACCACGTAATTACATTTANACCTTAATTCGTTACTTTGGAANACTATGGGCAATAAAAAAGGTAATAAAAAGCCGACCANTATACTAAGTAAAAAACGTATATCATCTATCGTTTTAGGTCTTTTGGTCTGTCTGGTTGTGGGAGGTATTTATGTGGGTACAAAGCCAAAGATTAAAGTGCCACCTGTGGCCCCCGCAACAGGGTTTTTAATTGAAACTCGCCCTATTATGTCCGATGCCTCATTCACAGGGCGGATAGCAGAAGCCTACCGTATTGCTGCTGAAATCCCTAAGGTTATAGATAGTTTGTTTTGTTATTGTCATTGTAAAAAGAATCATGGGCATAAAACTCTTCTTACCTGTTACACGAACAAACATGGTTCTAAATGCGATATTTGTTTGGGTGAAGTGCTTTATGCATATGACTTGTATAATGAAGGAAAAACGCTAGACGAAATTGTAATTGCCGTGGATAAAAAGTTTTATCGGCCTTATCGCAGGACTTAAAATTAATTATGGAAAATGTAGTCGAAGATAAACCCATCAGTATTTATATTCCTTACACCCTTTTGGTTGCTGGGCTCTTATCGATTTTTGTAATGTCACTCAATAAGGTCGATTTAAAACCTTTTGAAACTGAATACCCGGCAGAGGCCTTTTTGTCTCCTGAGTTTGAATTGTCTACTTTGGCTGGAGGAAAGGTAAAGCTTTCCGACTATCGCGGAAAAGTAGTATTCATCAATTTCTGGGCGACCTGGTGCGGAACTTGTGAAGTGGAAATGCCTTCTATGGAAAAGCTGTATCGAAAATATAAAGATTTTGGCTTCGAGATGCTTACTATCAGTATCGATACCGACCAAAGCTTGATTGAACCATTCATGAAAAAATTTAACCTTACTTTTCCTGTATTGCTTGACCCTGAAAGTGAAATCGCAAAAAAAGTTTATAAGACTACAGGTGTCCCTGAAACATTTATAGTTAATAGAGAGGGCCTTATTGTTCATAAGGCTATTGGGCCTCGGGACTGGGCGAACGACGAAACTTTGGAAGCTTTTTCTCAAATGGTTCTGGGGAGTTAATCATGAACACCATCCGCATATCATCTTTAGTTTTTCTGGTGATTATTTTTTTGTGTCCAATTCCTGGAATTTTTGCAGATGGAGGGGACCACAACCTTGAGGAAGAAAAAGTAGATGAACCAGCGGCTATTGACTCGATGTACTCAGTTAAAGAGAGTGAGCCGGTGCCACCTTTAGAATCCGACAATGGACTTAATAATATGTTTTCTCCGACTGATCTGTTTACACAAGACGAGTTGGTAGAGCCAATGTCTACTGGTAATAAAAAAATGCAGGGCGACCATAGCAAACATGAGGAGCCTAAAGTTGAGCTTTCTCGCCATAAATGGGTTTCTTCTTCCAGCAAAGGTTTTGGAACTGCTGTGGGAATCACCCTGTTTGCCGGTTTAGCTTTTGCCGGTCTCACATTTATGCGTCCGGGAGAATGATCTAATGGCTAACGGACTTTCAAAAATTTTGCAAGATCGTTTAGGCTTTCATCTTCTTGAGTACGATATTCCCGAACACTCTAATTCGATAAAATATTCTCTTGGAGGAATGACTTTATCCTCCTTTACGGTTCTTGCTGTCAGTGGTATTTTGTTGGCTCAGTTTTTTGTGCCAAATCCCGAGCGTGCGAACCAAAGTATTCATTATTTAGTCGATCAAGTTTATTTGGGTTGGTTTCTTCGAGGTATTCATTTCTGGGCTGGGGAAGTTTTGACTGTCACGATGACCCTGCATGTGATACGTATATTTTTTACAGCATCTTATAAGAATCCACGTGAAATAAACTGGCTGATTGGTATAGGCCTAATGCTGCTCATGGTTACCTTACTGTTTACCGGAACAGTTATTAAATGGGATCAAGAAGCATATGAAGCACTAGCACATTTTCTCTGGGTGGCGGAACAAATAGGTATTTTTGGTTTGCCATTGACAGAGGCCTTTGCGCCTGGGGTACCGTTATTAAATCGAATTTATATGGCCCATATATCATTGCTCCCAATCATTACTTTACTGATGTTGGGCTTGCACTTATTTTATGTTAAATACCACAAACTATCTTCTTTGCCTGGAGCGCAGGAAAAAAGTAAAAATATACCTTTTACTCAGCACATGGCATATCTTCAGAGAGCGGGAGCGGGAGTTTTTCTGTTGATCTGTTTGCTAGCACTTACCATTGCACCACCATTAGGAGAAGAGCCTGTATTGGGCTTGGAGGTAACTAAGCCGCCGTGGCAGTTCGTCTGGATCTTTGCTTTAGAAAATCTCTGGGTACCTTCCCTGATTGTTGCGCCACCGTTAATAATCTTGTTTCTAGCTGCTATTCCCTTTGTCGATCAAAATAAAGAAAGATACTGGAAAAAACGCCCATTGGCGATGGTGATCCTGGTCGGGTTCATCCTAATATTCATCGTCCTCATTATCTGGGGTAAAGTAACAACGATGACTCACTCCATGTAGCCGCTATATGGAAGGTTAGCTTACGATAATTGTTTGTTTCTCTGGCGTACAGAAAAATATAAAAACTTCCTTTTTAGCAAAGAGAAATAGGGTATTTTATTGCAATGATATTGGCTTTTATAATCGCTCTTCCAAATAAAGAGATATTTGTAAGTCATTAGATTTTTTCCTGCTCGTCAAGCGATTTTTTTTCATCCTCCATTGACATAATAAACTCGTTCTTATTCATTTGATAAAGAGTTAATAGGGAAAGAGCTAAATAATTAATAAGGTCTTTTATTAAAAAACCATGAGTATTAGTATTGAAATATTGACTAAAAAAGACTGCTGTCTCTGCGATGAAGCGAAGGCAATTATTAAACGAGTACTTCCTGATTACCCTGTGACCTTGACTTTGACAGATATTGAATCCGATCCTATCCTGTTTGAATGTTATAAAGAACGTATTCCAGTGGTGCGCATCAATGGTAAAGAAAGTTTTGTGTATAAGGCAAACGAAACAACCCTAAGAAAAAAACTGGATAAACTTATTTAATCATCGAACCCGACATGTGGCGGGATTTAAATTTTGGAGTCTTAAAAATGGTAGAAAAGATTGCCCTCCCCGAACAACAGTTGGAAGAAAAGTTAAAAGAGATGGCACCGGAATGGAAGACTGGAAAAAATGAAAAGGGTGTGCCTTTTATTGAACGGGTTCACCACGCCTCTAAATATATGGAGGGTATCGAGTTTGTGAAGAAAGTCGCTGAAATGGCGGAAGTCAATAATCACCATCCTGATATCATCATCAACTATAAACGTATTTCTATTCGCTACTGGACCCACACTGCAAGCGGTGTCACCCTTGCTGATGTGCAAATGGCTCAGAAAATCAACTCATTATTTTAAGGTATTGGTACTCAGGTTTTTTTTGGCTCTAGTCTTTTTGTCAAGGGACGATGCTAGTGTGAGGTATTTTGCGGCACATGGAATTGTTTTTTTTGTTGGAAAAGACAAGTATAAAAAGAGTAAATTTTTAAAAAGTTNNAGATTTNTTTAAAATTTTATGGNAACTTTTACNTGTNAAGNTGACTTTCTTCNANGCTTGTTTCGGAGGNCCTACTTTTTTTCTTCTCTTAAAATNTCATCAAGNGTTTGACGGCCTCGGGTNTGTTTGCATCTGTCACCATCGACCACGATTTCCGGAATAAGTGGCTGGGAATTGTAGTTGGAGGACATTACGTGACCGTAAGCTCCTGCTCCGCCTATGGCAATGCAGTCACGTGGTTTTGGTAGGGGTAGTTTTCGTGCTACCGGTTCTTCATCTTTTTGTGTTAACACGTCTCCCGATTCACAAACCGGTCCTGCAACGATGAGGTCTTGCTCTGCTCCCAGATCATCACCATCAAACCAGATTGGATGAAACGATCCATATGCCATAGGGCGTATGAGATGGCAGAAGCCGACATTGGTCAACACATAATCTATACGTTTTCCTTCTTCATCGAAGGTATGGTTGAGAGAGCGTACTTCTCCAATCAGAGTTCCGCAGCCTGCGACAAACCTTCTTCCTGGTTCGATTTCACAAACAATGTCTCGACCAAAATGATCCTTTAATAGTTTTGCGCGTTCCTCGAGAATGCTCTTATACCCAGTAATATCTTCCTGCGGCTTATCAGGATCATATTGGTAGGGCAGTCCGCCTCCAAAATTTACAGTTTCGATATGTTCAAATTGTTTGGCAAACTCCACAAGTTTTCCTGTTATGCGTTTGAGATGTTCCATATCCCCACCGGAACCTATGTGCATATGAACTCCGGAAACAGTTAGCCCATATTGTTGAGCAAGACGCTTGACCTCATCTAGGTTTTGATACCAGATTCCATGTTTGCTATAGGGGCCACCTGTATTGGTTTTTTTTGAATGGCCTGCACCTTCGCCAGGATTGATTCTTATGGAAATTTTAGGGGAACCGGCACCTCTAGCTTTTAGTGCCTTGCCATACTCTTCGACCATTCCCAATGTGCCACAATTGCAGTAAATATTATTTTCCAGACAGAATTTTACATCGTCATCATTGAAAAATACATCGCTGGTGAAGCAGATGTCGTCAGTACGGAACCCAGCTCGCAGAGCACGTTGTACTTCAAAAACACTGACTGCGTCAATTTTTACCTGGTTATTAAGCATTTCCTTAAGAATATGGATATTGGAATTAGCTTTCATCGCATAACGGGTAACAGGAGCTAATTGTTTGATCTCACGAATGGAAACACGCAAGGTTTCCATACTGTATACATAAACGGGGGTACCGAAGTTTTTGGCAATGTCTCGAACTTCTACATCTTCAACTTTCATATGGCTCTTCCAGATTAGTGATTCAGTAATATAACCTCGGTTTTATATCATAGATTTTGGTGTCAAAGAATCTCTTTGTTTTCAATTGACATTTCTTCTCGATACGGTAGTTTAACTCATTCATCATTAACTACAGTGCAATGCTTGGAAGCTATGAGCATTAAAATTTTCTGACTGGAAATAGCTCTCTAGACTTAAGTAAGAATTCTGCATTTCGTAGGGATAAACTGCCAAGGTACAAACCCGCCATGACTAAATGGACCATTGAAGAAGCCCGTGAACATTACAATATTAATGGCTGGGGTGCGGGATTTTTTGATATCAATGCTAAGGGAAATATTGTTGTGCGCCCCGACAAAAAGAGCGTACACCATATAGACCTTAAAGAGTTAGTTGATGACATACAGTCTAGAGGATATTCTTTACCAGTTTTAATTCGGTTTTCAGACATTCTGAAAGCCAGCATTACCAATCTTGCGAATTCGTTTCAAAATTCTATTGAAGAATATGGCTTTAAGGGTGAGTATCAGGGTGTCTATCCCATCAAGGTTAATCAGCAAAGACAGGTGGTGGAAGAGATTGTAAAGTTTGGGCAGCCTTTCAATATAGGGCTGGAAGCTGGGTCAAAGCCAGAATTGCATGCTATTCTCGCTATCCTCGATAATCCGGAAGCTTTGCTGGTATGTAATGGTTATAAGGATGAAGCTTTCATTCGCTTGGCATTGATGAGCCAGAAGTTGGGCAAGAAGGTATTCATTGTCGTCGAAAAACTTGACGAGCTAGAGTTGATTGAGAGAGTGGCAGTAGAACTCGGTGTCAAACCTAATATTGGACTGCGCATTAAGTTAGTGAGTGCAGGGGAGGGTCGTTGGTCCTCATCAGCTGGGGAGTATTCCAAGTTTGGTCTGAATACTATGGAGTTAATGGAAGCCCTAGAAATTGCTAAAAATAAAAATATTCTCGACAGTGTCAAACTAATCCACTTTCATTTGGGTAGTCAAATCACCAATATTCGCAGAATCAAAGACAGCCTGAAAGAAGTTGGAAGGTTCTATTCTGAATTGATGCAGTTTGGTTGCAATATTCAGTACATAGATGTGGGAGGGGGATTGGGTATTGACTACGACGGGTCGCGCTCAACTTTTGCTTCCAGTACTAATTATTCAGTTCAGGAATATGCCAACGACGTTGTTTATCATCTATTAGAAATTTGTCAGGCCGAAAACCTACCGCACCCAAATATCATTTCAGAATCGGGTCGGGCTATGACTGCTCATCATTCAATTCTTGTTGTGAACGTCCTGGATGTTACCAGCTTTCCTGAGTGGAGTGACAAGATTGAAATTTCCGAGGATGCTCCGGATGTGGTGAAGGAAATTTTTGATGTTCTCGATTCAACCTCAAATAAAAACTTAATTGAGTCATGGCACAATGCTTTGCATTTGAAGGATGAGGTGCAAAATAAGTTTTTGCTGGGCCTGATCTCTCTGGCTGACCGTTCTGTGGCTGAACGTATTTACTGGGGAATTTGTCGTAAAATCGAAAAGCTGAGTTCCCGACTGAAGTTTCTTCCCGAGGATATTAGATCTCTTAGAACCAGGCTGGCAGATAAATACTTCTGCAACTTTTCTATCTTCCAGTCAGTGCCAGACTCCTGGGCAATTGATCAGGTTTTTCCTGTGGTTCCTCTCCACCGACTGTGTGAAGAGCCTACCCGTGATGCGACGCTTGAAGACATTACTTGTGATTCGGATGGAAGGATTGACAACTTCATCGGTACCAATAGAGGAACCGAAAATACGTTGCGTGTTCATTCGCTCAAGCCTGGAGAAGACTACTCGCTTTGCTTTTTTTTAACTGGAGCTTATCAGGAGATTCTAGGGGACTTGCACAACTTGTTTGGCGACACCAACACCATTCATGTTTCACTTAAGGATGATGGGTCACTAAATTACGAGCAGGTCATTGAAGGTGAAGATGTGACCGATGTTTTGGACTATGTTCAGTTTAGCGCTGATGAACTCGCGGGACGTGTTGATGGTTTTTTGATCGGGTGTGTGCAAAGAGGCGTAGTCACTCAACAAGAGGCCGATGACTTCCTTAGTCTTTACAAAGAGGGGCTGAATGGTTACACCTACCTGGTGAAACCTGATCCTGCTGAAAAAAATTAGTTTTCCTTCACCTGAGATGAAGGTTTCTTGTAAAAACTTTCTATCTGTTCAATGCGTTCTTTTGAAGATGGATGGGTGGAGAAATAGCTGGCTTCATCAGACTTGTCTCCAGACTCTTTACGAAAAATCTTAAATACTTCGATCAAATGGTGAGGTGGTATATTTGCCTTCACCAAATAACCAACTCCTAGTTTATCGGCCTCAAGTTCTTGTGGGCGAGAGAACCCGCCAACCACAGCCGGTTTGACCACATATTCGGCATAGCCCAAGCCGGGCACAAAGATATTTGCGACCGAAAAGGCGATGGATGTAAGGATGGAAACTCCCATACTGGAATAATAATGTCCTGCTTTTAAATGACCCAACTCATGTGCTGCGACAGCCACTCTCTGGTCTGGAGTTAATTGATGTAGTAGGTCATCAGTGATATGAATGTCGTTTCCTGTAGTTACCCACGCATTAGAAAAGTTTTTGTAGTGCACTATGGCGTTATAGTCCTCATCGTGAAAGTTGTTTTTTGCAACTCTATCAACCGCAGTTTTCCATAGATAGAGGTCATGAGCGCAAACAGCACAGTCCTTATCCGGTGTGGTCTGGCACCCACCTAAAATAATAAAAATTATCAGGAATATTTTCTTCATCATTTAGAAACTTTGCATTAGACTTTCTTGAAACAGGAAGAGGAATTTTTAGACCGAGATAACCCTTTACTGGTTTGTAAGTTATTGCAAGGTACTTCCATAGCTAGTGCTGCAGGACATCAACCATCTCTTGATGGATAAGGCCGTTGCTGACTAGAATTTCTTCGTCGTAGATCGTTGCCGGGGCGCCATCAAACTTTGAAAGAGTTCCTCCGGCTTCTGTCACGATCAATGCTCCTGCAGCCACATCCCAAGGGCAAAGTTTGAGCTCCCAAAACCCTTCAAACCGACCCATTGCTGTATACACTAGATCCATAGCAGCGGAACCCGGACGACGCACAGCCTGACATAATTTCATGAATCGACAAAAATGATTTAAGTTGTCATCAAGTGAGTTGATTACTTTGGGGTGAAAACCTGTGACGAGAAGGCTTTCTTTCAAAGTAGGGATAGTGGAAACCTTAATGGGTTTATTGTTGAGGGTGGCACCTTTGCCTCGCTCGGCAACAAACAATTCGTCGAGGCAGGGATTATACACAACACCCAACTCAAGCTGACCTTCCTGTTCCAATCCAATCGAAACGCAATAGCAAGGGTAACCGTGTGAAAAGTTAAGTGTGCCATCGAGTGGATCAATGATCCATTTATTTGTTGAGGAACTGCCTTGGGAATTGCCCGACTCTTCGGCTAAAATATCATGGTCAGGAAATGTTTGCTTGACCCTATCTATGATCGTCTTTTCGCAAAGGAGGTCAATTTCTGTGACAGGATCATAAAATTCTTTGTAAGATATCTCTCCGATAGAGTCCTTTCGCTCGCAAAGAATCTTCCCGGCTGCTAAAGCAGCCTCTACCGCTACTTGAACCGCCTCACTCATTCCAGCCATCCTCCACCGACCACGCAGTCATCTTGATAAAATACTGCAGACTGGCCGGGTGCAATGGAAATCTGTGGGTCATCAAATTCTATTTTTGCTCTCAATCCGTCAAGCGCTGTTACCGTTGCGGGGACTCCATGATGTCGATAACGGATCTGTACATCAGCACGAAATGGACCAGAAAAATCCAAGCTCCACTTCACTTGATTAACTGTGCAGTCGGCCCGGGCCAGCTCTTGCTTAGGGCCAACAGTAATACGGTTTCGCACTGGGTCAATATGTGTCACAAAATGAGGTTCTTTAAGCCCACCGAGGTTGAGCCCTTTTCTCTGTCCGATAGTGAAAGCGGGGTAACCAGGATGTTTGCCTAATACCTTACCTGCAGAGTTGACAATATCTCCCTCCTGCAGGGATTTTCCGTTTAATTGTTTGGCAATGAACTTTGGGTAATCGTTATCGGGGATGAAACAAATTTCATGTGATTCAGCTTTCTCGGCCACATTTAAGCCAAGTTGCCTGGCGCGTTCGCGCACTTCCTTTTTATCCATATCGCCAAGTGGAAACTCCAGTCGCTCTAGTTGTTCCTGTGACAGGTTGAACAAAAAATAACTTTGGTCCTTAAACCGGTCGCGACCACGACGTACCATCAATTTCCCAGAAGAATGTTTGACTATAGAGGCGTAGTGTCCGGTAGCAACTCGACGAATTCCAAAAGACTCGGCCTTGTGGATCAGCTCTTCAAATTTTAGTTTCTGGTTACACAGTGTGCAAGGAATGGGTGTTCTCGCCTGCATGTATTCCGAGATGAAATAGTCCACTACCTCTTCCTTGAATTTTTTTTCCATGTTGAGGATATAAAAAGGTATACCAACCCGCTCTGCCACTCGCCTAGCATCAGCCATATCATCAAGAGAACAACAGGTGCCGAAACGATTATCTGAATTCGAATAGTTCCATAATTGTAGAGAAACACCGACAGCATCGAAGCCGCGTTCCTTCATAATCCCGGCTGCTACAGAGCTATCTACCCCACCGCTCATTGCTATAACAATTTTTTCGTTATCGGTCATATTTTAAAGGGAATCTTCAAGACGAAAAAAGGACAGGCAGGAATCGCCCAAGCGCCTATCTTTATATAACGCAAGTTTATCATAGTTTTTATGTAAAACAGTTTTATGAGAATGCTCTACCACTATAAGGGCATTTTTACATATTACTCCTGATGAGGACAGTCCCCGTAATGTTGGACCATACAATTCATCGGCGAAAGGAGGGTCTAAATATACTAGATCGAAGCTTCGCTCCTGAAGAGAATTCAATGCCTTGAGGGCAGGATATTTCAATAAAACCCAGCGCTCGGATGTTATTTTGCACTTTTTAAGGTTTTTTAGGATGATCCGCTGAGCTTCTGGGTTGGGCTCAACAAACACCACCGCATCTGCTCCTCGACTGAGCGCCTCAATGCCCATGCTACCACTGCCCGCAAATAAGTCTAGAAAAGTGAGCCCTTCCAGGCCGGGTCCGATCTGATTAAAAAATGACTCCTTAACCCGGTCGAGGGTAGGGCGGATATTGGCAGAGCCTAGGCTGACAAGTTTGGTTCCTCTGGCCGAACCAGAAATTATACGCATATAGAAAGTTATCCTTTAAAATCGATCAAGCTTGACAGTGTTTGCATCTAAATCTATTATAAATAAGATATTCAGGGAATTATTGATCGGGTATCGTCTAACGGTAGGACGCCAGATTCTGATTCTGGATGTTGAGGTTCGAATCCTTGTACCCGAGCCAATTCCTTAAAAAGTTTCATTAGGCTTGGAGGCAACCAGCAAGGGTTTAAATTGGCTGCAAACCTTATTTAATAAGCTATTGCTATTTGCCTAACATTCGAGATGTGGGCTTTTGAAAGGAAGCATGAATATTTATCGTAACCCATTTATTGTCGCTCTTTGGGCTCCCATTTACCAGTTAGTTGCTACTGTGGCCATCACCAATGATTTTTTGATGATGGCGATTTTTATTATGTTTACACTTGGACTACTTGGTGCTTATGTAAGTGATTTTCCGGTTTTGTCTACACTATATATGAATGAAGTGTCGCATAAAACAGCTGTTTCTTCACTATTGGGTATGCTATTGGGTTTTGTCCTATTTTTAGCTTTTGGTACAGGCGGAGATGAAGGGGGTGGGGGCACGATTTCAGCAAGCGGCAAGTTTATGGCAACTTGGGGGGTGCTTTCTTTACCGGCTTATCCTTTGATGGTCTTCCTGCTGTTTGGGGTCAATAAACGAGACTTGGAAGCGGAAGATTTAGTACGAAAAGAGAAAAAGAAAAGTAAGTCTGGTCCGCCTATCATGGAAAAAGACGGTTTTTAAGCAGTTCTCTCTTTATAAAAGCGTTGCCATTTTATTCAATCATAACTAAATTATCTTTTATAACTCCTCATTCCCGCTCCTATTTGTCTCTTACCAAACCTCTAGATCACCCTTTTTATAATCGTTCCTACTTAACCTGGAAAGGTTTGGTATGAGGTTGTTCGTTTCTATTTTTCAATATTTCAATTTGTTCTTTTGCGTATTTCAATTGAGACTCTACAATTGCCAAACGAACTACTAATTGATTGTTTTTGTCATATTTAAGCTCCATATCTCAACTCCCCTAAATTTTTAAAGAATCATTAAAATTATAGATAGGCTTGACATTTGTTTGTATAACTATTAAGTTAATGAGAATCATAATCAATATCAATAAAAAAGTCAAGTTAAATTGTTTCTTAAAAAATAATAAATAATTTAGGGAGACAAAAAGTGATTGAAATTAGAGTATTTGATATGTAGTTTTGCTATGTTTGGCAATACTAAATTGAGAGGATGAATAAATGGGGAAGGACGTAAAAAAAATTGCTGCTTTTTTATGCCTACTTTGTTTTGGGTGCACTAATAATATTACGTCAAATGTTTCAGTTTTCCATGAACTGCCAAATAACTGGTCTTCAAAAACTATAAAGGTATTACCTTTTGACCCTAAGCTAAAACCTAGTTTAGAGTGGAAGTTGTATAAAAGTTTGATAGTAGTTGAGTTAGAGAAAAGAGGTTTTAGTTTGATCAGAAATAATGAAACAACAGACTATGTAGCATTTGCTTCTTATGGTGTTGATTTTGGCAAAACCTCTACTTCCAGTACTTCTATGTATAATCGAACTATTGGTGGAAGAATCTATTCGCCCGGTTCAATTTATGGCTTTGATAATGGTTCATCTTATTTTTCAGGCTTGGGATTCACAATGCCTTTATATGGTGTTGTTGATATGGCTCCTTTTCAAACTACAATATATTCAAAAAACTTAGCTCTTGATATTGTTTTGGCTGAGTCTCTAAAAAGTGAAAACGTAAAAAAATTGTATGAAGGAAGGGTAGCAAGTATAGGAAGATGCGACAATTTGCCAACGATTATTCCTTTCATGATTAAGTCCTTGTTCAAAGAATTCCCTGGTTCTAGAAGTGGTCAAAAGACAGTTGTGAGCTTACCTTTTGAGGGATCTTGTTGAACTAAATATAAAAAGAAATTCCTAATTTCTATATCTCAATATTTCATTTTTAGTTGTTGAATCAAGTTAGCGATACCACTTTCAAAAGAAGAAATAGTTTGTCTAATTTATCAATAAATATTTTTCGATTTTTGCTTCTAGCAAATTTTACAGCTCTTTTTTTTGTGTTCCCTTATTCTTCATTTGCTGACCCAGAGAAAAACCGCGATAAAATAATTCCTCAGCCTATTCAAGAGATGTTTCAATCAAACCTTGTGTATCCTCAGGAAAAAAATGAGATTCAATTTACTTTATTTCCATCTTTTAGAAATAACCAAAATGCTAAAAAAGCGAGAACTTTATTCGAGGTTGAATATGGAGTTACAGATGAGTTTCAGCTTATCTTCGAATGGGAAGGATTACTATACCGGAATCCGAAGAATAACCCAACAATTGCTGGCGTTGGAAACATTGAGGTTGGTGCCCAATATAGTTGGATGGGGTTGGGTGATGGGAACACACATTTTTCTTTTGGAAATTTAATTGAACTCCCGGTAGGGACAGTAGAAAATGAACTCACAGAAGGTTTTTTTGGAGTACAACCCTTTATAGTAGTGGCACGTGACTTTCCTGAACTTAACCAGAGCCAAATTTTTTTCGAATTCGGTTTTGACTGGGTTAAACAGGTTAGAAATGTTCCTGAGAGCTTAGCCCCTGAAGTTGATAGTATTTCATGGAACATAGGAGCCTTTTTTCCTATTAAGCTCTGGCGTGCAACGTTAGAAATAAATGGTAACAATAATAAATTAGATGGCGGAAACACAAACGATATATATATTACACCTGGTACTATTTATAAATTATCCAAAGAGTGGGAAATAGGTATAGCTTCTCCAATTGGGGTTACTAAAACATCAGACGATTATCGAGTTATAGGCTATTTAATGTGGGAGTTTGAATTAGATTAAATAAAAGAAACTACTGTCTGCACCTTAGCAGGCCTCTAGGTTGCTTTTCCGAGTTTAGCTGTTATTATGCTTTTGGTATCTTACAGAAAAAATATGTATGGCCCCATCGTCTATCGGCTAGGACGCTGGCCTCTCACGCCGGAAAGAGGGGTTCGATTCCCCTTGGGGCTACTCTCGCCTAGTAGCAATAACCATTTAAAATTCAAATATTTGCCTGTAGTTACGCCCAGCCTTCATTTTGAGAATGGGCTGAAATCACGGGTTAGAAATGGGTTAGAAATATTAGAGGGTCATTCCGCAAGGTTTGGCCCTTTTTTTATTATCAGTAGTTTGTTCTAACTGGTCGGTACAGACGGCAGCGGTTAGAAACTAGTATGCGCTACTGTGGGACTCCGCAAAGCGCAACCCCAGTCCGAAAGGTGGAAGGG
>PAJA01000030.1 GCA_002705185.1 Nitrospina sp. | reverse complement strand
AGATTTGCGGAGATGGTATAGATATCTGCTAAATACATCTGTAACGGATCTTCTAGTTTTTCCTCGAGTTTGAAAGCGGGGTAGGGGGTGACAGGTGAAGCAATGACATCACATTGCCCCAGCGCGTTTTCAAAATCTTGTTTGATCAATGTGCGTACTTTCTGTGCCTTTAAATAATAAGCATCGTAATACCCAGTGCTAAGTACAAACGTTCCAAGAATGATTCGTCGTTTGACTTCTTCGCCGAAACCTTCCTCCCGAGTATTCTCGTACATATTGACGAGGTTATCTGATTTTTCAGTACGATAGCCATATTTGACACCGTCATATCGTGAAAGATTAGTACTGGCTTCGGCGCAGGCAATGATGTAGTAGGTGGCCACGGCATAGTCAAGATGTGGCAGTGAAACTTCCACCGTTTGCATTCCCATAGACTCAAGTGTGCGGATAGCTTCCTGTACGGATTTTTCAACACCAGGGTCAATTCCACCGGTAAAATATTCTTTTGGAATACCGACTTTCATGCCCTTTACGTCTTTTCGCAGAGCCTGGGTGAAATCTGGAAGGGGAACATTGGCGGAGGTGGAATCACGCGGATCTTTACCACCAATCACGTTCATCAAAGTAGCTGCATCGGCAACGGTTTTCGTCAAGGGTCCGATCTGATCTAGGGAAGAGGCAAAAGCTACCAACCCAAACCGAGACACTCGTCCGTAGGTTGGCTTCAGTCCTGTCACTCCACAAAAGCTGGCTGGTTGGCGAATGGAACCGCCGGTATCACTGCCGAGTGAAGCCACACATTCGTGCGCCGAAACGGCAGCGGATGAGCCTCCGCTGGAGCCTCCAGGTACACGGTCCAAGTCCCAGGGGTTCTTTGTTGGATGGTGATGAGAGTTTTCGTTGGAAGACCCCATAGCAAACTCATCCATATTGGTTTTGCCAATCATCACAGCTCCCGCCTGATTCAATTTTTCTGTAACGGTGGCGTTATAAGGGGCAACAAACTGATCGAGAATTTTTGACGAACAGGTGGTACGACTGCCTTCGGTACAGATCAAATCTTTCAGTGCGATGGGGACACCCAAAAGGGGAGCTTCTTCTCCAGCGGCGATGCGAGCATCGGCATCTTGAGCTTGTTGCAAAGCTTTCTCTCGGCTGAGGTGCACAAAGGCCTGGACCTTATCTTCGACCTCGTCAATGCGTGAGAACACCGCCTCGGTCAATTGTACAGAACTGATCTTTTTGTTTTGGAGAAGTTCTCGAGCCTGAGTAATTGTTGTGCGATGCATAAAGAGGGGTATCTAGTTATTATATTTATGAACATACGCCAATCATATTATTCCTCTTTTCTTAAGGGCGAGAAATGAAATGAAGGGGGTTTTAAAATGTCTTAAAGTAAATTAAGAAATACTTGTGATATCCGGGGCAGCGAATTAAATAATCTGAGGCACTTCGTAGTGCCCTTTTTTGTGAGCAGGTGAATTGGAAATCAGGTCGTGATCTGCGAGAGGTTTTGTGGATGGTTCATCATCGCGAAGAACGTTATTGACTCCTAACACATGCGCTGTAGGTTCCACATCATCAGTGTTGAGTTCGCTGAGCTTTTCTATGTATTCGATAATCATCCCCATCTGACTTGAAAGCTTGACTTTTTCGTCAGAGGTTAACTTCAGCCTTGCCAGCAAGGCCATATGATCAATATCAAAAGACACTAGTAACTCCAATTAATTAAAGCTGAAAAAAACTTGTTAAAAACTACTCCTCTATCTTAATCGGATGTTATCCGATTATTCTGAGGTACCGGCTTTACGATCTTTTTTCTTTTTCTTTTTCAACTCTGCCATTTTTTCGGTGGCTTTGAGTTTGTTTGATTTTCTAGCTAATCGTCTAGTTTTCTTTTTCAGCTTACGGACTTCAGCCTCAGTTCCTTTGGATTCTGCCAGTTTAGATTTAGCCTTTTTAAGGTGTTCTTGCAGTTTCTCTACGTTTGCCATGATAATTTGTGCCAGTATTTAAAGGTTTAGGTAAACGATCTTTATACCAAATAATGTTTCAAACCACAACCATTTGATGAAAGAGGTGAAACTTCGATCTACCTTTTAAATCGCTTCTTTATAGATTATATAAACGGTTTTTTGAGATTAAGGGTGAGTTTTGATAAGGAACCTTACTAAAAATTTTTCCTGTAAGAATTTTAATTGTTTAAGCAAGAACAACCAGGTTGATGCGTTTTTGCCCCAAATCTACATCGGAGACCCGCACGTTGACTTTATCACCGATTTGAAAGCTGCGATGGCGTCTTTGGCCAATGAGCCGGTGTTCGGTTTCTATGAATAGGTAATAGTCGTCTGTGATACTGGAAACTCTGACAAGCCCTTCGACAAACACCTCTTGTAACTCGACAAAAAAGCCGAACCCGGTAACACCTGTGATAACGCCATGAAAAGTCTTACCGATCTTATCTACCATGAATTGGGCTCCGCGTAGGTCGGTCACTTCTCGTTCGATGGACATGGCTTTAATTTCCATATGAGTAGATTGTTCGGAAACCTCAGCAAGTTTGGACAGCAAAGCTTTTTTTTCTTTCTGCGGACATTTACGTTTCATGTATTTCTTGATGATCCGATGAAGAATTAGATCGGGATAACGGCGTATCGGTGAAGTGAAATGAGCATAATGAGGAAAGCCGAGGCAAAAATGGCCGGGGTCGGCTTCGGAGTAGCGCGCCTTTTTCATAGTCCGAAGAAGCAAGGTGTTGACGACTCTCTCTTCAGTTCGTCCTTTGACCTTTTGCACTAGGTTTTGCAAATCGTTTGAGCGGACTGGTGAAGGAAGACGCAATTTGAAAGAGTCGACAAACTCATTGAATCCAATTATTCGATCGGGATCCGGTGCTTCATGGATTCTATGTATCGAAGGTATGCTGCGTTCGTGTAAATTGAGGGCAACGAATTGGTTGGCCGCAAGCATAAACTCCTCGATCAGTTCGTGCGCCGAGTTGTGTTCGCTAACACTAATGTGTTTGACTTGACCCGCAGAATCCATATGGATTTCTGATTCGGGTACTTGAAAATCGACACTACCGTGTTGGAATCTCTTTTTTCTCAGAAGCTGACTGAGTTGATGCATATCTGCCAGAGTTTGCAAAAATGGGTCGTCCCCTTTTTCTTCCAATAATTGGTGAACTTCGTTATAGGTAAATCGGCGCTGACTTTTGATGACTGAGGAATGAAGCGTACCTGCTAAAAAATTTGCATTGCTATCGAAGTCCATGATGGCACTGACAGTAAGTCGTGGTTCATTGGGTTTTAAACTACAAGCTTCGTTGGATAAAGAAACAGGAAGCATGGGTATCACGCCGTCGGCGTAATAGATGCTGGTTGCCCTCTCAAAGGCCTCTTGATCGAGCAGGGAATTTTCTCGCACAAAATGACTGACATCGGCGATATGAACACCAAGCCGGTATCCTTCTTCAAAGCGTTCCAGAGAAACCGCATCATCAAAATCCTTGGCACGTTCCCCATCGATAGTAAAGGTCAGAAGCTTTGTAAAATCTTTTCGTTCTTTTAGAGATTCGGCGGGGTCTGTCGCTCCAATATCTCTAGCTTCATTAAGCAATTCTGGAGAAAAGCTTTGCCGAACTCCGTGTTTTCTGAAGATGGATTGGATTTCAACATTTGGATCGTTGGAAGAGCCTAATACTTCCATCACTTTGCCTATGGGAGGTTTGTGACGGGTCGGGAAGGTCTCAATTTCTACGTGGACGATTTGTCCGTTTTTGGCTCCTTTACGATTTTTCCCAGGAACAAAGACATCATGAAAATACTTGGACTCAGTGGGGATGACCCATCCGTCTCTACCGAAGGTTTCATAAGTGCCGACGATATGTGTGGTATTGCGTTGGAGAATACGTATAACACGCCCTTGAGGTTTTCCCGGCTCCCGTTCTGATTCGACTCTAACCACGACATAATCTTTGTGCATGGCCTCATTCATATGACGTCGATTAACGTAAATATCGTCTTGCCCCTGTTGATTGTCGGGAACTACAAACCCGAATCCATTAGGGTGGCCTTGAAGTTTTCCGGTTACCAGATTCATTTCATCGGGAAGCCCGTAGCGTCCTCCACGAATTTTTATTAAGGTTCCCTCGCCAGTCATTTCTTTAATGAGACTTCGAAACTCCCGTTTCTGGGTTTCGGGCACGCCAAGTTGACGGGAAAGTTCCGCAACCTTCATAGGGCGCGCGACTTTCTTTTTCATCATTGAGAGAATTTTTTTTTCTGTGAGCTTCATAACTGTCCGATAGAATTTTGCCCTTTCATCATACCTTATTATGGTGGAGAGTTTTTCGAGCCGAAAACAAACTCATGGCATAATTTAAAAAACGAAAGATTACTTTGGAGTATATTTAACAAGCTGTATGAAGGAGTGCCCGGTGGATTTTTAGTAGGGGTTCACATATAATTGCTTGATGTGTTATTTCGCAAATAAGGGAGTTTAATGAAAGTACAAGTTAATTGGTTGAAAGAGTATACCGAGATAGATGTTCCTACGGATGAGCTCGGTCATGTCCTGACCATGGCGGGACTGGAAATTGAAAGCCATGAAACGGTTGACCTGCCGGACGGGGAAAAGAGTGAAGTGCTGGAACTGAATGTGACGCCTAATCGAGGCTATTGTTTGTCTCATATAGGTGTGGCTCGTGAAGTTTCAGCTTTATTGAAAAAGTCCCTTAAATTGTCTGATCCCATGAAAACTCTTTCGACTGAATCGGGAACGGTGGATATAGAAGATCGTTTGTCAGTTGAAAATCTAGAACCAGAACTTTGTCCTCGCTATTGTGCTTTGGTAATAGAAAATATAAAAGTTGGTCCCTCCCCAAAGTGGTTGAAAGACAGACTGTTCGCTATTGGCCTTCGTCCTATTAACAATATTGTAGATATCACTAATTTTGTGATGATGGAATATGGCCAGCCTTTACACGCTTTTGACCGGGATTTGCTAACTGGTAATAAAATCGTTATACGTCGGGCAAAAAAAGGCGAACTTTTTTCCAGTCTTGATGGAACTGAATTGAAACTGGAGCAAGATTCTCTGGTTATAGCTGATGGCGATAAACCTGTAGCATTGGCCGGGATTATGGGCGGGACAAACAGTCAGGTTTCTGAAACCACTAGTCATGTTGTGCTGGAGAGCGCCTGTTTTGATCCCACCACTATTCGGAAAGGCTCAAAGAAATATGGATTACGTTCTGATTCTTCATACCGTTTTGAGCGTGGTGTGGATTTGAAGGGTGTGGTTTCCGCTCAAGCTAGAGCAGCCTTGTTAATAAAGGAGCTAGCGGGCGGAGAAATCTGTTCCGGTCGAGTTGATATTTATCCTGAAGAAGAAAAATCGAAAATTGTTTCGTTAAGAGTGAGTCGTGTGAGCCAGCTATTGGGGGGAAGTTTTAGCGCGAAACAAATTCAGGATCTGCTTTCTCGATTGGGTATGCAGATCACAGAACCCGCAGAAACTATGCAAGTTAACATTCCCAGCTTTCGTCCCGACCTTTCTCGCGAAATTGATTTGATAGAAGAGATTGCCCGTATTGATGGTTTCGACAAGTTCGATACGGTGTTCCCGTTAGCGGCCCTGAGGCCGGTGAAGATTACGGCCCGGCAAAGTATTATTAAAAAAGCGCGTGAAGTTTTATGTGGTGCCGGATTTTCCGAGACAATTCATTATAGTTTTATTGATAACGTGTATGCTGAAGAATTTAAAACAGCTTTTGCTTCAGAGCAAGACAAGGTGCTTACACTCAACAATCCATTGAGCTCTGAAAATGACACCATGCGGACCAGCCTACTTCCGGGCATGTTAAAGACCGCCGCGCTTAATTTAAGTAAGGGACAGAAACCACTCAAACTATTTGAAGTGGGAAGTGTCTATTTTTTAGATTCATCTGGGGTGCGTATGGAAAAAGCGGTGTTGTCAGCTATTGTGCTGGGGCCTTATGAGCTAACTCCGTGGAAACCTAGAGGCAAAGAGTATGACTTTTATGATCTTAAAGGAACCCTTGAAACTCTTGCTGAACAATTGCATATGCAGATAAACATTTCTCCTCGTAGCAAGGCATTTCTGTTGCAGGGGAAATCAGTGAGAGTTCGTATCGATGATATTGAGCTGGGTTATTTAGCTCAAGTTTCACCCAAGCAGAAATTAGTTAGCGAAGTCGGACAAAATGTTTATGCTTTAGAACTCGATCTGGGAGCCTTGGAAAACTCGCTTCCTCCTTCTAATCGTTTTCAACCAATTGATAAATTTCCTGAGGCTTACAGAGACATCTCTATTCTTGTGGACCGATTTGTCACTTCGCAAAAAATCGAGAGCTTGATCTTCAAAACCGGTAGTCCTTTGATTCAAAAGGTCGCACTCTATGATCACTTTGAGGGAAAGAAAATTCAGGATGATAAAAAAAGCCTTACTTTTGCCTTNTCTTTTCAATCAGCCGACAGGACCCTTTCTGATGAAGAGGTGGCCCCAATATTCGAAAAAATAATTCAAACTTTAAAGAGCGAGCTTGGTGCGTCACTAAGNGAATAAGCGGTTATTGACNCTCAAATATCNCGGTGCTACGATTCTGCCATGCCTAAACCGGATATTCATCAATTGGAAGAACGCGTGTTGGCCTTGATGGGTGAGTTTCACCGTCTTAGGAAGGAAAACCAGAGACTGTCGTGTCAGATTGATCAACTTAACCGTGAAAAAGAGATATTGATCGAGGAAGCAAGTTTAAATCAGGAGTCACTCAAGCGCCTTTCTCAACTGGAGTCGTTAAACCGGAAAAATGAAAAAGATAATCAGGCAATTAGGATGAAGGTTCAAATTCTTTTAGAGAGTTTAGAAAAATTTGATTTAGATTAATAAAACCCCAGTCGATTAAGGGCCCTTTATAAGGCGTTATTTGAGTTTTTGTAACCCTGAAAAAATGATCCGATCGGATTCAATATGGCTAGTAGTAAAAAAATACAGATTTATGGAAAAACTTATAGTTTGAAGAGTTCTTCATCGGAAGTCTGTGCAGAAGATGCTGCTAGCTATTTGGATTCCAAGATGAAAGATCTAGCTAATGCTCTTAGTAAAACCTCGACTTTGGATCTGGCTATTCTGGCAGCCCTCAATATTTGTCAGGAACTGTTGGAGTTAAAAAGCCATGTTGAAGCAAAAGATAGGGTGGAAGATGAGAAAATTCAGCAATTGATTGTTGCTCTCGANAAGGATCTTCAAGCTATTGAAAAATAGGAGTTTTTTTGCCCTATATAGCTCTTGAGAGGCGCTGGGCTTTATGTTAGTATGTGTTTGAATTTAGAATGCTGTCTCCCTGTTGTGTTTGAGTAAGAACTTAATTTCTTGAGCCAACAGTTAGTGAAAGGGGTTGATGGATCGACTGTGGTGCGCAAGCCTTCTTTGGGAAGGTAGCCTAAAGCAGTGCACGGATTCCCCACCTGTCCTTGACAGGTTCAAAAAATAGTTTTTGCCCGGCATTAACGGGGGGACTTCTGGAATGTTTAAGAGCTTTAACGGGTTGAGGCCATACCCGACCAAGCCTGAATATATATCCGGCTCTNAANTNTTAGGAACCGGACACAATTGGGAGTNAAATATGGACGNAATNGGNAAGCCTGTTTCGTTAGCTAATATATGCACTANAANGTNAGATNNNCCCTNTTTGGAGATGACTTNCACCTTGCCTCCCCTTTGCCGGTTTCGGTCGGTTTATCTTGCTTCCCTTTCAAANCTTAACGGTTAACGATTTTTTTTGTGCTGCAACCTATTGATATTCGGACAATAAACCTGGGCACGGAAAATGGTTTTTTACTCCACCGAAGTGGGTAAGTTTGCGATTCGTCGAGATATGAAGCGTAGACGAAATTTNATGAGCTTGAATAAAGTTTTAAGTTTAAGTNGAGCTGTGGAAGATAGAGTATTTGCATGTAAGAGTTTTATGGCTTGTCGACATGTAATGTTTTTTCTCTCATTTGGTAACGAGGTGCATACTGATGAAATGATTTCGCGTGCTCTTAAAGACGAGAAACAAGTTTATGTCCCACGTGTGTCAAAGAAGCTAAAGCAGATAGAGATATGTCGAATCACTAGTATGGATCAGGAGTTTGAATTAGGCTCTTACGGTATTCGTGAGCCTTTCAAAAAAAAATCTAGAGCGGTGTCTCCGACGATAATCGATGCTGTCATCGCACCAGGTTTGGCTTTTGATCGTTCAGGAGGAAGACTCGGTTTCGGAGGTGGTTATTTTGACTGGCTTTTTAAACAGTTGCGAGATAAAGCACTCCGTTTTGGAGTGGCCTATGAGTTTCAAGTTTTGGAATCGATGTCTTTGGATTTCTGGGATGAGAGGGTTCAAAAGATTTTTACTGAAAATGAAACGATAAACTGCTGAGTCTTTAGAAGACGACTTCAGTTTATTTTAAATATCGAGGTTTTGCTATGCATATCTTCACCACTATTAAAGTTAACTTGCTAACCCTTATTTTGGGGATGTCTTTTGCTTTGATGATTGGTTATGCCATTGGATATTTTTTACGCAGAATGTTTACCGAATATCAGATAAAGGAAGCGGAAGAGCGTAGAAAAAAACTTGTCGATGAAGCGGAACAAGAAGTGTCTAGAAAGCTGAGGTCTGCCGAAATTGAAGCACGCGAAAAATCTTTGTTAGTAAAAGCTGAACTTGAAAAAGAAATGAAAGGCGAGAGAGAAGGATTGCGTTCTCTGGAAAACAATTTGGAAGTCAAAGAAAGAGAACTCAGAACTGAAGCTCAAAAATTTCAGACNCGNCAAAAGGAACTTGAAGATAAAAGCAGCNAGATCTTNGCNAANGAGAAAGAGGCTGAGCAACAAAAAACTGAATATAAGGAATTGGTTCAGGAAGAGCTGAAAAAGCTTGAGGTGATTGGTTCATACACTGCCGACAAGGCTCGGGAAGAGGTCAAAAACAAGATAGTTGATGAAGCCAAAATGGATGCAGCGCGAGAAGTTAAAAAAATCGAAGAAAATGTTAAAAAGACTGCNGACGATCAAGCTCGCAGGCTGATTACCATGGCAGTCCAGAGGCTTGCTTCAGATCATGTGGCGGAAAGTACTGTTTCGGTTGTCGAACTGCCTAGCGATGACATTAAGGGGAGGATCATCGGTCGGGAAGGAAGAAATATACGTGCTTTAGAGCAAGCAACTGGGATCGATTTGATTATAGATGATACCCCTGGTGCAGTAGTGTTGTCTGGATTTGACCCAATCAGACGTGAAGTGGCCCGCCGTGCTTTGGAAAAGCTGACCCTAGATGGGCGGATCCATCCAGGTCGNATTGAAGATGTTGTTAGTAAGTGTAAGAAGGAGGTCACCCAGCAAATTCAAGAAGCAGGTGAACAGGCTGTGTTAAATGTTGGTATCGATAACATTAATCCAGAGATGGTTAAATTATTAGGGCGACTTAAATATCGCACTAGTTACACTCAGAACGTTCTTGAACATGTACAAGAAGTGGCTTTTGTATGTGGAGCTATTGCTGGAGAACTGGGTTTGAATGTGGCTCTGGCCAAGCGATCAGGATTGCTGCACGATATCGGAAAGGCTATTGACCATCAGACCGATGGAACGCACACTCAATTGGGTGTAGATATCGCGAAACGCTATAATGAGCATCCTTTTGTTATTAACTCAATAGCAGCTCACCACGAAGATGAAGAGGCAGAATCCCCTTATGCTGTTTTGGTAGCAGCAAGCGATACCGTTTCTGCCTCTCGGCCTGGTGCTCGAAGGGAAATGCTGGAAACCTATATCAAGCGCATGAGCCAACTTGAAGAAATTGGTGACTCATTCAAAGGGGTTCAAAAAACTTTTGCTATTCAGTCTGGCCGCGAGGTGAGAATNATTGTTATGCCTGCTGGAGCTAATGATCAAGAAGCTGGTATCTTGGCTAGGGATGTGGCAAAGAGAATTGAAAAAGAGGTAACTTATCCAGGAGAAATTAAAGTTACTGTGGTTCGTGAAACTCGGTATACAGAGTTTGCCCGATAATGAAGTTTTTTGTGTGACCTACCAGATTATGCCTGGAGTTATTTCAGAGTTCACTGCCCCGGGTTTCCCGGAGGATATCCAAAATATAATAGAATTGGCATCGCATGGAAGATTTAGGACAGCTGGTTAAACTTAGACGCGAAAAAATTGATGAACTTCGAGGCATGGGGGTTTCTCCTTATGCCAACCGATTTCATATTAATACCACTTTATCTGCTCTTGTGAAAAAGTATTCCGAAAAATCTAAGGAAGAATTAGATGAAAAAAGTTTAGAGTATATTACTGCAGGAAGGATGATGAGCCGGCGGAAGCACGGCAAAACTACGTTTGTGAATATTAAGGATGCCTCGGGAGATATTCAGGTTTTTATTAATAAAACCTCTCTTGGTGAAACTGCTTACGAGATATTTGGTAAGTTTGATGTTGGGGATATTGTTGGTGTAGAGGGTAGAATTTCAAAAACCAAAACAGGTGAATTGACTTTGTTCGCAAGTAAGGTGACCTTGCTTTCCAAATCGCTTCTTCCTCTCCCTGAAAAATGGCATGGCCTTAAAGATGTTGAGCTTCGCTACCGGCAGCGCTATGTAGACTTGATAGTTAATCCTGATGTGAAGAAAGTTTTTGTTACCAGAAGTAGTATAATTCAAGCCTTGCGCGATTATCTGAATGAACGTAATTACCTTGAAGTGGAAACTCCAATGATGCA
This sequence comes from Nitrospina sp., assembly GCA_002705185.1. GTDB lineage: Bacteria > Nitrospinota > Nitrospinia > Nitrospinales > VA-1 > LS-NOB. The sequence continues at coordinate 6,456 of PAJA01000030.1, read as the reverse complement.
GTCGATACCTGGAGGAGCCACAGCAAAACCCTTTAAAACTCATCATAACGCATTAGATATGGAGTTGTTTCTTCGTGTGGCTCCTGAGTTGTATCTGAAAAGATTAGTGGTAGGGGGTATTGAAAGGGTTTATGAGATCAATAGGAATTTTAGAAACGAGGGGATTTCTACCGAACATAATCCTGAATTTACTATGGTGGAGTTTTACACTGCATATGCTGATTACAGTGACTTGATGGATTTGACGGAAGAATTATTTCGATATATTTGTAACCGAGTATTTCCTGAAAATAATTATCATTTTCCTTATACTTCGCAAGAAGATGGAGAAACTCAGGAAGTAATGATAGATTTTTCACAACCTTTTAAGCGTTGTACATTCCGGCAGTCGTTGATAGAAATTGGTGAAATTAGTGAGCACCTGCTTGATGATTCGGAAAAATTAATAAAGTTTGCTCTAGCAAATAAGGTTTCGATCGAAAAAAAAGATCATCATGTTAAGATTTTAGCTAAACTGTTTGATCAATTTGTTGAGCCTAAGCTTGTTCAGCCAGTATTCATTACTGATTACCCTGTTCAGCTCTCACCGCTATCCAAGAAAAAAGAAGATGATCCCAGTTTGGTGGAAAGATTTGAGTTGTTCATAGGCAGAAAAGAAATTGCTAATGCCTACACTGAGCTGAATGATCCGATAGACCAGAAAAAAAGGTTTGAAGAGCAAGTTGAAGAGCGTCAAGCTGGTGATGAAGAAGCCCATTGGATGGATCATGATTTTATCCGTGCTCTGGAATATGGTATGCCTCCTACGGCTGGGGAAGGCATAGGGATAGACCGATTGGTCATGTTACTGACCAATAGCCCGTCCATAAGAGATGTTATTCTTTTCCCGCAATTAAAAAAAGAATCCTGATTTGGGAAAGCCAACCGGTCATATATTGATTCACTCCTGATATGTCCTACGAACTTTTTGTTAGCCTACGTCATCTAAAGGCCAAGCGTACTCAGAAATTTATTTCACTCAATACCTGGATTTCAGTTGGCGGTGTTGCTCTTGGTGTAATGGCATTGATAGTAGTTATTGCTGTCATGTCAGGATTTGGGAAGGATTTACGGGATAAAATCCTAGGGACTAACAGTCATGTTGTAGTCAGTAATATCAGTAGAACAAGTATGGATGATTACGAGGCCATCATTAAAAAAATAATGAGGACCGAAGGCGTAAATGCCGCAGCTCCATTTATTTTAAGTCAGGTGATGCTGACTTATGGGAAAAATAGTAAAGGGGTTGTGGTTCGAGGGGTGGATCCAGAACGGGAGGCAGGAGTTTCTGATTTGGAAAAAAATTTGGTGCAAGGAAGTTTAAATATGTTAGAGGCTCCTGCGAAATCCCTTGGAAAACCAAGCCGAGCTGGAATTATTCTGGGCAGGGAGTTGGCTCACCGGCTGGGGGTGCAACGCGGTGATGTTGTATCGATGATTTCTCCCGCATCAAGAGTGACGCCTATGGGGCTGATACCCAAAATCAAATTGTTCCAAGTAGTGGGGTTTTTTGAATCGGGTATGTTTGAATACGATTCTAACCTTGCTTTTATTTCTATACACGCGGCACAGAAATTTTTCTCTATGAAGAAAAAGGTTAGTGGCATTGAGATCCAAGTCAGAGAAATTGAAAGAGCGGATCAGATAGCTAAAGAAATTCAAATTAGTCTGGGTTTTCCTTATCACGCTAGAGACTGGATGCGAATGAATAAAAATTTATTTTCAGCGCTACGTCTAGAAAAAATTGTGATGTTCATTATCCTGATCCTGATTATTTTGGTAGCAGCTTTCAATATTGTCAGTACCTTGTTTATGGTAGTAATGGAAAAGAGCAAGGAAATTGCCATTCTTAAATCCATGGGTGCTTCTCGATTCAGCATCATAAAGATATTCAGCTTTCAGGGCCTGATTATTGGTGTTACAGGTACTGCTATTGGTTGTATTGGTGGTTTTACTGTAGTACCCAATCTAAACGAAATTGTGGGTTTCATAGAGACTCTTTTTGGTATCACTGCTTTTCCCAGTGATGTCTATTATTTGGATAAGCTTCCCTCTAAAATTGAGTATTTTGATTCTTTCCTTATTGTAATCTTTTCAATTGTTATTTGTTTTTTTGCTTCACTGTATCCGGCCTGGAGAGCATCTAGAATGGATCCCGTGGAAGGTTTGCGCTATGAGTGATTTGAGTTCCTGCACTACAGGAAAAAAATGTCTTATAGAAGCCGACAGTGTTGATAAAAGCTATTCGACTAAACGTGAGGTGATTCACGTTCTTGCCCAGACGAGTCTACAGGTTTATTCTGGAGAAGTCTTGGGGATTGTCGGTGCATCAGGGGTAGGAAAGAGCACCCTTCTTCACGTTCTGGGTGGGCTCGATAAACCGTTAACGGGAAGCGTCTTATTTCAAGGACAAGATATTTATAAACAGTCAAATGCTTATTTAGAAAAATTTCGTAATTGCCATATTGGTTTTGTGTTTCAGTTTTTCAATTTGTTGCCCGACTTTTCTGCATTGGAAAATACTATGTTTCCATCTCTTATCCGCAATCAGGAGAGACGCTTAGCTAAAGAGCGAGCAGAATACTTGTTACATACAGTTGGCATGCAGGACCGAATGCACCATACGCCAGGTGAACTTTCAGGAGGAGAAAACCAGCGAGTAGCTCTTGCAAGAGGACTTGTTAATCAGCCGGAACTTCTTTTAGCCGATGAACCAACTGGGAACCTAGATCACCATGCTAGCGACCAGTTGATAGATTTGATCCAAAAATTAAATCAGGAATTTAGCCAGACTTTTGTAATTGTAACGCACAGTCAGAGAGTCGCTAATAGGCTAGACCGGTTGATGGAATTGGTTGATGGAAAAGTTATCCCCACTAATCATAACCTGGTCATGTGAAAAGTCAGTTTGAATTTTAAAATAAGGGAAAGCCATGAAACTGGAAAAAATCTCTGAGTTGGTTGGCGGAAAGTTACAAGGTGATGGCTCACTAGAGATATCTGGAGTTTGTGCATTCGAGCAGGCCGGAGTTGGGCATATCACTTTTGCGATTCAAAAAAAATTCCTTGGAATGCTAAATGCCTCTCATGCTTCCGCTGTATTAGTGAAGGAAGAGGTAGATAGCTCTGTTTCCCAGATCATTGTCCCTAGTCCCGAACTTGCTTTTGCGCGTTTGCTGCGAGAATTTCATCCCGATCCCAAACTCAAAGCCGGTATTCATGATCGAGCTGTGATTGGGAAAAATGTCGAACTCGGCGAGCAAGTTACTTTATCTGCAGGGGTGTGCATTGGGGATGATGTGTGCATTGGCGACCATGTTCATTTATATCCAGGAGTGGTGGTTGGTGATCGATGTCGGATTGGAAGCCATACGACTATCTATCCTAATGTTACGCTTTACCATGATACCGAATTAGGTTCCAGGGTGATACTTCATGCGGGTGTGGTGCTTGGAGCAGATGGTTTCGGTTATACTCTCGACGAAAAAGGGGCCCATTACAAAATTAGTCAAATTGGTCGAGTAGTGATTGAAGATGATGTTGAAATCGGCGCCAACAGTTGTGTGGACCGCGCTACCATGGGTATTACACTGATTAAAAGAGGTACAAAATTAGATAACCTGGTGCAAGTAGCTCACAATTGTACTGTGGGGGAGCATTCTATTCTAGTTTCCCAGGTTGGATTGGCTGGAAGTTGTACATTAGGTCATCATGTTGTGTTAGCGGGTCAGGTTGGTATCTCTGATCATGTTACGCTTGGTGATCAAGTCACCATCACAGGTAAGTCGGCAACCTTCCGCAATATTGAGAGTAATGGGGTTTATGGTGGTTTCCCAGCTGTTCCTCTTGCAGACTGGAAAAAATATATAGCCCTTTTGCCAAAACTTCCTAAACTGGCGCGTAAAATACGCGACTTAGAAAAGCAATTAAACGAGATTGAAAACAAGCCTCCCTCCCGTTAGAATACTAATACCTTAGCAATTCTTGAAAACCGTTAAAAATTTTATCTAAAGTTTGTAGATTATGTTTATATTTCGCAGTCAGGTTTTATTACTTATTTTTTTGTGTGTTTTTATCTTAGGAGCTGCTTCGAAGACCATGTCTGGAGAGGCAGTCGAGAAGTACATTCAGAAAAAAATTAAGCGTAATGACAAGGTTCTTAGGATCAACAAAAAGAATCTAGGTGATAAAGGCTTAGCTGCTATAGCACAATCACCATTGGTAAGCTCCATCAGGACTCTAGTTCTATATAAGGTAAATATAAGTGACGAAGGTATTCGTGCTTTAGCCGAATCATCTAACCTAAAAAATCTAGAAGCTCTTTATTTGGAACATAATTTTATAACCGATAAAGGAGTTGAGATTATTTCAACGTCTAAGGCTTTTTCAAACCTAAAAATACTCAACCTTTACCATAATCAGATTACCGATATTGGTGCGAAGGCCATTGCTAATTCAGATATCTTGAATCAATTAAGGGAGCTGAATCTAAACTATAACCAGATAAATGGATCCGGGGCTATTGACCTGACGCATTCAAAGAAATTACGCCAGCTTCAAAATATACAACTGGCCTATAATCCTATTGAGAAAAGCGGTAAAGAGGCCTGGAAGCGTTTCCAATTGATGGAATCTTTTAAACAACTCCACCGTAATAACCGTTTAGATCAGGTTGGCAAGGCACTGATTGGTGACTTTGGGTTTATGGTATTACTAGACTTTCCATTTATTTCAGAGTTGGAAGTTTTGGATTTGAGAAATAATAGTTTGACCGATGAGGCTGTGATCGCCCTTTCACATTCTCAAAAATTAAAAAGCTTGGTTTCTTTAAATCTTTCTAAAAATAATATTACCGATGCGGGTGCTAAGGCACTTGCAAAATCTCAAAATCTTCAAGGATTAAGAATGTTAAATTTAAACTTTAATCGTATAGGAGATGAAGGAGCCAAGTCGATAGCCGAATCTCTAGCCTTGGAGAAACTTGAATCTCTAAAACTGGGGCAGAATAAAATTGGTGTTGAAGGAGCCCGAGCTTTGAATGAGTCTGAAAATTTGAAAAATCTGACTCACCCTATTTTTGGTTTCTACTAATATTTCGACATGGCTATCCTTTTAGAACCGGTGTGACGGATGGAAGTATATGCTACTTTATGATAAGCTCCTGTAAGTTATACATTTACAAGAAAAAGTTACTTAATTATGGTACAGATTCTAGAATTTGAGCGCGAGATTTTTGCGTTAGAGACCCAGATCCAAGACTTGGTTTCTATGTCTCATATGTATGATAGTGTTGGCGATATAACTCATGAGATTGCAAAACTAAAAAAAAAGCTACGCAGGATGAAGTATGAGGTTTATTCCAACTTAAAGGGATGGGATAAAACCTTAGTGGCGAGACATCCTGACAGGCCTTATACGCTGGACTATTTGGATCTAATTTTTGACGGGTTTTTTGAGCTTCACGGAGACCGTCACGGAGGTTATGGTCCGTCAATTGTTGCGGGGCTCGCAAGGTTTTGTGGACAGTCTGTGATGATAGTTGGTCATCAGAAAGGAAGAGAGAACAAAGAAAAAGTAAGACGGAACTTTGGTATGTCCCAACCGGCGGGATATAGAAAAGCACTTCGATTAATGAAAATGGCAGAAAAATTCAATATGCCGGTTATTACATTTATTGATACGCCCGGTGCTTATCCAGGAATTGACGCTGAAGAAAAGGGACAGTCCGAAGCGATAGCAACCAATATGTTTAGTATCATTCAGTTGAAGGTCCCCATTATTTGTGTGGTGATAGGTGAGGGCGGTTCTGGGGGTGCTTTGGCGATCGGCGTTGGTGATCATATTATGATGATGGAGCATTCTGTTTATTCAGTTATTTCACCTGAGGGTTGTGCTTCCATTCTCTGGGGTGATAAAAGTAAAATCACCCAGGCAGCTGACGCTTTGTGTATAACAGCGAATAATCTTTTAAAATTTAAAGTTGTTGATGAAATTATTCGTGAACCTCTTGGAGGTGCCCACCGCAATCATAAGCAGGCTGCTATACGCCTGAAAAAATCTCTTAGAAAAAACCTGGAACGTTTGACTCAGGTTCCTTTGGTCGAGTTGACTCGTTTGCGAGAAAAGAAATTCCGTGAAATGGGTAAAGTTGCTGAAGCAGAAAATTGAGAATGGAAAAAAACAATTACTTCTGCCGATTAGAGATGAACTTGCTGCCTAAATAATTTTGCATATTCCGAGTTGGTGGTGATCAATGTATCGTGAAGTCCAGTTTCAACCAGTTTCCCTTTTTTCATGACCAAAACTTGGTTGGCTCCCTCCAGAGTCGATAAGCGATGTGCGATAATGAGAGTTGTACGTCCTGCCATTAATGTATCGAGAGCTTGCTTGATGTGGCTTTCGGTTTCGGTGTCTACC
>PAJA01000029.1 GCA_002705185.1 Nitrospina sp. | reverse complement strand
AAAGTAACAAAGAAAAAAGCAACAAAGAAAAAAGCAACAAAGAAAAAAGCAACAAAGAAAAAAGTAACAAAGAAAAAAGCAACAAAGAAAAAAGCAACAAAGAAAAAAGCAAAAGCGAAAAAAAGATAATCAAGAATGATTGTTTGTCTTTTGGACTTATGCTGATTGCAGTAAATTTACTCTCAATTCAATTTCGAACGAATAAACTAGTATCGTTTCAGCGCCCAACAAATACCACCAGTTTTTTTAAGCACTTTTTAATGTTACTTGTGCTGCACTAAGTTAAAGTAGGCAGATTTTAGGTAGAAGGCCTCCGGGAATTTTGCAGGATGGTCGCGAGCATGCCCCGTTTCAACAATTCTCTCATATTTTTTCCCCGCAGAACGAATACCAAGGCAGACCGCATCATAAAATTCATTAGCCTGAACATATCTCGTGCAAGAAGCTGCGTATAATATTTCAGATGCTACTTCTGCTCCGGCTTTAGCTAACCGGAAATAGGCCTTTAAAGCCTGTTTTTTTTGTTTCTTGTTTCTTGCAAACGCTGGAGGATCTAATACTACCAAATCAAAGTAACGCTTTTCCCTTTTCATTTTAGCCAGTATCTGGAAAGCATCCCCTTTTTCTTGCTTGAAATTTGATGCTGGAAATGATTTGTCCGGAAAATTTAATTTTAAGTTTCTCAATGATGTCTCTAAAGCAAAGGAGTTACTGTCCACCTCCACCAATGACCTGCACCCTCCCGCAACTGCATAAACTGAAAAACCACCTGAGTAACTGAAAACGTTGAGTATAGATCTTTTTTTAGCCATCTCTCTAATTTTTAAGCGGTTGTTCCTTTGATCTAGAAAAAATCCGGTTTTCTGCCCCTTAACCACATCAGCGAGAAACCTTAAACCATTTTCCTTAAACTCTATCCAACTCGACTTCTCCTTTCCAAATAAAATCAGTCCGTCCTGGTAAACCGAATTAGGTTCCAGTGATTTTATAATATTCTGAGCTAATCGTAAAACTACCTGCTTACTACTGAATTCCTTCCGAAACAGTTCAGAGAGTTCGGCTAGTAAAGGGAACCAGCTTGAAGCATAGAGCTTTATAACCAAAGTGTCTTCGTAGCGATCCAACACAAGCCCTGGAAATCCGTCATTCTCACCATTTATGACTCTGTAACCTGTAGTCAACTCATTTTGAAGAGACTCTCTAATTAGATTCGCTGACTTCAATCGCTTCAGGAAGAATTGACTGTTAATATCTCTAGGTTTTCCGAGACTTAAAACTCTAAAACAAAGATTCGCATTTGGGTCCCACAAACCCATAGCTAAGAAACGATTATTGTGATCGTAAATCACCGCCATATTTTCCGACTTCCCCTCAGGAAGTTGGTTTTTGATTTGATAACTGAAAACCCAGGGATAGCCTTTAAGGATTTTTCTCTGTAACATTTTTGATATCTTGATTTTAATCATTCAAGGCTATTCCTAGTACTCAATGTTAGAACCTCTGTTTTACGAGATAAGAATTATTAATCAATTATTAAATACATTCTCACTTAGAAATTTGCATATATGGTAGGGTACCCATAATTTTCATTTGTCGAGCCTGTACATGTTTTGGGGTAGGTCTAACTGTCCAGTGTCGAGGACTAGGCAAGACTGCCGCCATCCATGCAGACTCGACTGGAGTAAGAATTTTTGATGACCTTTGAAAATACTTTTGAGCCGCCTTCTCACAGCCATAGAGGCCATCTCCCCACTCAATCACATTCAAATAGACTTCCAGAATTCTTTGCTTACTCCAAAAAAATTCAATCAATATCGTAAAGTAGCTTTCTAATAATTTCCGAAACCAGGTTCGGGTTTGCCAAAGGAATACATTCCGAGCTGTCTGCATGGAAATAGTGCTTGCACCCACTTTCATATCTGTCGTTAGGTTGGTTTGNATCGCATATTCTATGGCCAGCCAGTCAAANCCACTATGAATAAAAAACTTCTGGTCCTCAGCAGCTAAAACTGCCTTAATAATATTTCGAGANACCTCTTCGATGGGTACCCAAGTATTAAGATATCGAGGAAGGTTCTGCGGAGTGTCACTTTCCACCCAGCGAATCCACATCAAAGGTGTAGTGGGTGGGTTAACAAACTTGTAAANCAAGACAGGAGCCAATGTTAAAGCGATAAAAAACAAAAAAAGATCAAAGGTAATTTTCCAGATACGAATTTGAATTAATTTTTTGCCTTTTCCTTGCTTTCTTTTTTTATTCACAGTGAGCCCCAAAATATATAGACCATGCTCAAAATAGATCTTAATATTCCTAGCTTAACCCAAAGTAAGGAAAAAAATTCAGCTTTCCTTGATCACAGAGTTATAGAGCATGATTATTTTTTTGAAAGCCTGATGGTGATGTAGTGGGATACTTCGAGTATAACTCTGATGATACTTAGAGTTGAAGGGACTATAAATTATTTTTTTATTCTTCCGGTCTTGAATCTCATAATGTAGATGAGGAGCAAATGTTCTTCCTGTATTTCCGGATTCGGCAATTTGCTGACCCCCTTGGATGACTTGCCCCGGTTTCACTTTGACCCTGCTCAAATGAAGATAGAGAGTCTTTATCCCCAACTTTGGGTGATCGATTTCAACACAATAACCGTTGGCACGAATATTCCAGTTTGTGCGCAGTACCTTTCCAGAAAACCCCGAATAAATAGGGGTCCCCTCTTCAGCTTTAAAGTCAGTTCCTGAATGCCCTCCTGGACCTTTGCGAAAATCTCCGGGCAGAGACGTGATTTCAATATAATGACGGATGGGGCTCTGAGCCTCAACAATACGATGAGCAATTTCGTTTCCTTTGATGTCAAAATATCCTCCATTACCATGGTCAAACTCATCGAAATAGTAGAANGCAAATGTTNTTGCAAACAATTGGCTTTTATAGGAAAGCTTAAGAACTTTAAACTGCTCAGGTCCATCAACTCGCNGGTACAATACTTCCATTGAGTCACCGTTTCTCATACTTTTTTTGATGTCCATCAACCAAGCCATAAGGCGAGCAAGGTGTGCAGAAAGAGCAGCGCAACCATTTTCACGGGTTATCATTTTACACACACTAAAATTCATNGAATTTTTGATTGTAACGTTCAACGAGTGAATAACATTCCTATCATTATTTCTTTCGGGTGAAATTGTAAGTGACACTGGCTTGATCGCATCCATCTTCACAGGTTGCGGAACTTCTTGTGGCAATATCTTAGGCGNTTCGATGGCAGAGACCTGCGACAGATCCTCCGAAGTTTTTAATAAAGATGTGACTAAAACATTAGTTTCCTGATCAAAAAAGAGAAAAAAAACGTTTAACCCCACCGAAAAAATAAAGAGAAAGACCAATCCGAATCGAAATTTTTTTTTCTTTTGGATGTCTTGGTTATAAAGAGAAGAGGTAGGAATGTTCATGTTCTTTCCTTCAGTTAAATGATATGGTAGTTCTTTATAGCTGGCCGTAAAAAACACATGAGATAAATAGGCTATGCTGAAAAGATACAGCATAAGAAGAGACTCACCTTCTAATCTCAACTCATTATACAAAATAATGCCAATAAATACAAAAGGTTCCAGACATCCTATTTTAAAGTATAAACCGGACACTCTTTTTCTGGAAGAAGGAATTGAAGAATATTCTCTCACACAAGAAATTCTTTCCCGACTTCCTGACGTTCCCAGACAGGGTTTTCAAGATATTTCCACCATCACCGAACAGATCATATCCTCGCAGTATGATGTTTTTGGTGCAGGAAAAAATAGTTTGGCATTATCTCGTTTTAAAGGCTCTTTCCTGAAGAAGTGTCCGGGCATCAGCCCTGGTATGGTGTGTTGCAATTATTATATTGTGAGCTTATCAAAGAACTGTATCTACGATTGCTCTTATTGTTTCTTGCAGGATTTTTTGGATAATAATCCCATTCAGGTAGCTTATGTAAACATTGAAGACCTGCTTTCCGAACTGGAAGAAGTGTTCACACAATATCCAGATCGTAATTTTCGAGTTGGAACAGGTGAGTTAACGGACAGCCTTGCGATAGACAACATTGTCCCTTATACCAACCATCTAATCCCATTTTTCAACCAGCAGTCAAATGCGGTCCTAGAATTAAAAACGAAGTCAGATCAAATTAGTAACCTATTGAATCATTCAGACCCTACAAATATTATTGTGTCTTGGTCGCTGAATCCACAAACCATTTCGGAGTTAGAAGAAAAAGGCACACCTAGTTTAACTCAACGTCTTGAGGCTGCCCGGGCATGCCTGGATAAGGGCTACCGAATTGGGTTTCATTTTGATCCAATAATTTTGATACCGGGTTGGGAAGCAGCGTATAAGCAACTAGTCGATATTTTGTGCGATACCTTACCCATCGATAAAGTGGAGTGGGTGAGCCTTGGAAGCTTTCGGTATCGCCCTAATCTAAAGTCGAAAATTATTAATCGCCATCCAAATACTCATTTGTTCAATAGCGAACACTTTCCTGGCAAAGATGGCAAGTTCCGCTACTTCCGCCCACTAAGAAATCAAGCCTACAAAACCATTCGTGGTTACCTTACGTCCCGCTCAAAAGAACTAAGTATTTATCTTTGCATGGAAACTAACGAAATATGGGAAGACGTAACGGGAAAAACACCAAGAAGCGACAAGAAACTAGACCAATTTTTTGATCTGTGATTAATGAGCTTAGAGACGCATGGGCATGACAATGCTCTTATACTGATCATCATCGGTTACTGTAAAAAGGCAGGAATGGTTTTGATCTTTCAGGTTCAGAGTAACTGAATCACTTTCTATAACATTAAGGATATCCAAAACATACTTTGCATTCAGACCGATGGATACCTCTTCGCCTGCATACTCAATTGGCATTTCCTCATGGGCTGCCCCTTGGTCTGTATTATCTGAAACTAGAGTCAGACTATCTTTTTGAATTTCAAACCGAACCATTTTAGATTTCTCATCTGCCAATAGAGCCACGCGCTTTAAGGCATGGGTCAGAGAGTTCCTTTCAGACTTAGCTTTCAACTGGTTGTCCGAAGGAATTACTTGCCGGTAATTAGGGAACTTCCCGTCTATTTTACGGGACACTATCACCTGCTTACCACAAATAAAGGCCAAGTGATTATCCTGCGAAGAAAATCCAAACGTCGCGCTCTCGTCTTCCATCAATTTCAATAGCTCAGAGAGTGCTTTCTTGGGCAAAAGGAAACTCAAGACTTCCCCTTTTGAAGCGTTTGACTTTACCGGCCGTGAAATAACTGCTAATCGATGCCCATCTGTTCCCACCAAACTTGCATTATCACCTTCCACCTCCAACAATAAACCATTCAACGCCTGCCGTGTCTCATCAGGAGAAACCGAGAAAAAAGTTTTGCGAATCATTTCTTTTAAAATTTTACAATCAAACTCCAACAGTGGCTTATCACTGTATTCGGGTAAAGGGGGGAAATCTTCAGGAGGTAGGCCAGGCAAACGAAATTTTGACTTTCCACACTTTAAAGTGATCCAGTTATTTTCTTCTTTTTTTAAATATATTTCTTCATCAGGAAGTTCCCTGATAATATCAAAAATTTTTCTAGCATTAAGTGTCACAGCACCGGGCGAACTTACATTGGCCAAATAATAACCGAGAGTTCCAATTTCCAAATCCGTGGCGCGTATGCATATGCTATCTTTATCAGCAGAGAGATGGAGATGGGAAAGAATCGGCATCGCCCCTTTCGGTTCAACGATTCCTTGAACTTTATGCACCCCATTTAGAAGTACATCCCGACTTATTCTGACTTCCATAATAATCCTTTAAGGTAGATACTAGCCTGTTTTTAGGCTTGAAGATTTTTAGCACAATTGCAAAAACCTGTCAAAGAGAAATGAAGGTTACAAAAAACATCATTCTCACCGAAAAACAGTTGCCGTTAAAGCTTTTCGCCTAAAACATTTGTCTCGTGATATCAAAGTATTCCTTGAAAATAAAAATATTAAAAAAATGAACAACACAGTCCTCAAAAAATTTCTTAATCAAAATTTAGCCACACTTACAGACCACCCAAATCTTTATTATATTATGCCTAAACCATATTACCTGGCTAAACAATTTATAGGTCTAAAAATATGACGAGGAACTAGAGGACTCAACAACATAAAAAGCTTCATCCGCATGCCTTTTATGATTGGTAGCAATCCTTGTGATAAATATCTATAGTTAGTTGTATTTTTAAAGTTTCCAAGTTCCGTTTAAGAAAACAACATTGAGTTTGCATAAATTAATCAAGTGCTTTTTTTAGAAACTTTTGCCCAAGTATCGCGGAGCGTTACGGTTCGGTTAAAAACCGGAAAATCATAAGAAGAGTTCTCATTATCCACACAAAAATAACCCAGTCGCAAAAATTGAAACCGGTCTCCTTTACTTGCATCCTTTAAAAAAGGTTCAATGAACCCGGTTCGAACAACTTCCAAAGAATCGCGGTTCACACTCGCACCTAAATCAGGACATTCTTTTTCGTCTGCGGGATTTTCTTTTAAAAAAAGGTGGTTATATAGCCTCATTTCAGCTCGACATGCATGGGCAGCAGATAGCCAATGTAGAGTGCCTTTCACCTTCCTACCCCCCATAGAAGAACCACTTTTTGTGTCTGGGTCATAAGTACATCGCAACTCCACCACCTCTCCCGTTTTTTCATCCTTAATCACCCGTTCACATTTAATAATATAAGCATACTTCAATCGCACCTCTCTATCTGGACCAAGCCGGAAAAACTTTTTTGGAGGATCTTCCATGAAATCATCTCGCTCAATATAAAGAACCTTGGAAAAGGGAATTTTGCGCGATCCGGAAGCTGAGTCTTGAGGATTATTCTCAGCAGTCAGTTCTTCCACTTGATCTTCTGGATAATTCTCGATGACGACTTTCAAAGGTCGTATCACTGCCATCACTCGGGAAGATGTCTTATTTAAATCTTCACGCACGCAATGTTCCAGTAGAGCAAAGTCTACCGTACTGTTGCTTTTGGCTACTCCGATCCGTTCGCAAAAATCACGAATAGCATTTGGTGGATAACCCCTGCGACGCATTCCCGATAAAGTTGGCATTCGTGGATCGTTCCAACCGTTCACATGCTTCTCCTCCACTAGCTGCAATAGTTTTCGCTTGCTCAGGATCGTGTAATTCAAGTTGAGACGAGCAAACTCTATTTGCTGAGGACGATAGATATCGAGCTCTTTAAGGAACCAGTCATAAAGAGGACGGTGATCCTCAAACTCAAGAGTACAAATTGAGTGAGTAATCCGCTCTAGAGAGTCCGATTGACCGTGCGTGAAATCATACATGGGATATATGCACCAATTGTTACCAGTACGATGGTGCGTCGCCTTTAACACTCGATAAAGCACCGGATCACGTAAGTTAAGGTTCCTCGACCCCATATCAATTTTTGCCCGTAAGACCCTCTCGCCTTCTGCAAACTCACCTGCTCGCATCCTTGCGAATAAATCCACATTTTCTTCCACCGGCCTATCGCGATGAGGACTGTTTCGTCCTAGTTCGGTAAGCGTGCCTCGGTATTCACGAATTTGTTCCGCACTCAACGAATCTACATAAGCTTTGCCTTTTTTAATCAATCGGACTGCATACTCATAGAGCTGACTAAAATATTCTGATGAGTAATACACTCGGTCTTCCCAATCAAACCCTAACCATCGCACATCTTCCATAATAGACTGTACATATTCTTCTTCTTCCTTACTGGGATTCGTGTCATCAAACCTAAGGTTACATTTCCCAGAATATTTCGAAGCCAGCCCGAAGTTAAGGCAAATGGATTTGGCATGACCAATATGCAGATAGCCGTTGGGTTCAGGAGGAAAGCGGGTGTGAACTCGCCCATCAAATTTTAGCGTATTTAAATCTTTCTCTATAATATTTTGGATAAAATTAGCTGAGGATTCTAAGTCGTCCGTATGCAAAATCTTGTCTCCTTTAAGACAAACTGCCGCCTTCCTTATTTAGGGTCGATAAGGAATGATCTTTACCCTGGGTAGTTCTATGCTAGCCGAACAAGCCTTGTGAAATTAACCTAAAACAAATTGCTGTGAATTTGTTTTCCCCTAACAGGTTTTTTAGGGTAAAAATACTACTTTCCCCTAAGTGTTCGATAATACTTTTGAATGACTGCTAATCGCAAATTTATAATTCTCCTGATTTTTCTGATTGGAGTGACATCCAGCTTCTGGCTCGTTTCCCGTTACCCGGCTTTGGACAACAAAGCGGCCCTCTCGGGCAGTGAAAATTTTGAAGACCCGCTCACCCACGAAGCCCACTTTCACGCCCCCAGGAAAGCAAGTTTTCTCACTAAGGTGGCTTACACCACTCTGAACTGGTATGAAACCAACTGGCGTGGAATGGCATTTGGCCTGATTCTCGCGGCAGGATTCTTCACTCTACTTAAATACATTCCCCGCCAGTCTTCAGATCGACGCTTCCGTAATAGTTTTATGGGAATGTTTGTAGGCACTCCATTAGGAGTCTGCGTCAACTGTGTCGCACCTATTGCTAAAGGCATGTATGAAGGTGGCAGCAGAATGGAAACAGCATTGGCTGTAATGTTTAGCTCTCCCACACTGAATATTGTTGTCCTCACAATGTTATTCTCGATTTTTCCTTTCTATATGGCGGTAATGAAACTGTTAGCAACTTTTATTCTGATTCTGATCATTGTTCCGCTAATTTCGGAAAAAACTCGTGCCATACCGGAAAAGCAGACTTTCGAATTCGAATCTCCCACAAGCTGTCAACACAATTCAAATCAGTTATCCTGGCCACTCGCTTTCCAATCGGCAAGCTTGGATTATTGGAAAAGTTTTTTATATATCTTTGCGCGCACCGTCCCTCTGATGTTGTTAGCCGGGGTATTTGGGTCTCTTGCAAGCCATCTCTGGAGCTTTGACAAGTTGATCGGGGTACCGGTCAACTTGCTTAATCTTAGTCTGCTTTCTTTTATGGGCACGCTTATGCCTCTGCCTATTGCATTCGATCTCATGCTGGCACAGGCCATGCTGATGTCGGGGCTTTCTCCTGCATTTGTGACAACACTTGTGTTCACATTCGGGACGTTTAGTATTTATTCAGCCCTGATAATCTACCGGACCTTCTCTTTATTCTTAGCTGTAAAGTTATTCATGATTGTATTTGTAGTTGGTATTGGTCTGGGATATACCTCAAATATTTTTCTAGAATACCGCCATATCAACTGGTTGGCAAAGTATGACACAATTATTGATTCCCCGGAGACCCGCTCTAATGCTCATCCACCCAAAGAAAAATTGCAAGGTTCAGTAAATAATTACTCCCCAGTGCCCATGACCCGATATGCCGCTCCGATAATACTTACACAGAGAAACTTGGAAATTCATGCCCTAGCCCACGCTCCCCGTAATAAAGACACTGGCAAACCATTTACCCAACGTATTGCAACAGAACTGGGCATCACTTATTCCAATTCCTTGACACCAAAAATTTTTCTTGATCCGCTATTTTTTGGTCGTGGCATTGCCTCTGGAGATTTCAATCTAGATGGATGGCCCGATATTGCTGTGGCCACTAACAACGGGTTCGAAATTTATCAAAACATGAATGGTACGCGATTCAAAAAGATATTCAGCGATATCGAAGCATTAAATGGGAAACAAGCAATTAACATAGCTTTGGTCGATTTGAACAACGACGGCTGGCTCGATATTTTCCTGACCACTTTTAACGATGGAAATTTTGTTGTGCTAAATCCCTTACCCATTGAAGGGCAGATAAGCGTGCTTCCTATTCCAAACGGCAATGCTCTATTAACAAATGCATCAGCCTTCGCCGATCTAAATCTTGATGGGTTTCCCGATATTGTAAACGGTAATTATTATTTGGGAGTATTAACTCGTACCCCGGTCAAGCAAGCGGTCAACCAATGGGTTCTCAATCACAATTTGGAATTCAAATCCCAGTCTCTTGAAGGGATTCCTGGACAAACCCACAGTGTTCTAGCTTCAGACATCAATGCCGACGGTTACCTTGACCTCATGATCGGAAATGATTATCGAGTCGCGGACACTTATTATTTAGGCAAGTCTAACGTAGAGTTTAATAAAATACGGCAACAAGATGGAGTCATCCCTCTAACAACACAGAACACCATGAGCATTGATACGGGGGATTTTAATAACGATTTAATCCCGGATATTTATCTAGCTAATATTGGAATGTCACGTGGACTAGATGTGGTTTCCAATATTTTTGGTTCAACCATGCAAAATGTGGGGCTCGAGTTTTGCGATTCCGGGACAACCCTCCTCGATCACAACATCTGCCGAGACTTGAACCAATTAACTACTTTGTTAAACCCAGAAAAACAGGACATCACCGAGCACTGCACACGACTGAAAAACGCTCAGTGGATTAAAGAATGTATGGTGACACGTATGATCCTCGTAGCTACAAGTAGAAAATCCCCTTCTCTATGCAATAAAATTTTGGATCCCTTCACTCTCAATCGCACTTATTGCCAAAAATTTTTCCAAGCCAAACATTTAAAAATTTCAACAGAAAATGAAATCCCCATGCAGACCCAGTTCAACTTACTTTTATCCGGCCAAACCAACCAAACCTTTAAGAATGTCTCTGAACAAACTAAAGTTTCGACCGCTGAATGGAGCTGGAACGCTCGGTTCGCCGATCTAGATAATGATGAATGGCAAGACCTTTATGTAGTGAACGGTGTACCCATAACTCAAGAGTTTGCCTCAAACAATTTTTTCCACAATCAGAACGGAAAATCTTTCATTCAGGCTCAGGGTGAGTTTGGTCTCGACGATTACGATCACAGTTCGTCCTATACCTACATAGATATGGACCGAGATGGTGACCTCGACATCATTGCTAATACATTGTATGGTCCCTTCAAGGTCTATACCAATAACAATACCGAAGGTAACAGCGTCACAATCAAGCTGATTGATGAGAAAGGTAATCGGTTCTGCCTCGGCTGCACACTTATAGTCCACTACGGATCTGAGGACAAACGTCAACAGATGCGCGAGATTAAAATGGGAGGTGGATTCCATTCATATGATGCACCCATCGCTCATTTTGGTCTGGGGCTATATGAAACTATCCAACAAATAGAAATAATATGGTCTAATGGCAAAGTCTCAACAATACAGCACGAGTTTTTAGCCAATCACGAATACACTATCCACCGCCATTAGAAGCCAGTGCCGCTAAAACCATAAAACTAAGGGTAAATAGAAATTGTCTTTATGGCTAGAACAATAAACAAATTAACAAACTATTATTATTTACCTAAAAGTATGTTTTGCGGTATTTTAAAGCATGTCACTTTGGTTAATTATTGGATTAGGTGGGTTCATCGGGGCGATTTTACGTTACTGGATCAGTGGGTGGATTCAAAGTGGGTTTGTAACTTTTCCTTTTGGTACCCTCGGGGTGAACTTTTTTGGCTGTTTGCTTCTAGCCTTAATCATGTACACCTCTGAATACAGGGGCTTTGTTGGCATGGAAACACGTGCGTTCCTAACAATCGGTGTCTTGGGATCATTCACCACCATGTCGACCTTCAGTTTTGAGTCAATAGAACTTTTGGAACAAAATCAATATATACTTTTTGGACTGAACTTGGTGGGAACTGTTACGATCTGTCTGCTCGCTGTTTATCTCGGGAAAGTCTTAGTTACAATTACAGGACTGAAATAAGATGAAAAAGGAAGAATTTATTCTGGAAAAATATATCATCTAGAATTAAAATGCCACCCCAAATCGTTTTTGGTTAAAAAAACATCTTATGCGCCTGTAGCTCAGCTGGATAGAGCAACGGACTTCTAATCCGTAGGTCGTAGGTTCGAATCCTACCAGGCGTACCATTAATTATAAGGACTTGGAGATTTATCTCTAAGTCTTTTTTATTTTAATGTGTAATCTTCGTTTAATCGTGTCAAAAAAAGATGGTATTTTACTGCCCGAACCCTGCTTTCAAGTTTGTCCATTGCTGTTTGAGTATAGGCACCATTTTGTTCAAAAAATAGATCATTAATATAATTTTTAAAGTGAAATGTAGTTTGAATAAATAATTACTTTTGTAGGAAAAACTAAGGAGATTTATTATGGGGTTTCCTCTTAGCAAGGTCTTGGCAAAAGTGAAAAAGGCAGTTCGAGATTGTCGAATTCCAAGCGTGACCGTTATCAGTCAGAAGAACGATCCTTTTGCAGTACTTGTAAGTTGCATCATCAGTTTGCGCACTCGTGATGAGGTAACTGATCCGGCCTCGGCTCGCTTATTAAAACTGGCGAAAACTCCGGCTCAGTTGATGAAACTTTCAAACGCAAAACTAGAACAAGCTATATATCCAGCTGCATTTTTTCGTAATAAGTCGCAATCGCTAAAACAACTTTGTAAAGACCTTGTTGATAATTATGAAGGAAGGGTGCCCGATAAGCTGGAAGAACTTTTAAAGTTAAAAGGTGTGGGACGCAAAACCGCCAACCTAACTTTGATCCTAGGGCATAATAAACCCGGAATTTGTGTAGATATCCACGTCCATCGAATTTCTAATCGCTGGGGGTATGTAAAAACCAAATCACCTAATGAAACCGAAATGGTATTGCGAGACAAGCTACCCAAGTACTATTGGAAAGGCTATAACGATCTGCTTGTGACATTTGGGCAAAATATCTGTAAACCCGTCTCACCATTCTGCGGATCCTGCACCATAGCCGAAATCTGCCCCAAAATTGATGTTTCTAAATACCGGACTTGATGATGCAGTTTAAACATGACAAGTAGTTTTCTAATAGGCANATTGTATACTCGAATCCTANTCGACATGTTANNTATTGTAGAACCTTGTAGCTTAAAGGTTTCAGAGCCTTTTCGGNTTTTNTATCTTTTTATANNCCACCGGAATCAAAGTAANTAGACAAAGCAGAGTGAGAGCAACAATTATCCTCGGCGAGTTTATGTCGGCAAGAGATCGGAGGNTTGCCAGGTTACTTCCAGCATTTGCATAAATCCAGATAGCGGGTAGTTTTCCTAGCAATGTTCCTGCCATAAATACCTTCCAAGAAATCTGGCTTGCACCCATTGCGATATTGACCAAAAAGAATGGAGCAATTGGCACCAGTCTCAAAAACAACATATAGTGGATGTCGTTCTTACACAGACCTTCCTGAATAGGATGTAGCCTCTCTCCAAACCTTTCTTCCACCCAGTTTTTTAGAATATATCTCGCAACATAAAAGGCTAACAGTGCTCCCAGAGTTGATCCTACACTCACTAACAAAGGGCCTAGGGGAAGACCAAACACTGCACCGGAAAAGACACTAAGAAGGGTCGCCCCTGGAAGTAAGAATAGCCCTATAAACAGAAATAAGGAAACAAAACAAACCATCACTGTTAGGGGGTTGGATTGATAGAATATCTCCAACAGTCTCTGGTTATCCTTGAGCCACTCAAAGCTTAAAAAGTTGCCAATCTCAAAAAAATAAAAAATGCTGGNCCCAAAAAGAATCACGCATAGCCCCATATGTTTTTTGTTCATCGTAATTCTTTAATTCCTAAAGTTATGCAAAAACCAAATCTTGTTACACTTAATTTTTNAATTAATATCGATCTTATAATTTACTAAAGGCAAAGGCCTGCCTATGCAAAACGACGACCATATATTATTAAATTCGCATACCCCCATAGATTTTAATAATTACCAGAACCAGAAGTCCTTTTAATAACCCATAAATTTAAAAAAATAATACCCACAAAACACGTTTACTACAATCCTGCTCTAAATAATAAAGCTGATTTTTTTATGAATATTTTTTTCTATCCAACTCCCAAACTNAAAAAANAGAGTCTTACCACAAAAAAAACAACAATTTATATTTACCATGAGTAATAGAACTCTTCAAAAACCAATAATCTTACCTTGATAAAGAGCTTAGGATTAACACAGNTCAGACAAATGGGTTGGGTTTGGNCATGCTTTATGATATAATTCGCTCAAAAATGGGTTGGCATTAGTTGATAAATTTTTAAAATTATCAGGATGAAGCGGAGCGTAAATTGATGGGCTTTTTTCCCCTATCCATCCAAGCATGAATGTGGATGGTTTTTTTTTGCACCGAANAAGGTCAAAATGGCAACCTAAATTCAAATTTGGGAAACTTTGATTCTAGGATCAAAGNAAAGTTCCCGCTTATTTTGCAGGAGAGTATTTAGATGGCTCAAGGAAAAGTAAAATGGTTCAACGAGAGCAAAGGTTATGGTTTTATCGAGTCTGATGATGGTGAAGATTGTTTTGTTCATTTTTCAGAGATTCAAGGTGATGGATTCAAAACCCTCCATGAAGGACAGGCCGTGGAATTCGAAAAAACNATGGGTCAAAAAGGACCACAAGCCTCAAAAGTTGTCCCCAAGTAAAAAATTTAAAGCGTCTTTCCCCGGCAGAGTGCTTACTCTGCCGGTAAAGTTTNACTCATTAACCAAATTGCAGACAAGACATCTTATNAAAGAGGAAAGACTATGCATGAAGTAAAAGTTTATGACAGTTCTGGCAACTTGAAAAAAATTATTTCTGTTAAGGCGCTTACAAAAAGGTCTGACCAGCAAATTCAGTCTCCTTCCCTGTATAACAAGAAAGGGCGTAAAGCAAAACCTATGGGCAAAGTTGATGAAAAAGCTCTCAAGATCGCTTCAACAAGTTGACTTATGAGGTTGAGAGTTACTTTTTACATCACTAGTATATCGACCCAAACACTCTTCCTTGCNTATCCTAGACACATGACACCTTTAGACTCTGAGTTAATTATTCTTTAAATNTAAGTGCCATTCGAACAAAGTCTTTTTAATAAAACCTGAGATCTTTCTTAGCAAACACTGCATAAGAATGACAAAGAAGCTTTTGATTTTTGCTAAAGTNAAAAAACTCGCCTAGCAGTTTCTTTGACCCNGACAAAACGTCCCACTGGGGCAAGAACAATTTGAGTTTAATAAACTATAAGGCTTTTTATTGTGGAAGGTTTCCTCGTTATTGTTACAATAAGGTATGCCTTTAAACATAGCATTAATCAACATGCCCTTCGGGTTCCATATTTATCCATCCATCCAGCTTGGAACGCTCTCGACTTTACTGAAAACCCACGGTTGTGAGGTAAAGAGTCACTACTTAAACCTNCATTTCGCACATCAACTTGGTTTGCCAGTTTACAACCAACTCTGTGAAAAACGGTTTCTAATTGGTGANTGGCTTTTTTCTCATCCTCTTTTCGGAGACAATGAAAANAATCAGGACTACATGCANCATTTTGCACCNCACATTGAAGATGTATGTCGTTCTATTGATCGACCAAAAGAATTCTTATCCGATGTNAAAACCAAAATGGTTCCCGAATTTCTTCAATGGTCGNGGGATGCCTGTGACTGGGGNGCCTTTGATNTCATAGGCTTTTCTTCAACCTTCAATCAAAATATAGCCAGCATTACCTTAGCTAAGTGGATCAAGGAAAAGTATCCTCATATCAAAATTCTTTTTGGCGGCTCTAACTTTGAATCCGATATGGGTCTGGAATATTTTAGAGTATTTCCCTGGATCGATTATGTAGTGCCCGGAGAAGCCGAAGATGTTTTNCCACAATTAGTTAAGTACCTCGAACAGGGNGACGGTCCNGTTCCTCGAGGCGTGATCCACCGCTGTGAAGGGGAAGTACTTTATCATGAGCCTGAGGCCATGTTCGGCAGTTTTCAGAATTATGCGGCTCCTGATTATGATGATTTTTTTGACCAATTAAGAGATATCGACCCNGGTTCCTCTTTACTAGAAAATCCGGTTATTCTGTATGAAACAGCAAGAGGTTGCTGGTGGGGAGAAAAACATCACTGTACTTTTTGTGGTTTGAATGCCAGCACGATGAAGTTCCGGTCCAAGCCTATCGAGCAAGTTCATGCCGATCTTAGCCAACTCTCAAAAAAGTATGACTCTTTTCGCTTCCGNCTAGTTGATAACATTCTAGAAATGAAATATATCGATGGAGTTTTTGGCGACATGGCTAAAAATAACTACGATCTTCATTTTTTTATAGAAGTCAAAAGCAACTTGACCAAAAAGCAAATCCAGACTCTGGCACAAGGAGGTGCAAAAGTAATTCAACCTGGTATTGAGAGTTTTAGTTTGAGCCAATTGCAAGAAATGGATAAGGGTGTTCGTCCTTTNCAAAATATTCTTTGTATGAAATGGGCAATGTATTATGGTATTGATATTAACTGGAATATACTTATCGGGTTTCCTGGCGAAACCAATGACGACTTTCGACAGCAGATTGACCTTATTAAGTTGCTGTACCACTTGCCTCCGCCCGAGTGTGTCGGTAGCCTATGGCTAGAACGATTCAGCCCATATTTCCAAAGACCAGAAGAGTATGGAATAAAAATAACGGCACCAGGAGAAGCGTATCCTTTTGTTTATGATTCTCCAAGTATTGATCATTTGAAAATTGCTTATGATTTTGAATTTGAAACCAACACCCAAATTGATCCACAACTTAAACAGGAATTATTTCAAACTGCAGAAGAATGGAAGCAAAGGCATCAGTCGGAACAATTACCTTATCTGATTTTCACCAAAGCTATGGATTTTGTGACAGTTTATGATCAAAGGTCACTAGAGTCCAAAAAGATAAGATTGGAAGGACCCCAGGCCTGGGCATTTATCTGTTGTAACGAAGCACCGAAATCAGCAGGACAAATTCGCGAATATTTCCGGGAAAAAATGGGAGAAGACCCAGAAGATAACTTGGTCGAAAATGCTATCACATACCTTAAAGAAAAAGGTCTTCTATATGAAGAGCGTAAAAAATATCTAAACCTGGCCCTCCCTCATAACTCCAACCTTTAAACTCTCACACCATGAAAAAACCAGGATCTAAAGGCGAGCATAATCTCCAAAAAAAATTTGAAACTGAAAAGCGGGCATTAGCCTTTTACAATTCCCAGTTACTTAATCATCTTAATCCGGAAATGCAACAATTTATTTCTGAGCAGGAGATGGTTTTCATTTCCACCTCTGACGCAAAAGGTGAGTGTGACGCTTCTTTTCGTGCTGGCGATACTGGTTTCGTTATAGTTTTGGATACAAAAACTCTTCTTTTCCCCGAGTATCGAGGAAATGGAGTCTTAGCTAGCATGGGCAATATCTCCGAAAATCCACACATAGGGATGTTCTTTATTGATTTCTATCAAAACTCCATAGGATTGCATGTCAACGGAAAAGCGAGAATACTGTCTAATGAAGATTTGACGGCTGACCTTGATCTATCAAGAAAACTAAAAATGTCTTCCAAAAAACTAGGCTCGCGGAAACCTATTTCATGGATCAAGGTTGATGTTGAAGAAGCTTATATCCACTGCTCTAAACACATCCCTCTAATGCAAAAAATAGATAAAATCATTCATTGGGAAACTGATGACGAAAAATTAAAAGGCGGAGATTTTTTTAACACCCAAAACCGAACTAAGCCAGCCAGCAAATAACACCATTGTTGAATGTAGTAATTTTCAGGCTTAGATGAAAACCGACATTACAACGTAATATTGATCTATAGTTTTATTTGTAAGATTTTACTCTACAATTCATCAAACCTAGTTTAATCAACATTTTTTAGACCAATCCAATAATTCCAAGGTTTCTCGTCAACAATATGTTACCCAAAAAATGGATCGCCATTCTTAATGGAAGCAGTGTCATTCAATTTTTTTAGATTATAGTTAAATTAAGTAGGTTCACAGAGTCACATAGATAGATCTTGTACTGCTAAAAATTTTCCATCCAAATCCTGGGCTCATGATGAAACCTTTCATCACTTAATCAAATTCTCGTCAAAATAGTTAATGGACATTCCAGCATCGAGAACTAGACCTTGGGCATTAATACCACTGGCACGCTCGCTCAACAAAAATAATGCTGCGTTCGCCACCTCCTGAGTGCTCAGAGCCTTTTTTCTCAATGTTGCTTTCTCAGCATGTAGATAGGAGTCAATATAACCAGGAATTCCTGCTGAGGCCGATGTCTTAAGCAGGCCAGGGTTGACAGAGTTGAACCTAATCCTTGAAAAAGTACTGAACGATTTCGCCAAAAAACAAAGTGCCGAATCGAGGGCTGCTTTTGCCGGAGCCATGTAACCATAGTTTTCTGCTGCCATTCGAGTGTTCGAAATCGATACGGTAACAACAGAAGCCTTTTGATCGAACAAATCTTTAAACACATTGGCAAGATGAATCAGGGAAAAACAACTTATATCAATGGACTGGAGAAAATCTTTTTTTGGTGTTTCATGAAACGGCTTCAAACCTTCAGAGTAATTAGCAAAAGCTATCGAGTGAACAAGTCCTTGTAGAACCTTACAGTGTCTAGCGACCTGAACCTTCAGATGTTCAACTTGTTCCTCTTTCTCGACATCACAAACAAAAACCGTTTTATCTCTTAAAAGTTTTTCCAATGATTTTTTCCGGTCTTCAGAACGAACGCTATAGATAACATTTGCACCTTCTTCTTCCAAAGTTTTGGCAATATACCAGGCGACACTTTTCTTATTTGCCACTCCCGTGACGAGGAAATTTTTATTTTCAAGATTAAGAAAACTCATTTATTTTGTCCATTACGCCAATAAAAAAGTTTTTTACTTTAAAGCCAAACAAGATCATTTCGTTTCCTCAACGAGCATGGCAGAGAACTCTAGGCTAACAGCAATTTTACCGTTTACGCTGGCTTTACCAGTCATATAAGCTGCAGTGCTGACCAGGTCCTTTAGGGTCACCTCGACTTGTAGCTTATCTCCCGGATGGACAGCATGCTTGAGCTTTATGTTGTTTACTCGCGTGAGCACCGGAATCCTACCTTCGTTTGCAATACGTTTGCCCATCATGATTGCACCCGTCTGAAAAATGGATTCAAATATCAATACTCCTGGCATAATTGGTTTTCCAGGATAATGCCCTTCAAAAAAGGGTTCCTTCGGATTAATTTCTTTTTCCGTCTTGATTGTATCAGCACTTTCTTCAACTACACGATCAACAAACAGAAAAGGGTGGCGGTGGGGAATGTATTGCAAAAAATTCTGCGGCATCTTATAGTCCTCCGGTTACCTCTAGCACCGATCCAGTAATATAATCTGCCTCCTTCGACGCCAAGAATAACACTGGATAAGTTACATCTTCCGGAGTGCCAAAGCGTTTCAGAGGAACCTGCTCTTTATAGGCTTTTCTCTGCTCTTCCGGTAAGTCGCCAATAAAATCGGTATCAATAAAACCTGGTGATACGCAATTCACTGTTATCTTTCGACTAGCTACTTCCTTGGAAAGAGATTGCGTGAAAGCCACCTGCCCTGCTTTTGACGCAGCATAATTGGCTTGACCTGCAAAGCCGAACTTACCAATAGGTGAGGTTAAAGTAATGATTCTTCCATACCTCTGACGCATCATAGACTGCACTGCCAGTTTGCTTAAATTAAAAGTTCCGGTCAGGTTTGTATCAATAACCCTGCTCCAGTCTTCTGCTTTCATCATACCAACGATGGAGTCAGAACGAATGCCTGAACTGATCACAAGAATCTGAAAGCTTTTATATTTTACTTCGACTTCTTTATAAAATTTTTCTACAGATTCATAATCGGTAACATTAAATTGATGAATCTCGAGAAAGCTAGCGTGGTCCGCATTAGCTTGTTTAAATTTTTTCGCTTCCTCATGGTTACTGAGATAAGTCGCTACAACTTTTGCCCCGGCTTTAAGAAATGCCTCAGAGATAGCTCGACCGATGCCACGCGTACCACCTGAGACCAGAGCTGTCTGCCCTTTAAAGTCAAATTCCATTAAACTATGTTATACAAAATGAGTTCCAGGAGAAAAGAAAGGTCGTCTCGTCAGGCCGATGCGGTTGCTAGGCTCGGCCTTAGTTGACGAAGAAATTTATCAGTTTCGTTCGCTACAATTACCCCATAGTTTGCCGCTCCGAGCCAGCCGGACATGATAATCCCCACTGAACCGGCATGGAACAGTCCGTTGATTTGCTTAGGAAGGTCCCGGCTTATTTTAAGCCCCTCAAACTTAGTTCCAAATGAAGTACCTGAAGGATGCAACGTATAACGTTTGAATGTTTTCGGAGTTGATGCTTCCACATGATCGACTTTATTACGTATACCTGGAACATATTTATCCAGTGCATCGAGCGTTGTTTGCTCCAGATCATGTTTTTCTTTTTTATATTGTGTTTCGCTCAGGCTGGCCCAGTCCTGATAGCGAGCGTTGGTCGAGGAGACAATGGAGTAGCGATTGGTATCCGGACGAATTTCGGGATAATAAAATGAAAATGTCCGGCTGGTAACAGCTTTACTCAATATTTGATCCGTACAATATTCATCTGCAACCGATGAGAATAGTAAGTCACCGACATTTGGTATTGTTTTATCTTTTTTGATTCCCATATAAACCTGGCAACTTGAATTGTTAAGCCGGACTTTTTTAACTTCTTCAATAAATTCGGGCTCAAAATGTTCCTCCCCGGTCAACTGTTCGATAGTGGTCAACAGGTTAGAGTTGGAAAGTACCGATTTACACTGAATATCCTGCCCATTAATCCGAACTCCTTGCACTGTTTTATCATCAACATAAATTTTTTCTACCATGCAGTGAGTGCGAATATCCACACCGTTTCGCAATAACTCTTGCTTCATTTCCTTAATCAGATGATCGGTCCCACCCTGATAGGTAAAAACCCCCTTATCCATAAAGTTCGAAAAGACAATGCCATAAGTTATTGCCGGATCATCAAGAGTAGAACCATTGGCATAGGTAATTGGCTCCATAAGAAAACGCCACACATCGGTTCGACCCGGAAAATATTTTTCAAAAAGTTCACGGGTGGTCATAACCACTTCGTCATAGAAATTCATATCACGAACTGTCAAAAAAAACTCATCGATCACTTCCCTTAAAATACCGAAACGATCGCGCAATATGTGGGTAAAGTCGACTTTGTCGAAGGAGGTACTAACGGAAAACTGCGGGTTATCAAAACGAACGTTTTTGAGCTGAATAACTCGATGTGATATATCCTGCGTCCAGTATTTTCGCAAAGTTTTAATCATACCGCAGGGAAACCCATGAAGGGAAATATCCATCACATGTCCGCCCTTACGTTTGAACCAAGTGGCCATGCCCCCCATATTGTAATGGTGTTCGGCAAGCAAAACTTTGTGCCCAAGCTTAGCCAGAAGATTAGCTGACGTCATTCCCGCTAGACCACTGCCAATCACGACCGTATCGTAAGCGGAAAGCACACCCTTTAACCAGTTTCGTGGTGGTTTCTTCATTTGATTACTTTTTGAAGTGCATATTTAACGCAAAAGATGGAGATTGACCATGGATATTCCACTTAAAGTAGCTCCAATAATACCTAAAAACCCCTGATCGGTCCCACATATGTAAAGATTTTTAACAGAGGTCTTCCCATTTTTAATCTTCTCTGGGGATCCGTATACTGCCCCATTAATATGACCTGTGTATTTTTTTATGGTCTTAGGCGTAAACGAGTCTAAAAATACCACATTATCGCGAAAATCGGGGAAAAATGTGAATAACTGCTCCAAAGCACTACCTCTCCATTCCTTCTTTGCTGCAATATAATCTTTTCTAGCCAAACTATCCCATTTTTCGAAACTTGCAAGATTAGTCAGCCGAATTAATCCTTCTTTAAGGGGTTTCGGGTATTTAAAGTTATTGCTGCAACACAACACGCCACTGGAAATGTCTATCAGATCTTCCGGCACTTTATAATCGAACTTCTGTTTAGTTGAAAAAAAGATAATACTTTTATCATAACCAAGCTCTTGTGGCTCCCTATCCACTATAAAAAGAGATTCCATAAAAGAAACCTGTCCTATCTCGCTTCTTCCTGATTCAGTAAGTTTGGGCTCGCAACAGTTTAGAGTTTCCACATAACCCATGGAAGAAAGAACCGCCTCGGTTGTCAACTCTTCCTCATTTTCCAACGTCACAGAACTCACTTTTCTCTGACTAACATTGATGGCTTTAACCCCATTTCCCATTCTTAATTCACCCCCCAAATTCTTGAATTTCTCAGCCATGAGATTCAAAATATAAAGCATTCCACCTTCGGGTTTTGAGAAGCCTTCAATAAAAATACTCTTAAACATGATTACAAATTGATAGAAGTCCATATCACCTTCTCGCGCGTTGCCGTAATACATTAAAGGACAAAACAGCATATCGATTAACATAGGGTCACTGATGAATGACTCCAACACAGGCTGAGATAAAAGTGGTTTGCTATCATCAAGATTAAGCTCATCAAACATCAAAATTTTTTTCACCAACTTGTTAAACCCGTCAATCTGACCTGGAAACTGCTCTGCAACTTCCTGGCGCATAAACTCAAACTCATTGGTGAAACAAAGTGATTTCCCAGGGAAGCGTATCTCAGAGATCTTCTGTTGACAAAGGCGAAAGTCGTCATGACTAAACCGCAGTTGTTTAAGAAGCTTACCCAAGGGAGAGGAACGAACGCCTTTAGCTGTAAAATTGGTCATCGCATGGAGCCCAACATCGAAAGTGCGTTTTTTCCTTACATAAAAAGAGTTCAGTCCACCTAACTCGGTATGCTTTTCAACAATGCAGACCTTTTTATCGAACATAGCAAGCCGAATACCCGCAGCTAGGCCAGATAACCCTGCACCTATAATGATCGTGTCGTAATGCATGAATGAATTATACCACCCTAGACATTGGGCAAACTCTCAGCAAAAACTCGTTTCCCTCACGAGAAAATGAGACTCTATAAATAAAATCATCTCTGACAAATGGATGGGCTAAAAAGTGGGTTGGCTTGCTCACATCATTCAAAGTGGTTCGTAAACCCAGATGATTCTATTTTGGGGATAAAAAGGGTAGATAAAACTTAACTGGCTAATGGTCGGTCTTTTAATAAAGGGGTGAGATATGAAACACAACCAGCCATAGTTGCGAGATGCTCGTAATCCTTTTCCGGTACTTCTATATTGAAACGTTTTCTCAGCTCCATGACAATATCTAGAAAATCCATCGAGTCCAGATCAATCTGATCCCTCAACTTGGTATTGTCATCAATACAACTAATATCCTCATCTGGTGCAATATCAGCAAGAATATTAAGGATAATTTTACGTACTTCTTCAATCGTCATTACTGTCCTCTCTATGGTATCTGTTAGATAAATTTTAATTGAAGATTGGACCAATTTCAAGCCTAATTTTCTTTACTAAAGGAGCAAAATGTTGATCCATTAGCAGTATCTAACAGTACTTAGTAGGAATAATTACATTTGTATTCCGACCTAAATGGCATTTCACATTATGCCCGCAATAAAGATACTTCAAAAATATTTAGCAAAACTATTTTAAGCCAAGAAGACTTATTGTTAGAGTTTAATCGCTTATTATAATCCGCTAGCGAAGGGACTCCGCACTATCAAAACGGAATTAATCCCAAACATGCCAAAGGAATTATTCATAATATAGTCGACTGAGACGAGTTTTTCTGGTTTGTTAGCTACAAGGTTCTTTAAGTCACATTCAGGGTCGAGATCATCTAGGTTGATGGTAGGGTGAACCATTTTGTCATCAAAAGCGGGTAGGTTACCCGAGAGTTCCAGCGTTCCCGCGGCCCCCATAGTGTGACCGATGAAACTTTTGGTATTGTTGATACGCGTCTTGCTATTACTACCGAAAACTTCACGGATAGCTTTGGTTTCTTGAATGTCACCCATCTGAGTTGCAGTGGCATGAGCATTAAGAATATCGATATCGTTAGGCTTGAGCCCGGCACGGTCGAGTGCCATTCGTATACACTGCGCTTGCCGGCTGGGGTCAGGCAAAATAAAGTCCACTGCATCAGAGTTTATGGCATAACCAACGATTTCACCATAAATTTTCGCACCACGTTTTTGCGCACAGGAAAGTCGTTCCAATGTGTACACAGCTCCACCTTCTGAACAAACAATGCCGTTACGATTTTTATCGAATGGGCGACTGGCTTTCGTTGGGTCTGCATGCTCTGCAAGTGCACCTTCGCTTTTGAAACTGGCAAATATTCCAAATGTGTGAATGCTCTCAGACACCCCGCCCGCTAAAGCAAGATCAACCTCACCCAGTCGCAACATTTGTAACCCCTGAATAACACCCATATTTCCAGCTGCACAAGCTGCCCCAATAGTGTAATGCGGGCCAGTGATTTTCATATTAAGGGTTACTTCACCCGCTGCGTTGTTTGATACGGTCCGAGGATTATGATGGTGCGACCAGAACTTGGTATCGTAATCGTACTGGCTGATGTTGTAAACTTCGTTCTCGGTCTCGACGTTACCATGCTCGGTCACCCCAAAATAGACGCCAACTCTGGAAGAGTCGATAGCTTGGAGATCGATGCCCGCATCGGTAATGGCTTCCTGTGAGCAGTAAATGGCTACTGAGCCAACACGTGTTCCGCGACGTCGTTCCTTTTTCTTCTGGTACTTTAGTTCATCAAAATTACAGACTCCGGCATGAACCTTGCCCATATATCTAGTTTCGAAATCTTGGACTCCAGACACTCCGTTAAGCAGATTGTGTCGGAACTCCTTAAGGTTGTTGCCATTGGGAGCAGTTAATCCTATTCCAGTTATTACAATTCGTTCTTTAAAGTCAGACATTTTTTACCATTAAGGCGACCGCATAAGCCGCGATACCTTCTTCTCTTCCAGCAAACCCAAGCTTTTCTGTTGTGGTCGCTTTAATATTTATTTGATCTATTGCTATGCCCGCTGTAGAAGCAATATTTTTTTTCATTTCTGGAAGATGATGAGCTAGCTTAGGTTTTTCAGCCACTACCACCGAATCAGCATTAGCGAGCTCAAAACCTTTGTCTCTGCACATGCTTACAATCTCTTTGAGAAATAATAAACTAGAGGCACCTTTCCATTTCGAGTCAGTATCAGGGAAGTAAGCTCCAATATCCCCCTCTCCTAGAGCACCTAAAAGGGCATCACACAAAGCGTGAACCAGAACATCGGCATCTGAGTGCCCGTCGAGCCCCAAAGAATAAGGAACATCAACACCCCCGAGAATAAGTTTTCTTCCCTCAACTAAGCGGTGCACATCATAACCATTACCAACTCGAATATTAGATAAATTCATAGATTGATTATCTCTCCCCTAATCCTACTTTTAAGGAAGGAACTTAGAAAGAGTAGCTTAAGCCTACATAAAGTTATTATTCCCAGACTAAATCATTGCCAGGTGATTTCAAACCGGTTGGGGGTTAGTGCGGGACTGCTATTATTTTTGTGGATTCTTCACGAGCCCATAGATCGGCATCCAGAATATTTTGTATTTCTTTAAGAGGAACTGGGCGGTGGTTATGCATGACCATACGAATTATCTCTGATATTTCTTTATAGGGGATCTGTTCTTCTAGGAAAGCCTGCACAGCTACCTCATTTGCCGCATTGAGAACTGCAGGCATAGTCTCGCCAATTTTCATTGCATCCATGGCCAATTGAAGACAAGGAAATCTTTCTAAGTCGGGAGCCTCAAAAGTTAGATCAGACATTGAAGCTAAATCTAAAGAGGGCAGTTCACTTACAAACCGGTCTGGATAAGTCAGTGCATAAGCTATGGGAACTCGCATATCTGGAATGCCTAACTGCGCTATTATGGAAGTATCAACAAACTCGATCATCGAATGAATGATACTCTGCGCATGAACAATAACTTCTACATTGGTATTCACACCGAACAACCATTTAGCTTCTATATATTCTAGGCCCTTGTTCATCATTGTAGAAGAATCAATGGTGATTTTCGCTCCCATACTCCAGTTAGGATGATTGAGTGCCTCCTTGACCGTTATGTTCTCCATCTGCTTAAGACTAAAAGTCCTGAAAGGTCCACCGGATGCGGTCAGAATAATTTTCTTGATACGCTCTGGTTTTTCTCCGTTTAAGGCCTGAAAAATGGCACTATGTTCGCTGTCAATAGGTATAACTTTAGCATTCGTAAGCTCAGCTTCTTGTAACACCAACTCACCGGCTATAACAAGCGTTTCCTTATTCGCAAGGGCTAGGTTTTTACCGGCTCTAAGAGCTGAAAGAGCTGGGAGCAATCCAGCACTTCCCACCACTCCAGAAACAACCAGGTCTGCATCCAAAAAAGAAGCAACGGAAACCAAACCCTCAGGACCGGAAATAATCTCGACATCCAAGTCGGCAACAAGCTCTTTCAAAATATCTATTTTAGTTACATCGAAGAGGGCCACAAGCGTAGGCTTGAATTTTCTAATCTGTCGAGCGAACAACTCCACATTGCTTCCAGCAGATAAGGCACAAACCTGAAATTTTTCAGGATAGCGTTCTACAACATCTAGTGTGTTAACACCGATAGAACCTGTCGAGCCTAAAAGTGAGATTTTTTTCATTTAAGTATCCTGAAACTGATATTATATGCCCAGAAACAATTGGTAATAACAATAGAAAGCCGGGCCGGCAAATAAAAGACTATCAATACGATCGAGAAAGCCACCGTGTCCTGGAATTAACGAGCCGGAATCTTTCACACGACAATTTCTTTTTATTAGAGATTCCAAAAAATCTCCAAGCTGACCGATAATACCGCATATAAACGCCGCAATCAAACAATGCGGTAGCGAAAATCCCTTGAAAAACCATAGTTTGGCAATAAATGCCGCCAAAAGTGTTCCCGCCACATTTCCGATAGCACCTTCCACCGTCTTATTCGGGCTGACTGAGGATATGAGTTTGTTTTTCCCAAGATTTTGCCCCACATAATATGCTGACGCATCCCCCGCCCAGATAAAAAGCAAGAGAAAAATAATCATTTGTTTTCCACCTTCTAGATTGTGGATCAACAAAAAATAACCACCCAAGCCTGCGGTGTAAAAAACCCCCAGAACCGTATAAGCAATCGGATCCAAAGCAACTTTCACATCGCTTTCTCTAAAAAACCAAGTCGCAAACAAGGTTACCGGAATCACGACTGCAAATAAAAGTAAACTTTGACTACCCAGATAGAAGCCCAGAAGAAGCAAGAAACACAAGACTCCTCCCTCGACAGGAAAACCTTCTACGCCCATATTGGAAATCATAGAAAAGTATTCGTAGCTAGCAACCAGAACAACTGCCGCAACAAAACCAAAGAACAAAAGGGGAGAACCGTACAGCACAACTCCCAACACAAGGGGAATAGCTATGATGCCGCTGATAATCCGTTTCAAGAGTTAACTCCTGTGAGATTTTGAAAAATCCTTCTGGCAACGTTTGAAATCTTAGGTGTGAGTTTTAAAAATTTTCGAGGTTAAGCTTTAACAATTTGCTCTTGCGTCATTCCAAAGCGCCTATCCCTACTCTGAAAGTCAATAATAGCGCTGAGAAAATCATCATTAGAAAAGTCCGGCCACAATACATTGTTGAAATGCAACTCGGTATACGCACTCTGGTATAAAAGAAAATTACTTATCCTTCTTTCTCCGCTGGTTCTGATAATCAAATCAGGGTCGGAAATAGGGTATGTAGAAAGAAATGATTCAAATAGAGATAAATCAATTTCTTCTGGTCTGACCTGCCCTAAACGCACCTGTTTAGCAATATTTTTCACGGCATCTATAATTTCTTGCCTACCACCATAACTGAGAGCCAATGTAAGAATCATACCCGTATTGCGACTAGTTTCTTCTATAGTATGACTGATCAAGTTTTGAATCGATTCGGGCAAGTCTTCAACATGCCCAATGGTATTGAAGCGAATATTTTGATCTTTCATTCGCTTAAGTTCCTTCTTTAAATAAAAATCTAGGATTTTCATAAGCGTGTTAATTTCTACGGAAGGGCGATTCCAGTTCTCATCGGAGAAAGAATAAAGAGTCAATGCTTCCAGCTTAAGTTCACGACTCAAAGTGACAATACGGTCAACTACCTTGACACCCGCCCAATGACCTTCAATACGCGGGAGAGAATGATTCTGGGCCCAGCGACCATTGCCATCCATAATAATGGCAACATGCCTAGGCAAACGATTGGGGACTATTTTTTCTTTTAACGCTGTATTCACCAAGGAGGTGGCTCCTGGTTAATAGGCCAAACCCACCAGTAAGAAGAGAGGTTCTATAAAAAATTACTGCATAAAAAGATACCACAAAAAATCACTTTACACATCCATCACATTTTTTTCTTTAACCTGGGAGATTTTATCAATCTCAGAGACAAACTTGTCAGTCATCCTCTGGATATCATCTGCACCCCTATGACTTTCGTCTTCCGAAATTTCATGATTTTTTTCTAATTTTTTCAGCTTATCGTTACCGTCGCGCCGCACATTCCGAACAGCTACCTTACAATCTTCAGAATATTTCTTTACCAGTTTGACTAATTGTTGTCGACGATCATTGGTAAGAGGTGGAATAGTGAGGCGGATCATCTTACCATCATTGTTTGGAGTCAAACCAACATCTGATGACTGGATGGCTTTTTCAATATCCTTTAAAATCGATACTTCCCAGGGTTGTATAGTCACAGTCTGGCTATCTGGCGTACCCAATGTTGCCACTTGACTTAGAGGCGTTGGGGTTCCGTAGTAGTCTACCTTGAGATCATCTACCAAGGCAATCGAAGCCTGACCTGTCCTTAATTTTCCTAGCTCATGGTGTAAATGATCAATCGAGGCCTTCATTTTTTTTTCTGTATCCTGAGTTAAATCAGCAATCATTTTAAAACCCCCACTGTTGTGCCGAGTTTTTCTCCCAAAAGAACCCTTTTAATACTGTGTTTATCACGAAAATTAAAAATGACCATCGGCAGTTTGTTGTCCATGCAAAGAGATACTGAGGTCGAGTCCATAACCTTCAAGCCCTTCTTCAGCACGTCAAGATAAGATAACTCCTGATACTTCGTCGCCGAATCATCAATCATGGGATCTGCAGAATAAATCCCATCAACCTTCGTAGCTTTGAAAATCACTTCTGCACTTATTTCCATAGCTCTTAGAGATGCCGCAGTATCAGTAGTAAAATAGGGGTTGCCTGTTCCGCCAGCAAATATCACAACACGTCCTTTTTCCAGATGGCGAATTGCGCGGCGACGCACATAGGCTTCCGAAACAGCCTGAATTTCTATAGCCGACTGCACACGCGTGGGAATTCCAACGCTCTCTAAAGCATGTTGCAATGCTAAGGCATTAATCACCGTTGCGAGCATCCCCATGTAGTCTCCAGTTGTACGCTCGATTCCTATAGAGCTTAAAGAGGCACCTCTTAAAATATTCCCTCCCCCGATGACTATGGCAATTTCAACACCAAGAGCTCTGACTTCACGGACTTCTTCTGAAATATTTGTAAGAGCACCCTCATCCAAACCAAACGCGCCCTCTTCCGAAGCTAGGCTTTCACCACCCAACTTCAACATAATTCTTTTATAAGTCGGCTCGTCCATTAAATTTCAAATCTTGAAAATTGACCAATATTGATATTTTCACCCAACAATGCAATTTTCTGTTTAATCAATTCGCCAATGGTAACATTGGTATCCTTGATGAAAGGCTGTTCCAATACACAGTTTTCTTCGTAGAACTTTTCCATTTTTCCAGTTACAATTTTTTCAATAATGTTTTCCGGTTTTCCAGATTCCTTGGCCTGATGGGCAAAGATTTCCCGCTCTTTCTCGAGAATAACTTCGGTCACTTCTTCGCGAGTAGCAAAGCGCGGTTTAGCGGCCGCAATATGCATAGCAATATCCTTAACTAGTGTCTGGAAATCAGGTGTGTTGGCCACAAAGTCAGTTTCGCAATTGAGCTCAAGCATTACACCAACCTTACTGCCCTGATGGATGTATGAACCAATTACCCCCTCAGAGGTCTGGCGGTCTGACTTTTTATCTGCCTTTGCCAATCCTTTTTTTCTAAGAAATGTGATCGCCTCTTCTAAGTCGCCCTGAGTTTCCTTCAAGGCTGACTTACATTCCATGATTCCCGCTCCAGACTGAGAGCGCAACTCCTTCACCATCGCAGCAGTTATTTCCATTCTATTTTCCTAATCAAAATATTGTTTTTTAAAGTTTAATTTCCTTAGCACCGCCCTTGACTCTGCAGGACATATATCCAGCTTTTTAAAGTAGTTCTTACACCCATTGAGAAATAAAAGGGTTTTGTTCGTGAGTTTAGGCTGACACAGAAGTCTCACTGCTCCCTTCGTCACTAGATACCACAACCGATTCCTTAGAATCACTTGGCTCAGGTTTTTTATCCACATCTTTTTTTGCCTGACTGGCCCTATTCATTTCCTGCCCCTCTAGACAGACATCCGCAATCCGATGTGCAAACAGTTTAATAGAGCGCATTGCATCATCATTCGCAGGAATAGGATAATCAACACCCTCCGGATCAGAGTTTGTATCGATCATAGCGATTATTTTAATGCCTAGTTTTTTACCTTCTGCCTGTGCAATTTTTTCTTTTCGAGTATCAACTATGAAAAGAGCATCTGGCAAATCTTTCATATTTTTGATACCTCTGAAGAACTTGTTCAGCTTTTCAATTTCTCGCCTCAGCCTCAAAGCCTCTTTTTTATGTAAAAGGTCAAACTGGTTTTCTTCGTCCATTTTTTCCAATTCATGCAATCGGGCTATACTCTTACGAATAGTTGTAAAGTTTGTTAGCGTACCCCCAAGCCATCTTTGGTTTATGTAGTACATTCCGCAACGGGTAGCTTCTTCGGCAATTAGTTCTTGCGCCTGATTTTTAGTCGCAACGAAAAGAATCTTCTTACCAGCACGAGCTAATTCCCGGATAGATTTTTCAGCTTCCTGGAAACAGGCCAGCGTTTTTTGCAGGTCGATAATATATATTCCGCTTCGCGCCCCATAAATATAGGGTTTCATTTTTGGGTTCCATCGATTGGTCTGATGTCCAAAATGGACCCCGGACTCAAGTAATTGCTTCATAGTAATTTCAGACATGCAAACTCCTTAAAAGTTAATGGGTTGTACCTTCGCTTCCATCGACTCATACCAAGAACCCGTAGGCCACCCTTGGTTTGATCCGGAAACGTGAGTGATTTTTTTGGGAAGCTCCCGAATAGGGAAACTAAATTGCCTCTAAGGTTAGCACACTCAATGTAGTGTGACAATATGAAACCAGCCAAATAAGGCCTGATAACTTGGTATTCCAACAGAAATTTGTNTCTTCAATAAAGGAAAAAAGAGGAAATATCANCCAATCCTACAAAANAAATTCTCAACTGTCTAAGCTCATGCCCAAACNGGGAATGGGGCTGTGAATTTTAAACCTTTAAAATCTCTAAACCCAGTCTTCCTAAAGCACAAAAATCATAAGGTCAATTATGACGAATAGCCTTGAAAAGTCAAAAAAGGTTCTGCACCTCTACTTGGAAGCTGGTTATCTATTAACTGACTTCTCTTAACTTAGACTTTAAAATTTTTCCGGTTGCTGTTTTTGGCAAGAATTCAATAAATTGAAACAGATCGGGGATCATGAAGGCTGGCAGTTTTTTGCGACAAAACTTGTTAAGCTCCTCTACTGTGACCTGGGTTCCTTCTTGTAAAACCGCAAATACTTTAACTTTTTCTCCGATTCGTTCATCAGGGATGCCCACTGCTGCCACTTCGGAAATTGCAGGATGAATCATTAAAGTGTTCTCAATTGCTAAGGGAGACACATTTTCTCCAGCGCGTATAATTAGATCTTTTATTCGACCTGCGGAAATAAATAGTCTCCCTTTTTCATCCATATGACCAAGGTCACCGGTTCGCAACCAGCCATCTGCTAAAAGAGTTTCTGCCGTTTCATTGGGTTTGTTCCAGTAACCTTTCATCACCGTTTCGCCGCGCACTCGAATTTCCCCGACTTCTCCCTGCATTACTGGGTTTCCAGCTTCATGCACTATTTCTAATTCTACATTTGGCAGGACGAGCCCTACAGAACCTGGCACACTGCCGTTTTTCATCGTGTTTACAGAGATAACTGGTGAAGTCTCGGTTAACCCATAGCCTTCGATTACAGTGACCTCCAGTACTTCTTCAACTCTTTTCAATAGAACCTCGGGTAAGGATGCCCCACCGGATATGCAATAGCGCAAGGAAGAAACATCGTACCCTCCGCGAGCATAAAGTTGTACTAGAAATGAATAGATGGTGGGCACCAATGGAAGAAGTGTGGCTTTATGCCTAGCGATAGACTCCAATATAGTTTTAGGCTGAAACTGTTGCAGCAAAATAAGCGTGGCTCCCGAGCGCAGCAATGCACAGGCCATAATATTTCCAAAGGAATGAAATAAAGGAAGAGCGACTATCACCCGATCTTCTGAAGTGAAATGCAGGTATTGCAAAAATCCGTTACAGTTAGAATCGAACTGGTTTTCCTGAAGCATGACCCCTTTGGGCTTGGCAGTAGTTCCGGAAGTATAAAGAATTACATCTGGAATGTTCTCCGCTCTTTCGTGACGTTTAATTGAGTCGTTAGGATCACCCTTGGCTATAAATTCCTCCCAATTTAGAGCTCCTTCTCCAACTTGTTTAGGGTCAGCCGAGCCTATGAAAATTTTATTATCAAAGAGTTTAAAAAAAGTTGCGGTTTCAGGTTTAACAAAAGTCGAGTCCACCACCAAAGTATCGATTCCCGCATCTTGCCTAATATAGATAAGGTCTTCCGGTTTAAGCAAGAAATTGAAAGGGATAACCGGAATGCCTTTCAGCAGAGCTGCAAAAAAAACGATAAGGTATTCCTTTTGATTCAGGCACAGCAAACCAATTTTGCTGTTGCCATTAAGCTTGAGCTTTGATGTAGCGCTGGCGAAACATTCGATTTGGGAAACGAACTCGCCATAGCTAAGAGAGGTATCACCATCAATAATCGCGAGGTGAGATGGGTCCTTTTCCGCATGCTCCTTCAGGTATTTATAAAAGGACATTTTTGATATTCCTGATTGAAGTGTCAGCTGATGCAAGTTTGTGATGTATTATAACTATTTTTTCTCGTAATTAAGCCATCACAATTACTTGTTTCTGCCAGCTACCCACCGGGCAAAGAACCCATTGGGCAGGTTAAGCCCTGAGGACTTATCAGGGATGAACATTTCGCCTGTTGTAAAGTTTCCAGACTTATGAGCCGGGAAATAGGTTCGCATCATATTTTCGAGAGTTAGAGCTGAAAACCCAGGTGAGTGTGTTGTAAAGAGTAGAAATGCTGGAGAGTCTTTAAGTATATTCTGGCAGGCTTTCATGAACTGCGACAGCATATTTTCGATATTCCATACCTCTCCTTTAGGCCCTCTGCCAAAAGAAGGCGGATCCATGATGATGGCGTCATATTTTTTTCCCCGCCGATGTTCTCTCTCCATATATTTCATTGCATCATCAACTATCCAACGCACTGGCCTATCGCCTAACCCAGAAATCTCCAAGTTATGCCTTGCCCAAGTGACGGAGGCTTTGGAAGCGTCTATATGAGTGACATGTGCCCCAGCAGAAGCTGCCGCAATGGTGCTAGCACCTGTGTAGCCAAAAACATTAAGTAACTGTATTTTTGTACCGTTAAGCTGTCTAAGTTGTTCTATGATCCACAACCAATTGAGAGCCTGTTCGGGAAAAATTCCAATATGTCCGAATCCAGTTGGTTGAACTTTAAAAAAGAGGTTATGAAACTGGATATTCCATCCATCTTTAGGAGTCTGGGTGAAAAATTTCCACTCACCACCTGTATCTTTGCCTTTAAAATATTTGTATTCGCCTTCTGCCTTTTTCCATTCAGCAGAACAAAGAGACTTAGGCCAGATAGCTTGAGGAGCAGGACGGATGAAACGATGGGAGCCAAATTGTTCTAATTTTTGTAATTTTCCAGTATCAAGTAACTGATAGTCGAACTGGGGATAATTGTCTGCTAGTAAATGATCCATGAATCTGTTTGAAAACCTTTGATGCCTACTATAGGATAGTTATTTCAAAGCCTTACTATAAAAAGAATACCCTGCTTGGAGGGGGATTATATCAGAATTTTGTTTAGCATATTAAATCAACCTGTTTTTTCATTGCTCCTACTTCTATTGATCTCATGTTCTTCTTCTGAAGAAGATGTTACTCAGACAAAACAGAAAGAGTTTTCGCTTCCTGTCCAAGTAGGTAAAGTCGTTTACATGGATGTAGCAGACGAAGTACGTGCTGTGGGAAATATTCAGGCGGAAAAAAGAGTAGTGGTGAATGCAGAAGTTCGAGGAAAAGTTACCCGCATGGCGGTGGAAGAGGGTATGAAAGTGAAAGTTGGGAGCTTGCTGGCTCAGATCGACCCTAGAGAGTATGAACTAATCCACGAAAGATTGCGAGCAGACCTATCATCTATGCAAAAGGAATATAAAAAGGCACAGGGCGGATTGCGCCCGGAAGACAAGCAGAGACTAGAAGCTAAAATGCGTGCCTCTGAGAGCACTCTTAACCTTTCCCAAATCGAATTAGAGCGCACCCAAAAGCTAGTAGATGAAAAAGTTGTGCCGCAGTCGGCTCTTGATATTGCAAGAGATAAGGTTCGTCAAGCCAGTGAACTTTTGGAAGCTAGTAAGGCGGAAATAGCCGCCGGGATGAAAGGGCGCAGTGAAGATATTGAAAGGCTTGAGTCGAACATGCAAGCCATCAGAAAACAGGTAGCAGTAGCTAAACTTAATCTTTCAAAAGTAAATATACGGGCTCCTTTCGAAGGGATCATCATAACCAAAGAAATTGAGCAGGGCTCTTTCGCCGAGGCAGGAACTCCTATCTTGGTAATGATTGGTTCTGAACGTCTAAAAGCAGTTTTGGAGATGCCGCAGAGTTACAGAAACAAATTAAAAAAGCTCAATGGAGCAGGGTTTCTGGCAAAAGAGTTGGGCTTAAAGTTTGAATACAGCAGAAATCTCTCTCGCCTCATACGTGTCATTCCTGATGCCAATATATACTCTGGCAATATCAAAGTGCAGATCGACTTGCCTGACCCTAACCCTTCCTTGTTCTCAGGACTGACGTTAGAAAGTAAATTGAATTTTGGTGTTCGTAAAAACGTTTTGCATGTCCCAGCG
Organism: Nitrospina sp.; assembly: GCA_002705185.1. Lineage (GTDB taxonomy): Bacteria > Nitrospinota > Nitrospinia > Nitrospinales > VA-1 > LS-NOB. Next base: position 1,090 of record PAJA01000029.1, on the reverse strand, counting down.
GTATCACTTGTTATCGGCGAAAAAGGTACTGTTGTTTATATAGTCAAAGACGATCATGCCCACCTTGTTCCGGTCAGAGCTTTCAAGGAACGCAATGACTTTGTAGAAATTGAAGACTTTACCCAACAATTAGGGCTAGAAACGGATCTCATCCTACGTGGCTCTGGTGCTGTATTCCCAGGCGCAAAAGTTTTTTTGACCAACCCTGAACCAACCACAGAAACCCCTTTTAATGCAGCGGATAAAGACCAGAAAAAATCACTGACTAACACCCCGGAGACCTGATGAAACTCATTGATCAATCTATCCGGAACTACCACACAGTTACGGTGGTTGTTGTGATGGCCGTTCTCGTCGGCATACTTTGTTTCCAAGCTCTACCGAGGCAATTGGCTCCCACGGTTGACAAACCTGAGATTGAAGTCAAAACCCAGTACCGTGGTCTTTCTCCCGACGAGGTGGAACGTAATATTACGCGCCGGCTGGAAGACCAGCTTGAATCGGTAGAAGGTGTAAAAAAAATGACTTCTACCAGTCAGCATGGATTAAGTACCATCAACTTAGAGTTTGACTGGGGCGTTGACAAAAACTTAGCAGTACTGGATGTCAACAACAAGCTTCAGCAAGTTAAAGACCTTCCCGTTAATTCTGACAAGCCAACCTTGAGGTCAATTTCTAGCGATAACTCTAGCCCTATCATGTGGATCGTTTTCGACAAGCCCAATGCAAAGATGCCCAATCTCAACCAAAACTATATGTACAAAATTGGCGAGGATATCATTGTCCCTAGCCTAAGGCGAGTAAAGGGTATTGCCGATGTCTGGCACTTTGGCGGAGAAGATCGGGAAATGCGGGTCGAGTTTGACCCTTATAGTATGGCTCGTTTGCATTTGACTTATAAAGAAGTGATAGAAGCGCTATCGGCAGAAAACCAGAATACTCGCGCGGGATTTCACGACGAAGCTAACCGGGCTTATACCGTCCGAGCATTGGGAGAGTTTCTTAGTCCTGAGGATATTCTCGAGACAGTCATCAAACGAGATGGCAATAAAACTATCAAGGTGGAAGATTTCGCTACGGTAGTGGATGG
>PAJA01000028.1 GCA_002705185.1 Nitrospina sp. | reverse complement strand
AGGTTTCTTGAGTGACCGATAATTAAGTTTGCAGTCGCAATTTAAATGGGAAGGGATGTTCCCGGGAGGGGGGTCTTAATAAGTTCTATAACTTAGTATTAAAGCTTAGCTAAACCCAGGGTCGTCATCAAATATTTCGTTATAGTCCTCCTTGGCAACGTGGTCTGGTGCAGGCCGGCACCAATCGAAATTAGGATCGTCATCGGCATCGACCAATGCCTCCTTTTCGGCTTTGCTAACCCTATCGGTAAATACCCTAATATCGAATTCGGTGAAGCTCTGACCACCGCACTGGCACTCAGACTCACCATTTACGAAATCGGTCTCATTTTTAAGCAACAAAGCTCTTTCACATGAGTCACACGTATGCCCTTGATGGGTGACGGCTATATCGTAAGCCATCATGTTTTCTCTGCATTGGTTACATATAGCAGGTGCCCCAGGACTGAACGCAGAAATTAGGTTTTCAAGCCCACAACCGCCACATTCCATCAACAAGTCAAAAGGAGTATCCAAATTCATGATTGGGTTATGAATTTGAGCCGTCAGGAAATATTTTTGACATATCACCCATTTTTTCCATAGCTTCTTCTTTTGACATTTTAGTAATATCAATCCCCATGTCAGCTAGAGCACCTGAAAAAGGACATTTACTAGCTCCACTCTTAGCTTCTTCGCCTTCGGCAACTGGTGCAGGCTTCTCAGTTTCAATTTCACCAGCTTCTGCCATGATGACCCAATGCATGGACTCAATGGTTTGTGTCTTTTCGGCAGTGATTTTTTCTAGTGATTCTTTGGTTTCAGGATGCTTCACCATAGCAGTGGCTTCCTTATACTTTTCCAACGCTTTTTTCTCGAACTCAACGGCTTCTCTCAATGCCGCAGCAGAATTTGACATTGTCGGGTCTCCTGACAAAATTAATAGACTTACTTGATATTATTAATGATCTCCAAAAATATACCAAATCCTTATATCAAATAGCAATAACCTTATCTATATTCAATGTCATATTTGCATCATATTGCGAGAATAGAGAAAACCTGACATAATGTAAAAATGAAGAAAATCGTTATTATAGGAGGCGGAATCGCCGGTTTGGCAGCGGCTTATCGCATCCAGCGAGAGATATCAGAAGGATCCCCCTTGGAATGTATCTTGGTTGAATGTGGGGATCGTTTTGGTGGGAAAATTGCCACAGAGAAGTTAGACGGGTTTGTCATCGAAAGGGGACCGGACTCATTTATATCGCAAAAACCGGCAGCTATTCAGTTATGCCAGCAATTGGGTATTGGTGATCATTTGGTCGCAACTAATCCGGAAACCCCTAACACCTATGTGTATACCGGAGGCAAGCTGGTGACAATGCCTGATGGGTTAAGCCTAATGATTCCGACTAAGTTTTTGCCATTTGCTTTGACACCTCTATTTAGTTTTCCAGGAAAAATCCGCATGGGATTAGATCTTTTGATTCCTAGAAAGGTCGATACCAGTGATGAAAGTCTGGCTTCTTTTGTTCGCAGGCGAATGGGAGAGGAGGCCTTAAGAAAAATGGCTGAGCCCATGCTGGCTGGTATTTATGCTAGCGATCCTGAAACGATGAGCATTGGTAGTACCTTTCCGATGTTTGTCGAGACCGAGCGTAAATATAGATCCTTGATTTTAGGAATGCTAGCACGAAAAAAAAATATGCTTCTTAGTGCCAGTAAACGCCCTAAAAGCAACTTCAGCTTGTTTATGACTTTGAAGGATGGTTTGGGGGAAATGGTCGATGCTGTGATTAAAAAATCTCCTGATATTCAGTTTCAATCTGGGGCTGGAGTTAAGTCAATTGCAGGTAAGGAAGGAGACTGGTCAGTTCAGTTAGATAGTGGAGGAGAATATAAAGCTCAGGCACTGATCCTTTCTACCCCTGCGCATATCACTGCTCCATTGCTGCAATCGGTAACCCCAAAAGCGGCTAAACTTTTAGAGCAGATCAAATATGTTTCCACTGCCACTGTCACTATTGCTTACAAAAAGACAGGCTTTTCTCACCCTCTAAATGGGTTTGGGTTTGTTGTTCCTAAATGCGAAGGGCGGAGCATTCTTGCTTGTACCTGGACATCATCTAAGTTTCCGCATCGAGCTCCAGAAGGATATGTCATGCTTCGCTGTTATCTAGGAGGAGCTCTGCAGGAAGACGTTGCTGAAAAAGATGAACAAACCATGGTCAACTTAGTTCGACAGGATCTTCAAGAAATAATGAGCATTAAAGAAGAGCCGGTATTCTGCAAAGTATTTCATAACAGAAAATCAAATGTGCAATATCAGGTTAACCATTCTGAACGTATTGATGCCATCATGCATGAACTGCAAGAAGGTCTTTTTCTGGCAGGAAGTGCCTATCGTGGGATCGGGATACCCGATTGTATTCAGAGCGGAACCCAATCAGCGGAATCAGCCATTAACTTGCTGCTTGGAAAATCCTAAGCCCAAATATAGTATCTAACACTCAAAAACAATAAAACAAGGAGTTTTTCATGAAGTGGGTTTCTGCGCTCTCCCGACAAACCGACATTGAAAGTGCTATACAAGAGGTGGCAGAATCAGCGGTCCAACAACTTGGCAAAGACCATGCTGATTTGACCGTCGTGTTTGTTTCTCCCCAGTTTAAAGAATTTTATGACAAGGTTCCTGATTTGATCAGCCGCTATTTGAAACCTGGTCTGCTATTTGGCTGCTCGGGTGGGGGAATCGTTGGTAATGGTGAAGAAGCTGAGCAACAGGCGGCAATCAGTATCACTTGCGCTACATTGCCTGGTGTGAAGGTTCAGCCTATCCAATTGGAGACCACCGATCTTCCCGATCAAGATACGTCTCCATCTGTTTGGCGGGAATGGCTGCAAGTAAATGTGGAAGATAATCCTCATTTCGTTTTTTTGGCAGACCCTTTTTCATTCCGAGGTGAAGAGTTTTTGGCGGGAGTAGATTTTGCTTATCCTAAGAGTAAAAAGGTTGGAGGACTTGCCAGTGGAGCTCAAGCCCAAGGCGGCAATGCTATGTATCTTGGAGATAAAATTTATAAAAGTGGATTAATCGGCATCGCTTTGAGTGGTGATATAGAGGTCGATACTATTGTTGCTCAGGGCTGCCGCCCCATTGGCGAACCTATGCAAATCACCCAATGTGAGCACAACCTACTTAAAGAGCTCGCGGGCAGGCCACCCCTAGAAATTCTTCATGAGCTCAACGAAACCTTATCAGATGCTGATAAAAAACTAATCCAGACCTCTTTATTCTTGGGAATAGAAATGGACCCTATGAAAGATAATCCGCAGCAGGGTGACTTTCTAATTCGTAATTTAATGGGGGTAGACCGGGAAAGCGGAGCCGTAGCTATTGGCGCTCTGTTAAGAAATGGACAGTTGGTGCAGTTTCACCTTCGCGATAAAAAGATGTCGGCAGAAGACTTGGAAGTGATGTTGACTCGGTATTTGAATGAGGGTAATGCCGAAAATGCAAAAGGAGCTCTGTTGTTTTCCTGCTTGGGTCGTGGCCAATACCTATACGGAAAAGCCAATCACGACACGGATATGTTTCAAGATAAACTAGGAAAAATTCCTCTCGGCGGATTTTTCTGTAATGGTGAAATTGGGCCGGTGGGGAACACTACGTTTTTGCATGGCTATACCAGTTCTTTTGGTATTTTCAGAAAATCTCGCTAGCTGTGAATAGTATTGTGCAGGAGATTTTTATATCATCCTGACTCCCTTCAGTATTACGTCTGAAGTATTCTGCCTAGAACAGGTTTTTTTTTAGAGATGTGTTTATGCGGCCACCTTCACGAAATACCTGCTTAAGGCATGAAGAAAAATGAAGGAGTTATTTTATGGGTTCTGGGGATTTGACTTTCACTCATCTATTAACTGAAAAGTTATGAAGGTCACAATACTAGGTTCTGGTACTGCGGTTCCATCTTTGGAGCGCAATTCGTCCGGTGTCCTCGTCCAAGAAGAAGGTATAAATACTTTAGTGGATTTTGGTTATGGAACGCTGAAGCAACTCCTGCATTTGGGAATTACCTATCACGAAATCGACAGGATTTTTTTTACACATAACCATCCCGACCACATGTGTGATTTGATTCCTTTTATGTTTGGTGCTCGCTACTTTCCCTCTGCAAGAGAAAAAGATTTGGAAATCGTAGCTGGGCCTGGCTTCCAAAAGTTCTTCGATAAACTTATGTCTGCATTCGGACATTGGCTTCTTCCTACAAAATATAATTTTCATATAACGGAAATTGATGAAGGATCTAAAAATTTTGGCTCGCATCAAGTGACTTTTAAAAAAGTCCGACATATTGAGATGAGTCGCGGTTACCGATTTGTAAACTCAACAGGAAAGTCCTTGGTGTTATCTGGAGATACTGATTACTGCCAAGAAATGATTGAGTTAGGTCGAGGAGCAGACCTTATGATTTTGGAATGCGCTATGCCTGATGGAGAGAAAATACCCGGACATTTAGTTCCTTCTCTGGCAGGCAAGTTAGCAGAAGAAGCGCGCTGTAAAACACTTTGCCTCACTCATTTTTATCCACCCTGCGATTTGCATGCTATGCATGAAACCGTATCCGCCCTTTTTAAAGGGGAACTGTTTCTCGCCCATGACCTCCTTGAGTTTGAATTATAACTCGATATAATCAACCGAAATCCTTCTATCTCTTTCCTTCTCTTCGGTCTTCGATGAAGTCCACCAGGAACATGAATAGCCGAATGAATCCGACAGTTGTGAATATACCTAATAGTAATTGTAATAATGGTGGTAGAGCAGTGACAAAGCTTGTGATGCTATCAATGAATGGTTTCATCATAAAATCCTTAGGCTAGAGTCTTTATTTGTCTAGCAGGTGGTTTGTGGGTGCCTAGGTAAACCATTGAAAAAAATATTGATTCTAGCGAATTTCCGGTTAGAGGTACATTCCTTTTTTTTCTCCGGTATAATCTAATTGTAAAAGATAAATTATGAAAGGGATGTGCGCATGCCAGCTTTACCATATATTGCATTAACAATCTTAACTGTTTTTTCTCTTAACATTGCCCCGGTTGCGTTTGCAGGTCTTGTTGATAACCAAAATGGTAGCCTGACAGATTCCGATACTGGTTTGGTATGGCAGAAAAATGATTCTTTTCATGAGCTGAAAAAGGGACTTAACTGGTATGAAGCTTTGGAGTATATATCTAAGAAAAATTCGGAAAAATTTTCTGGGCACGATGACTGGCGTCTTCCTACTCTAGAAGAATTGAACAATCTATGGGTGTCTTCTGGGAAGGTTAAAAGTAAAGACGCAGAAACCCTTGGGCTTCCCTCTGGGTTTGCAAATGGAGGGAGTTATTATTTATGGAGTGGTGAGGAGCGCGGGCTGGACCATGCGTGGTATTTTGGTCTTGGCAATAAAGAAAACTACTTCAACCTCAAAGATCTGGCAGATATGGAGCAAGGGGTTAAAATGGTCTATTCGATTAGACGTCGAGCCATTGATAGTGATACCTTGCCATAGCTTTGCTGCTAGAAGATGCAAGTAGGTATTTTAGTGGTGAATTTTTTATCGATGTTTAGAGGCTATTTAAACTGGACTTTAATGCTTTAATGAGAGGCGGTAATTGGAAAAAGGCTAAATAAACTGAGATAATCTGTTTTTCGATAGATAGAAATTGGCAAGGGCCACCACCGGCGGCAAGCCGGTAGGGAGTTAGTTGATTATGAGACAAAAGACTTTAAGATCAGCGCTAGTGTTACTTATGTTTACGGGTTTGTTTGTTTCTTTAGCAATAGCGCAGGAACATAAACTAGAACATGGGCCGATGGAACACTCTTCACCTGGAGAGGAATATCGGGTTGATGAGCCTATGGACCATGGTGATCATGGAACCATGCAGCACGGTCAAGATTTGTTCCGATCCCGAGGAGTTCATGATCAGCCTGACTTATCTAAGCCTAAAGATATGGAAAGTCTTCAGGCTCGTGGTCGTAATATTTATTTGCATATGTGTGTGTTCTGTCATGGAGAAGACGGTAACGGAGGTGGCGAGGCGGTTAAATATCTATATCCTTGGCCAAGGGATTTCAGAGAAGGAATTTTTAAATTCCGCTCTACGCCTACTGGCACCCTTCCTCGCGATGAGGATTTATATAGGACTATAATAAATGGTCTTCCCGGAACATCCATGCCGGCCTGGGGAGATGCATTGAGCCCCGAAGACACCTGGGCTTTGATCAACCATATTAAAAACTTTTCTCCGCGATTTAAAAAGGAACCACAGGGTGAGAAAATTAAAGTCAGCAAGATTCTTCCATCTACGCCAGAACTAGTAACGAGAGGAAAGAAACTTTTTAAAGAGTTAAAATGTTTTCGCTGTCACGGTGAGTCTTTAAAGGGAGATGGTGAACTAGCTGAGTCCCTGATGGATGCCTGGAAGCATGCTGTCTTTGTTCAGGATATCACTAACCCACATTACTTTAAAAGTGGACACAAACCGGAAGATCTTTTTAGAACCATCACTTCTGGACTAGATGGAACGCCCATGGGTTCCTATATCCATATACCTGAAGAAGACCGTTGGGCATTGGTACATTTTATTCGCTCAAAGCTTGTGAAGGAATTTAAAGAGGCAGAATTTGAAACGGATCTTTACTCACTTCCTGTGGGCGTGGAGCTTAATACTGATCCTTATAGCTCTGTTTGGGATGGGGTAGCCACGACAAACCTTGTGCTGCGTCCTTTATCGGCAAGGCGAGGTGCCGTGGAATTTATCAATGTGGCTTCGGTGAATAATGGCGAACAATTGGCAGTACGGCTGCAGTGGGAAGACCCGACTCATGACGCATTTTCCGAGTTGCATTCAGATATATTTCGCGATGGGGTGGCAGTGCAATTTGCTCTAGGGGCAGTGACGCTTCACACTCACGGACATAATGAACCTTTTTTTGGCATGGGCAACCGGAACAAACCGGTAAACCTTTGGCATTGGAAGGCTGGTCTTGACGAAGCGCTTGAGGCGGAGGATGACCTTGAGTATGCAGGTGGCGGGGTCGATATGGATGCGCTAATATACGGTGGCATAATGTCAAACCCGGTTTCTAAGTTAAATGCTACTGGGGAGAATCCGGTCGAAGAACTCAATGCGGAAGGTTTCGGAACGGTCACACCACAGCCGTCTGAAAACCAAAATGTGGATGGTAAAGGTGAATGGAAGAATGGAGTCTGGACAGTAGTTTTTTTGCGTGATATGCCAAAAACAGGTAAGTGGGATGTAGACTTCGCTCAACGAATAGATCCCGCTCTAGTGGCCTTTGCCGTTTGGGATGGAGTGAAGGAAGATCGCAATGGACGTAAAGTGATCAGTGTTTGGCAGCGTTTCAACATTAAGAAACCGAAGTCTTGATAAAAAAAACCTTCATTGTTTTTATCGGTTTTTTTGTTGCTTTTGCATCTTCGTTAAAGGCGGAGGAACTTATTGGCCTGGGTGAATTAGACCGGTTGATTCAGGTTCACCTGCCTAAAAAAAAACAACCAAGTGGTGATTTCTCAAAAAAAGTTACACTCGGAAGTCGAGAAGCTATTTTCACTATTCCCGGATTCAAAAATTATGGTTGTGGGGAATGCCATAAAGCAGAACAACTACTGGACAAGTCCATTGATCGAATTGAGCGATCAATGGATCGTCTTGCTTTAATATTCCCCGACCTTCCTCCCCCACCGTTAAAGCAGTTTATCATTCAGTCATGGTCGGATGAATGGTTACATCCTGATCAGTTTGCGCATACTACTTTCGATACGATCCGAATTTCCCCCGCTGCGATTATTGTGGATAGTCGGATTTACGGCAACGCTACACACCTTCATGAATCTTTACATTTGACTCAGCCTTTTTTGGGGGCTGCCAACGAACTGGAGGCGTATGGATTAAATATCAGGTCTGACCCCAGGTTTCTAATTTTGAAGTTCTCGTATTTTGAAGCTACAGGAGCAACATTTTTTGTTCCTGAATTACGAGATATCCACAATCGGTTTTTTGCCCGCGAAGTAAAAGAGGTAGGGAGTGTATCCGGGGCGGACATGGTTGTTCCCAAAGAAGTACAGTGGTTCTTAATGCCTTTTGAAGACGATACGCTGAAAAAAATAGAAGTGGCAATAAAAAAGCTTGAGCCGGTATTGCAGGAAATGTCACACCTAAATCGGAAGTATCCGTTGGAGGCGGCTTATTTGGGGGAGCAGACCCATGTACTTTCGCTGCTACTCGATATCGCGGCGGTGAAAATTCTGCCGCTTCCACGACTGGAGTTAGGCTCTACGATTATAAAAGAAGCGTTTGAAATTTTAGACATGCAGTTTAATAAACTTGATAACACTCGACTAGGTTACCGAATAGATCGCAAGCACGAGGCATTAATGACCTTGAAATATCAATTGAGATTGAAAGATTCTGCTATCCGGTTGGGGATCTATTTCCGATATTTAAAACAACGATTTATCGGAGTAGATGGAGAAGTAAAACTGGTGGTGCCGGATAAAGAAGATTTTAAGTATTATATTGAAGAAAAAAGCCTTGAAATAGCGAAGATGGCCGACTTGTCAAAGCTCACTAAGATTGAGAAAGACGGAGCATTAAGGATGCTTGAAAGTATATCTAAATTGGTTAAAAACAACTAAAGATAGGCTAATAAAAGTTATAAAAGCCTCTGACCTCCCAATAAAAAAACTGCTGTCTATCCCAACTCCTAGTTGCTAAAGTTTACTGGCTGGGGTTATTAGAGCCGGTCCTTTTACATGATCTTCTAGAGTTTCTGTTTGAACTTTGTCCTGTAATTTCATCAGGGCGTCGATCACCATTTCTGGTCTTGGTGGACATCCTGGGATATAAACATCGACTGGTATAAGGGTGTCAATTCCCATCACAGTGGAATAGTTATCGTAAAACCCACCGGAGACAGTGCACACCCCATATGCTACTACCCATTTAGGTTCAGTCATTTGATTATATACCTTAGTGAGGATGGGGGCCTGTTTATGGCTGATTGTTCCCACCACCATCAGTAGATCTGCTTGTCTCGGTGAAAACCGGGGAAACGCTGCACCCATCCTATCCAGATCGTAACGAGGACCGGCTACAGACATGAATTCCATTCCACAACATGCGGTGATGAATGGATAGATAAAAAAAGAATATTTTCTTGCCCAGTTTATGGCCTGAGTCATTTGAGTTACTATTACGTTATTACCCAGACTCATTTCAGTCTCGGTTCTATATAGTCCAGCCATACCATCTACTCCCTAATTTGAGGTTCATACCGCATCTTAAATTATTTTTAGCAAAAAATCCACTACTTGGCGAAGCCGTAACTGTAATAAAATTTTCAGCTGTAAAATAGTGATATTGACTAAATGAGTTTTTGCCAAATAGTTTGTTATGCTAAGCCGAAGGGGCTAGATAATGGGGCGTATCATTGGACCTGTCGCCACAAAGTTGTGGAACCTACTTATAAACACGGGTGCGAGCTCTGAAATCGTGTCCTGTCCCGAGTAGTTGCCTGTGAGCCTCAAACCGGTGTATAATTCGCATATCGTCAAGAATTGAACTCATTCTGGCAGTTCCGTATTGTGTTATAAATTGTTGGAGAAAGGGAACTATGGATTACAGCGGCAATAAGACCGCCATGGGCCAGGAAAGGGTCATGGCTGCAACCGAATCGATTGTTCGGATGAATTTAAGTAAAGATGAAAAAACCCTTGATCTCACTGCCACTTATTTGAAGGAATATGGTGCCAAGGATATTTCGCGTATGGAGTTCTTACGACCTCTTACACATCTGGCTTTTGGGACGAATTTATGCGGCCCAAAAGGAGCAAAATATATTGCCCAGTCTGAAGTGCTCGTAAATCTAACTTCACTAAATATGTTTTATAATCGATTGGGTAACGAAGGGGTAAAATACATCGCTGTATCAGATAATCTCTTAAGTTTGCAAAACTTAGTCCTTACTGACAATGAAATAACTGACGAGGGAGCTGTGATTTTAGCAAAATTCATGCCCCTTTTTACCAACCTTGTACGTCTCGATTTGCGGCTCAATCGACTTAAGGATGAAGGAAAGAATGCTCTAAAAGAAGCGCAAAAAATGTCTACTGTCAAGCATCTACTATTGGATAAAGTAGAGGGCTTCCAAGTTAAAAGCTAGTCCTATTAGCGAGACCCGTTTGACGCGCAACGAAATAAGCAAACAGGTTTCAAGCCGTAATTTCTTTTAGGGAACTTAAGACTATTAGTTATAGTTTTGGAACATTGTGAGGTTGCTATTTTGATCCGCGAAAATCCCTTGCCTTGCTGGACACGCATCAAAGTTTTTCAATTACAGATCATTATGAAAAAGTTACTTATAAATATAAGAATATTTTGTTAATTCTTTTTAAAGCCGGCAAAAGGATTTTCCGTAGGGTTTCTTTTGCCCGATTATAAACCCACATACTGAAGACAATTATTAGGATATGGAACGAGATTTTAAACTACTAAAAACCCGGCTTCGCGTCATTTGTGATCGCTTGGATGAGGATGAACAAATCTATTTTCGACCCCTAATTGAAAACTTCAAAGGACAGACTCAGGAGTTTCAGCGTATTATGCGAGACTTAGGCAAGTTTGGTGAAAAAATTGGAGATGGAAGCAAGTTTAAAGTCTGTCGGGAAGTGCAGCATCTTTTTGATGACGAGTTTCGCAAAAATAAATGATTGAAAATGTTAATGGGTGTTCATTTAGTTGTTAGCGGACGAGTGCAAGGGGTTTGGTTTAGAGCTGGTACACGTGAGCAAGCTTTGCAACTCGGGCTTTGTGGGTGGGTAAAGAATTGTCCCGATGGTACTGTTGAAATTCATGCTGAGGGTGGGAAGGAAGCCCTTGAGCATTTTATATCTTGGTGCGGAAAAGGTCCGCCTGCAGCTCAAGTTACTAATGTCGACATTGAGTGGATATCGTCTAAGTACCTTAATACTTTTGAAATCCACTAACAGATAAATTGTCTTGTTGTGTCGGCGAGAATAGGCTCGTTTAAGTTGTTAAGAGCTTGTGTCTTTGTGTGAGGAGGAGTTTTTAAATGAATCAAGTCAGTAAGTATATGAGTACTCAAATTTTTTCAATAAGCCCCGATAAATATGCTCATGAAGCGGTTGATAAAATGTATGAGAATAAAGTGAGCGCGATCTTAGTGAAGGAAGGTGAAAAATACGTCGGAATTATTACAAAAACAGATTGGATGTTTCTTGTTTTGAAGGGAGAATGTGATCCTAAGGCAATGAAAGTATCTGCCGTAATGACAAAAATCGCAAATACTATTGACGAGAAGCAAACGATTGCAGAGGTATGTAATATAATAGAAACGAAAAAAATCCGGCATGTTCCTGTGACACGGGACGGTGAAATCGTGGGAATGTTTTCTGTAAAAGATTTAGAGAAATACTATTTACAATTACATAAGAAAACAGATTTCTAAATAAGTTGCCACTAATCCTAGTTTTTGGATTCCTTCCGAAGATTTATTTTTTTAATACTAACTTTCGTGTTCAGGTCAGGTGGTTTATGCCAATGGGATTCAATAAACAATAAGTTTGGTTGGCTGGATTTTATCCTGGCTAAGTTAGAGGTTTATTGTTTCGCTTCTTTGAATACCACGAGAACTGTGAGTATTTTATTGTTTCGTTTTAGTTCAAATGTGGAACGATCGTTTAGTTTTTTGTTTTCTAGTAACTCCAAAAGATCGTCCACCCTTGATAAGGTATTGCCATCCATTTTAATTAGCAGGTCGCCAGGTTTCATGCCGGCAATCTGGGCATTAGAATTATCGCCAACAGATTTAATACGTATCTCATCATCTTTTTCTTGGTTCAGTCCTACCCCCAGCTTTATTTTGCTATGTCCAGGTACTATATATTCGACTTTCCATGCATAGTCTGATGCATAAAGTGGGATGGAAACTTTTTTCACTTTCATTTCCCGACCCTTCAGATTCTCCGGAATTTTAGTAACGTTGGGGAGTATGATAGAGTAATTGTGCGGTATTCTTCTATAAGCGCGTTTAGGGATGCCAAATCCATACTGAACATGGAACCCACCGGCTAGAACTACTAATTTTTTGTCCTTATTGATGGGGTTGCTTAAAAACTCTGCCACGGTCTGGGCCATAGTTTCCTCCCATAGTAGTAACATACGATAGGGTTTTTCCAAGGCTTTCACTGTGTGGCCACCGAAAGCGGACATGGAGAAATTTCTGTGATAAAGATCGTTATAGTCTATTTCAGGATAAAGCGTGTTCCCTGGCGCTGGATCTCCAGCGCGAAAATGGTTTTCTACCTCGCGGCTTGATTTTAGTCCAATCAATGAGAGTCCCCGGGTTTTAGCAAATTCGAATATAGGCTGGTAGAGACTGAATCCGCTGCCCCAGTTGCTTCGGAAAAGATTTTTAAATTCCTTATGGGTAAGTTGTCCTTGGTTCCACAGATTTAATTTCTTCTTAGCTGATCGGCGAAACATTTCTAGTCCAATTGTCACAGTATATTTTTCTGCTAGAAGTTTAATAATTTTTAGTTGAACTTTATGGGCTTCAATATTGTCGTGAGTTTCGCCGATATAGATGACTCTGGAGGATATAATGGAGTCCAGCATTTGTTTGGCACTAACTACTAATCCGGTCGGAAGGTGAAGTATTTGGCCCGTTTCCAGATCTGCTAAGTTCTTGTATGGAGACCCAGAATTGGGTACAGCAAATTCCTCGGAATGACCGTTACGGGATAAGAACAATAGAAGTAATAAAAAAAAGAGTGTGAGAATGGTACGAATGGTTAGAGTTACCAGAATTTGGCTCATTATTTTAGGGTATTGACTTTTTTTAGGTTTTTGTTGATAATCACAAGCTTCATAATAGGATGATGTTTTTACTAGATATGGGAACATTGGTACCGGAGGCTTTGGTAGCAAAGCATTATTTTATTCCATCAAAATAGTTTTTTCATCCCGATATAAGACTCAGGGTAGAAAGGAGAGGTTTTTGGAAGTCACAGTTTATCAAAACCAAGTTGAAAAAGCCTTAAAAGTTTTAAAACGTCAAATGACAAAGGAAGGCCTGCTAAAGGAACTTAAGCGACGCAGGTTTTATGAGAAGCCTTCTGTAAAGAAAAAGCGCAAGCAAAAAGAAGCTAAAAAGAAAAGAAAAGCCGCAATGCGTCGAATGCGATCGTATAATCGGTTTTAGACTTTTACCTCCTTCAAACTATGAAGGCCGTATTTTTATTTTTTATTGTCCTGCATTTTTTTCTGCCGTAAATTTTCGTAGAACACCACAGCACTGGCTGATGCTGCATTCAATGATTGCACTTGACCTTTCATTGGGATTGCGAGAGTAACATCGCAGGATTTCTTTAGAAGAGGTCGAATGCCTTTTCCTTCACCCCCAATTACTAACGCCACGGGGGTATTGAACTGATAATGGTGACATAGTGTCTCTCCATCGGGCACTACACCTGCTATCCAAAACCCAGCTTCTTTCAGTTGCCCAACGCATCGAACTAAATTATTGACTCGTGATATAGGTAAATATTCGATGGCTCCCGAAGAGCATTTTGCTACCGTTTCGGTTAGAGAAGATGTCCCATGTTTAGACAAAATCATACCTTGTATTCCTAAAGTTTCTGCTGACCGAATGATCGCTCCCAAATTTTGTGGGTCCTGAATTCCATCGAGAATAACGAGTGTTGGTAAGGCACTATTTTCAAAGGCTTTTTCGATCAGCTTTTCTAGCCCTAAAGTAACTATGTCTGAGAAGTATCCCGCGATTCCTTGATGAACTTGTTTTTCGAACTTCTTTTGGAAGCTAGACTTAGTCTTAGGTTCGATGGGAATAAGTTTTTCTTTAGCCATTTCAATTATAGTCTGAATTCTTGGAGATATATTACCTTGCTCCACAATCAGTCTATAACAGCGCCGATTAGAGGCTAAAAGTGCCTCCTTTACCGAGTTGATTCCAAAAATTAAATATTGCTCAACAGGTTTGATCATCATATAGGTTTAAAAATATCTAAAAGGGCATCGAGTTTTTTTCTGGACGAGAAGGCCTGAATGAACTAAAACATTATGAAAACAATGGATTTGCAAAACTAAAATTCATTCATGGTTGCTGAGCGGTTATATACCGATATGATCGCTTTTCCTATAATTTTTCTTTCCCGCAAAAAAAACTGCGAAAGCTATTTTAACCTTTTTCAGTAATTCGTAAACCTACATATGCCGCTTTACCGCAAAAGGATCATTTTTTATTCTCTATTTACCTTGATGCTAGGGGCGATTGCTGTCTTCTCTCTGGCTTATTATCAAATGCGTAATATTGGAGAGATAAAAGTTATTGCTATAAAGAAACTAGAGGAGTTGACTCGAAGAAAAGTTGAGATAGGTGATGCGGAGATGGATATCGTACGCGGTCTCAGCATTCGCCTGAAAGATGTCTCAATAAAGTCTCGGCTTGCCGAGGAACCCGAACTAAGGGCACGCAGTGTGTGGGTGGTGGTTCGATTACTACCGTTACTAAGAAAGCAGGTTGAGGTTAAAAAAATTATTGTTCAAGGAGCATCTCTCAGAATGGTTCGCGATGCCAAGGGGCGATTGAGTTTAGGAAATGTAAGGCAATGGATTACTGATCCTGACAAAAGCGGTTTGTTTAAAGTGCTAAGAGTCAGTCTCATGAATCAGCTCATGATTGAAAGTGGTACAATACATTTTCAGGATTACTTGAACCGCTCCCCTGATGACCCTCTGCTGTTGAGCTTTAAGCATATTCACTTTTCTATAAGAAAAAGTTTTCTAAAATCTCCTTTTAATTTTAATTTGAAAGGAGAAATGCCCAGCGAGTTCTTTCCCAGCACCTTCCAAGTTTCAGGAGTATTCGACAATTTTTATAAAGACCAGAAGTTAACTAGTATTCCCATTAAAGGTAAGTTGCGAGTTAATGGACTGAATTTAGCAAGTTTTAGGCCGTATTTGAAAAAGATGTTGAATAAAGTATATCTCGACAGCGTATTTTCCTTGGACACGCGTTTTGCGGGAAGTCTTGGTGGCAAAATGAAAACAGAAGGAACGCTGAAATATCATAGAGACTCAAATAAAGAGTCCGAAACATTGAGGGATACGCGTATATCTAATAGTGGCCAGTTGGAATATAAGGTTGCTATTGATCATGACAATCTTGATATTGAAAACTTAAAGTTTACATCAGAGCCTTTTAAATATACGTTAAAGGGGTCTATCGTAAATTTTCTTTCCAGAAATCCTTCTATCTCTTTTGATCTGGCTTCTGATCTATTTCAAGTTAATAAAAGTATTGATAAGATGCCATTAAATTTTTTTCCTGAAAAACACCATACGTGGATACAGTCGCGGTTTAAAAATGGATCAATAAAAATCAATTCATTTAAATTTTCAGGAAGCTTAAACCAACTAAAAGAGCTAACAAAAGAAAAAAATATAGGTTTATTTTCTTCAGAATTTGAAATGAAGCATGTCGATTGGAAGTCACCCTTGCCAAAGCTAAAGAATGTAACAGGAACTTTTAGTGTGGCCAAGGGTGATACCACTTTGCATATTGCTAAAGCGATATATGAAGGTCAACCGATCACCAATTTAAATGGAACGATTGCTGAAATCATGACGGAGCCAGTGGTTGACCTCAAAGTCGATAATGAAGTGGGTATGAGTCAGTTACATGGAACTCTCAAGAAGATTTTAAAAAAACACCCTTTGTTCGACTCTATTGCAGTTTATGATGAGTTTGAAGGGGCTGCCAATGTTAGACTAAATTTGAAGGGGCCACTGGAGCATGTTGATAAGCTAGAAATCTCTGGAGAAATAAGTCTACACGATATTTCTCTTAATGAGGAGGGGTTTGAGCCGAGACTGAAAAACCTTAATGGACAAATTACTTATACCCATAAGCCAGAGATAGCAAAGGGTAAAGAAGGGCCTTGGATTCCGATCATTAGATATAAAAACCTCTCCGGAAATTTTTCCAAGAGCTCTTTTTCTGATATGAATGGTGAGATAGGTTTTCGTAATGGAGAGCCTATAGAAAAAATGTCGTCGACCTATAAGATTTTATCCGGTGATTTACCGCACGTCCTATCTGATAATAATCAAGGTTTGTTGTCAAGCTTGAAGAAAGACTTGGACTTTACATCTGGAGAAATTATTGTCAATTACCGTTCCGAAGGCAACCCAACTCAGCCTGTCACTGAAAAAGAATGGGGAAGAATTGAACTTAAGAATTTTTCCATGAAATATCCAAACCGTTTACAGGCGATGATAAACCTGAATGGTAATATATCTTATGGTGATGGAAAGATAATTTTAAAGAACTTGAAAGGCCGGTATGGTGATTCACCGGTGCAGCTAGAAGGTGAAATTTATCATGAAAATATTAATACACAGGAGTCTACTCTCCGCATCGATTCTTCAGGGATTATACAATCTGACTTGAAAGATATACCTTTTTTTGAAGACTTGAAATTTTCTGGCCCTGCCAAAGTTTCTTTGAGGTTGAATGGAAACTTAGACTCTTTCAAGTTTGAACAAGAGATTGATATGGTAGCTGTGGAGTATAGATTTCCCGGTTTTTTTGAAAAGCAGCCCAATATTGGAAATGAATTTAAAGCTAAAGGTAGTGTGCTAAAAAATGGTGGACTCACAATTGATAAGTGGATTTATAAGTTAGATGGAAATCAAATTTCAGGTTCTGCTCGAATACTTAATCTTGATAATCCTGAATTCGATATCAATTTGGAGGCTAACAATTTTTACGTGAAACCTACCCAACGTTTCTTTCGGTTTTTTAATGCAGATATAGATGGAAGTGCTGATTTTAAAATTGTTGGTTCTGGGAACATGAATGATATTCAGGAGGCAAAATATGCGGGTGAGATAGAATTGAAAAAATTCAAAATCCGCCCTGAAAACTTTTTATCATTTTTGGAGGTGGATGCTAGTTTAAAGTTTCAAGAGAACCGCTTAGACATTCTCTCAGCAAATATCGATTCTGATCAAAATGAGTTCAGCTTTTCTGGTAAATATCAGAGAGGTGACTCTCCTCGCTTGGATTTGAAACTTACCGGAAAGAGACTGGATATAGATGAAGTTTTTCCAGAGCCAAAGAGTCAAGAAGCATCTTTCATAGACCGACTCAACCAGTCAGAGTTTTTCTCTAAAGGAAAGGGTCGGGTAAGGTTTAATCTGGATCGATTGGGGTACAAACTTTTAAAGTTGGATAAAGTCGCAGGGGAAATTGTCTTAAATAATAAAGAAATAGAACTGAAGGACCTAACTTTTGCCTCCAAAAGACTTGTTAAAAGTGAGGGAAAGATGCTTGTCGACTCGAAGGGAGTTGGACATTTTGAGGCAGGAATTTTCGCTCAAGATGTCGAAACAAAAAATCTGTTTGGTTTTTTTGGCGAAGTTTTTGATAACAGTTTGAGCGGAAAAGTGAAAAAAATTAATTCCAAAATAAGGGGCAGTGGGAAGGATTGGAAAGAAATTTCTAGGNCTTTGTCTGGTAAAATTTCTTTGGATATTCAGTCANGACAAATAAATTTAGATAGGCTTAAAAGAGGGGTCCGTAAGCTGTTCAGTTCGATTCCTCAGACGGGCCCTTTGGAAAAGGACAAGCCATCTACTTTCAGACAAATTTCTGGAGATTTTGTTTCTAAGAGTGGGGTCCTTAAAACGGAAAACTTTGTGTTTGAAACCAAAAACCGNAGAACNTCCATAGTTGGAGGTTTTGATCTTGTAAATGATCAGGTTGATACGGTTGTAGGGGTAGCCCCTATGGCTCAACTTGACCGATTTTTGGCTAAAATTCCACTAGTGGGAAAAATTATAACTGGCGGCGATGAAAAAAGTTTGGTGAAAACCTATTATTTGGTGAAAGGAAATTTTAATGATCCTGATATTAGCGCGATTCCCTTTACGTCTCTTGGGAAAAAAGTGATGGGAATCTTTCAGGGTATTTTGCAGACTCCGAAGGACATACTAGCTCCAATCACAGATAACCTGCCTAATCAAAAGCTATCACCTTCAGCAGTTCCTGAGAGTAATTAACAGGTTTATCGCTTGGAAATATTTATAATTCTAAATTCGCTTGGAGTCTTTCCCATGTGCATAGCCAGAGTCGCAGTAATAGCAGCAANATGATCATCATGGTTGTTACCGTTTTCACTGCTTGAAGGTTTCTGANGTCGTTGTGGTGAAGGAGGCGGAGCTTCATAGGGAAGCAATTTCACCAATACTTTAATGGTGAAGATTAAAATAGTCAGGACAATGAAAATCACTCCCATGGCGAGAATAGAAACATTGACTGCCGACAGCACTGAAACTTCCATGATTATTCCTTATAAGTCTAATTAACGTTGTATGGCCTCAACTACCTGGGCAATAGCGGCTCTGGCACTTGGTTCTACAGTACCAACAACGTCTGCAATGGCGGCATGAGGTTCGGGGACAGTGTCTCCAAAGAGCGAGATAAATACGCCTGCGGCTACTGCACTGCCAATAACACCTGCGACATTGGGTCCCATAGCATGCATCAATAAAAAATTTGAAGAGTCTGCATCCGCACCAACTTTCTGAGAAACTCTTGCCGCCATGGGTACTGCTGACACTCCTGCCGAACCGATGAGTGGATTCACCCGACCTCCAGTCGCTTTGCACATGATTTTCCCAAACACTACGCCTCCGACAGTGGCAATACCGAAAGCCAATAAACCCAGTATAATGATTTTAATGGTTTCAAGTCGTAAAAAAGAATCGGCTGTCATGGAAGAACCTACAGCCGTTGCTAAAAAAATGGTAACGATGTTGATCAAATGGGTTTCTGCTGTTTCGTGCAAACGGGCCGTGACTCCTGACTCACGGAACAAATTACCAAGCATCAGCATTCCCAAAAGTGGTGTGACGCCAGGTAACATTAAACAGCAGACGAAAGTCACAATTACCGGGAAAACAATTTTTACGGTTTTGGATATTGGTTTCAACTGCTCCATTTTAATTTTTCGCTCTTCCTCTGTGGTCAGAAGTTTCATGATTGGGGGCTGGATGAGCGGTACCAGAGACATATAGGAATAAGCGGCCACTGCAATAGGAGCAAGAAGGTGCGGGGCCAACTTGCTGGCTATAAAAATGGAGGTGGGACCATCTGCGCCACCAATGATACCGATAGCACTTGCTTCATGCATATTAAAACCAAGAAATACGGCACCAACCAGGGTGACATAAACACCAATCTGGGCAGCTGCTCCAAGAAGCAGGGTTGTTGGGTTCGCCAAAAGCGGACCAAAATCTGTAAGTGCCCCCACCCCCATGAAAATTAAGGGAGGAAGTATCTCATGCTTGATACCCTGGTAAAAAATATTGAGGAGTCCACCCTCATCGGTACTGGCCATCATGCTCATGGGAATGTTAGCCAGTAGCGCACTGAAACCCATGGGAAGGAGCAGAAGTGGTTCAAACTTCTTCCAGATAGCAAGATAGATCAACACGCAGGCGACAAATATCATGACTAAGTCGCCACCTGCCAGACTGGTGAAGCCGGTAGAGTTAAGTATTTTTGACGCAGAAGTGCTGAAACTGAATTCCATTATCTATCCTATGATGACCAATTCATCGCCGGTTTGCACATTATCACCTTCTTTAACCAGAATAGATTGTATCGTTCCAGATTGATGAGCTGTGACTTCAGANTCCATTTTCATGGATTCCATAACAAGAACAGTATCTCCCTCATTGACAGCATCNCCTTCATGGCATTTCATCGAGAAGATAGAGCCGGGAAGGGGTGCTAGTAATGGNGAACCTCCTCCTGAAGAACTGGCTNCTGGAGCCGCGGCAGCTGGNNCTGGAGCTGGTGCTGGAGCTGAGCCAANANCNCCTCCTGTTGCAACTTCAACCGTATAATCTTTTCCATTAACCCGAACACTATAAACNGCTGAACCTGCAGCTTTTGGAGCGGGAGCTGCANNCGCAGNNGCNGGAGCGCTCTCTTTTNCAGGAGCNGGTTTGGGCTGTGGTTTTCCTCGTGTCTCAAAAAATTNAAGTGCTACCTTTGGGAACAAAGCGTATGTCAATCGATCTTCTTCGCTGGTGTATTTATCTCCCAGTTNATTACAAACCGTATCCCACTCGGGTTCCAGCAAATCTGCGGGTCTGCAGTCTGTGACTTTTCCGTCTTCAGAGACTTTGCTCATCAATTCTTCNTCGATAGGAGCGGGCAATTTCCCATAATTACCTAACACGCATTGGCGCGTCTCCTTAGTAATTACTTTATAGCGTTCCCCAGTCAATACGTTCAAGGTTGCTTGAGAACCAACTATCTGACTTGTTGGAGTTACCAAAGGAGGATAGCCCATATCTTTTCTTACTCGTGGAACCTCCTTTAAAACTTCCTCAAGTTTATCTAGAGAATTTTGTTCCCGTAATTGATTTTCCATGTTGGAAATCATTCCGCCAGGAATCTGCGATTTAAGAATATTGATATCTACTCCTTTGAAATCGCTCTCAAATTCTGCATAGTTTTTCTTTACCTCGGAAAAGTAATCGTTGATTTCTTCAAGTAGGTCAAGGTCCAGTCCNGTATCTCTTGCTGTTCCTTTCAGAGCTGCTACCATGCATTCGGTTGCGTAATGAGAGGTCCCCATAGATAAAGAGGATATGGCGGTATCCACCATATCTACCCCTGCTTCAATAGCGCACTGCATGTTCATGCCTACAAGTCCGGTAGTAGCATGGGTATGTAAGTGGATTGGCAGCTTGATATTTTTCTTAAGTTCGCTAATTAAGATTTTGGTAGCATCAGGAGTGAGCAGACCTGCCATGTCTTTAATACAGAGAATATCTGAACCCATATCCTCCAACCTTTTCCCCATTTCCAGATATAGCTCTATATTATGAAATGGACTGACGGTGTAACTTATACATCCTTCAACGGTTTCGCCACATTTTTTCACTGTTTTAACAGCGGTTTCAATATTACGAAAATCATTAAGAGCATCGAATATCCTGAAAATATTGATTCCGACCTCTACAGATTGTTTGACAAATCTTTCGACAATATCATCTGCATAGTGCCTGTAACCTACCGCATTCTGTCCTCTCAGTAACATTTGAAATGGTGTGTTAGGCATTTTTTTCTTGAGGGCTCGCGAGCGTTCCCATGGGTCTTCATTAAGAAACCGGATGCAGGTATCAAAGGTTGCGCCACCCCACATTTCTAGAGAGAAAAAACCTACTTGATCGAGTTTTTCGGCGATGGGAAGCATATCTTCGGTTCGCATCCGAGTAGCAAGAAGAGATTGATGCGCATCCCGCAGAACAAGCTCGGTAATTTTAAGGGGATTGGTTTCCATAGCTATTTAAATTCCTTCTTAAATCAGGGATAAACCTGATAGTTCATCAAAATAACTTAATATCTTACTACAATCACGAAATTCTTATTAGCCCGTTTTTGCTTTTGAATTTTCTTAAAAAAAATGAGATTAATTATCTATTTTTTTTATTTTTTCATCGATAAAATTCAATCGGGAAACCGGAATTTTAATTTATTGATCGCTTAAAATCAACTCTTATTTACGCCATGTCATGGGTAGAAAAAGTAGAATAACACCGTATATTTCAAGCCTTCCTAATAGCATAAAAAATATGAGAATACCTTTGCCCATAGCCGGAATCGTGGAATAATTTCCCATAGCACCTACATCTCCAAGGCCTGGGCCTACATTAAAAAGAGAAGCCACGGTTGCCGATAATGCTGTGGTGAGGTCGACGCCCATTGAAGAGAGAATGACCCCTCCTAAGGCGGCAAACCCGATAAATAAAAAGGTCAAAGCAGCGACATTTGAAAGATCATCCGCGTCAACGGTTTTGTCCCCCACTTTGACATGGAAAATGGCGCGAGGATGGACTAGGTTTTTTAGCTCTCGCATAATGATTTTTAGCAGGATGATAATGCGAATGACTTTGAATGATCCGCTCGTGGAACCTGAGCATCCTCCCACCATCATGATTGCTAAGAGGAAGAGCTTTAAATATTCTGGCCATATATTGAAATCATCGGTGACAAAACCGGTAGTAGTATTAATGGATACTACAGTAAAGGCAGCACTTCGAAATGCCTGGCTTGCGTCACCTGTTGCTGAAACTCGGGTCAGGCCCCAGGTCACAAATAGGATACCTACGAGAATCAATGCACAATAAGATCGGAACTCTGGATTTTTGAAAATAACAGAAAAATTTCTTCGGACCAATTGAAAGTGTAGAGCAAAGTTGACTCCTCCCAGGAACATGAAAAGAATAATGATACTTTCGATGTAGACGTTATTAAAACTACTGATGCTGCCATTATGTGGAGAAAATCCACCCGTGGCCACGGTGGAAAAGGTATGGCAAACTGAGTCAAACCAACTTAAACCGGCAAAACGCAGGGCTAGAACTTCTATAAGCGTCAAAGTTAGATATGTTTTCCAAAGGATTTTTGCTGTTTCGGCCAAACGGGGTTGTGTTTGTTCTACTGTAGTTCCACCGGGAACTTCTGCCTTAAATAGGTGGAAGCTGCCAATTCCCAACATGGGAAAGATGGCTAGCGAAAGCAAAATGATTCCCATTCCCCCGATCCACTGCATCAGGTTTCTCCAGAATAAGATGCCATGAGGTACTATCTCAATATCCTGAAGGATGGAAGCCCCGGTAGTGGTGAAACCGCTAGTGCTTTCAAAGAATGCGTCAATGAAATCTGGACAGACACCACTTAAATAAATTGGCAGTGCACCAAAAGCCGACATCGATAGCCAGGAAAGGGTAACAATAGCAAAGCCTTCACGATCTCTGAGCTTTCCCAATCCTGATGGGAGCAGTTTCCACAATATCAGACCGGATCCTAAGCTAAGTCCAAATGTCCAGAAAAATGCCGAGCTTTCAGAAATAAAACCTTCAATTGGGGCATCACCAAAATATATTGCAACACCCATGGGGGCCAGAAGCAACCCGGAAAGAAGAACAAGCAAAACTCCTACGACACTGAATATTGACTGGATATTCATCGGAAAGGAAGAAAAGATCTTTTACGACCGAATAATTTCTCTATTTTCTCGATGCTCCCGGGCAGGGCGACCACTATGACTGAATCACCCGCTTCGATGGTTACTTCGTCATTTGGGATTATCATTTCGCCCTTTCTAAGAAGAGCTCCAATAATAGCTCCTTTAGGGAAATTGATTTTGCCCATTTGCTTGCTAGCAATGAAGGAGTCTTCTTCAACCTCGATTTCCATCACCTCGGCATCTTCAATTAGCTTGAAGACCGACATGACTCGGCCTTTCCTTAAATGTTTTAGAATAGCACTGACTGTAATAAGTCTTGGGTTGATAGTTATATCTATTCCGATAGAGTCCAAAATGGGCAGATATTCTGGGTCGTGAGTGATGACCAAGGCACGTTTCGCACCATGTTTTTTGGCTAAGAGGGCTGAAAGAATGTTATTTTCATCATCGTGGGAGAGGGCTAGAAAAAAATCAGCATCCTTCATATTGATATCATTAAATAAGTCCATATCTGTGCCACTTCCATGCATCACGACTGCACGTTTAAGCTGGTCAGCAGCTCGGTGAGCTTTTTCTCTGGATGGCTCAATGATACATACGTCTCGCATACTTTCTTCCAGGGCATTGGCTAATTGTGTTGAGGTCGATGTAGCGCCGTAAATGATTACTTTTTCTACTTGATCTAGAGTTCGGTTAAGCATTGGCAGAAGGAAGGGTAAAAACTCCCTATCAATCAAGGTATAAAACCGGTCTCCTGCTTGTAGGATATCCTGATCTTTTGGAATGACGAGTTCGCCATCGCGGACAATGGCTACAATTAAAAATGAATCCATTTGTGTAATACTACGGATTTCTTGAATAGTTTTGCCGGAAATGGGAGCTTTCTCCGGAACGTCAAACTCCCGCAGAAGAACGTCGCCATCGGCAAATTCTGCAACACTGACTACGCCTGGTGTCTCAAGAATTTTTAGAATGGTTTCAACAATGATCTGGCCCGGGTTGATAGCTTGGTCGATACATAGTTCTTCCGGAGAGAAAACACTGTCCTTATCAGTGAACTCCATATTTCGGAGTCTGGCGAAGCGGTTCGGAACATTAAATCGAGAGGCCAGAAAACAGGAAAGAAAATTGATCTCATCCTTCTCGGTAACTGCGATCAGCATTTCGGAGGATTTAATCCCGGCTTTAATGAGTACCGTGGGCAAACAGGCATTGCCTTCAACAGCCATAACATCGAGCGTTTCTGTGATGCGTCGGATTCTTTCAGGGTCCTGATCCACGATAGCAATATCATGGCCCTCCTGGGACAGTTCTTGGGCAAGGTTGTAGCCGACTATGCCGGCACCGACAATGAGTATTCTCACATACCACCTGACAAGTAAAAAGAAAGATTCTTAGAAAGTATAATAAGGATATTCCATCGTAATGGAAATTTTTTTATTTGGATTTATTGAGGAACCCTAGGAAATCAGAATCCTCAGACATAAGGAGAGTTGTGTCGGTTTTTAGAGAGTTCTTGTAAGCTTCCATGGAACGCATAAAAGAATAAAACTTGGGGTCTTCGTTGTAGGCATCAGCATAAACTTTGGTCGCTATTGCGTCTCC
>PAJA01000027.1 GCA_002705185.1 Nitrospina sp. | reverse complement strand
CACGATTCCCTTTAAGCGCTCAAATAAGCCAAATGACAAATTTGGTAAATTTCTATTCTCAGTTAAACGAGATCTCAAAAATACATTTAATCCGATGACCTATTGTGGCCCTCTATTTGACCTTGCTGGATATGGGTTCAATTTGTTTGTTGTTGCGTCGAAAACTAATGAGATTGCATAATCAATTAGCTTTTGGTGTTTCGGAAAATTAATTTTAAGGGTTGGGCACCTTTAAAAAATGGGAGATGGAATATAATTTGGCGAATATCGCCTTTGAGAAGCTTCTAAAGGCAGAACCTCAGATAGTTATAATTCTCTTATCTATTAGATAACTTTAATAGCTTTATCAACCTGAAAATTTATAACGTCACTCGGATAACGTGTATCCGCTAGCCTAGTGGTTTTTATAAAGGTATTTGACGACTTCTAGAGTTGGGTAGTCGGTTTTTAAATATTCTAGTAATAAAGTGAGAGCAAGGGATTGTTCATCGCTCATTTCATTGCGGTTTCCGATTATACAAACTCCAATACTTATCTCATCTAGCTCTGGGTAATGGGACCCTATCTTGGATACGTGTCTACCCATCAATGTTTTGCCTTGCTCTGTGATGATGAAATGGAAACCAATTTCATGTTCACCTTTATCTAAGTGAGATTGCTTTATGCTTTCATAAGTGGACAAATTGTCACCAGTAAAATGGACCATTACAAAACGTGTGTCTAGCCTTGTTTTTAAATTTTTCGAGTCATAATTCATAGCCGATTTAATTAGTGGGATAGAGTATTAGAGAGCGGAGAGATAGATATAATAAGTGCCTGAACTCTGTAAGAGGAGCCTAGAGTTATTATTTTTGAATTTGACTCTTCTGTTTTCTTCGCTAAATAGAGTATTAGTTATTACAACCGTGATGAATTCCAACAAAAGGATAGCTTATTAGTTAAAGTCCCAAAAGAATTAACTGAAAAGCTACCAGGATATGATTGTATCTACAGGTATAAGTCAACTAGTAATGACCGGAGAGTTTAATATGCCTTAGTTATGAGTAGGTATGGACTTTTATCTCAGGGTCTAACTGAGAACGAAGGTGGTTTTCAATGACTCGCAAAGTGCCTCCTGTCGAACTGGGGCATCCTCCACAAGCACCCTGATAACGAATTCGAACTATGTGTCCATCAACTTCTATTACTTCCAAGCCGCCTCCATCGTTTGCCAGGGCAGGGCGGACAGATGAGTCAAGAACAGCCTCAACAATGATTACTTTTTCATCATCGGAAAGTTGCGGATATTTGTCCATATCAAAATCATCAAGAATGGATGCAGAGACTTCATTATCGCCTTCTGTATATTTTTCCAAATCGGCTTCAATAATGTTTTTGATCTTGTCTTTAAAGACTACCCAAAGATCGGCGGAGGTCAAAGTTACAGAAACAAAATTTTCACGTAAATAAACCATGTCAACAATATCAAGGGCGAACATATTATGAGCAAATGCATCAACTTCCAAGAAGCCACCTTCTGAAATAGTTTTAGAGCCAGTATCAAGGACTGTCTGATCCAGAATGAATTTCATTGAGCGAGGATTAGGGGTGAGCTCGATTTCTACAACGGAGTAAATTTGGGTCTCCTGCATAACTCTTCCTTCATAAAGTTAATCTTTTGTTATCGAATATAAGATGAGTTTCCGAGAGATCGGTTGCAAAAATCTTTCACTCACTTAAGAGGTTTAAATTAAAATAGCATCTCAACAGATTATACAGGTTTAGAATTAATGAGATATAGATAAGTAGATCTTTTTGTGGATTATTGCAGAGTTATCATGATGAGAGAGAGCAGCTAA
The DNA here is from genome assembly GCA_002705185.1 of Nitrospina sp. Lineage (GTDB taxonomy): Bacteria > Nitrospinota > Nitrospinia > Nitrospinales > VA-1 > LS-NOB. The sequence goes on along the minus strand of PAJA01000027.1, from coordinate 7,671 downwards.
AATAAATATGAACTTGATCTAACGAATATATTGCGCCAAAAGATGGTTCTCAATTCTTTCAATTATTGCAAATAGTAAAGAAAATAAGAGAAACATACATATTTTCATATATTAAGGAAAGTAAAAAATATTTCCTGAGAGGAAATGTAATGATAGGATTTAGTTAGACTTTTGTCGAGTTTTTGTGGCTGTTGAAAAAATGATAATGGAATGGCTAATATTTTCCGCGAATATGGGGGGAGACTTCATTTAAATAAAAATCATGAATAGCCTTATGTGTTTCATCCTTTAAGCGAGGTAATGTGCTAGCTGCACAATTATCAACAACCTGCTGAGAATTTTTAGAACCAGGAATCACAACAGAAACTGCCTCGAAATCTAGAACCCACCTCAAGGCAAATTGAGATAGGTTTTCAGGGGCGAATCTTTTCAAACCATCGACAAGTTGAACACCTTTTGTGAAGGGAAGTCCTGAAAAGGTTTCTCCAACATTAAACTTCTGACCGTCCTGGTTAAAATTTCGATGATCATTCTCGGGAAAAGTGGTTCTCTCTTGCATTTTTCCAGAAAGCAGTCCAGATGAGAGTGGCAATCGAACGATTATGGCTACATGTTTTTCTTGAGCCTCCTTGAAAATTGAGGTGATAGGTTTTTGTCGAAAAATATTAAAAATGATTTGTAATGAAGCCAATCCTTCTTGTTGTAGGCAAATTTTAGCTTCTTCCATCGACTCAACGCTTAACCCGAATTGTTTAATTTTGCCTTCCTGCTTCAAAGCCCTCAGCCAATCAAACAACTCACCTTGTCGTAAAAGATCAGTAGGTGGACAATGCACCTGAGTAAGGTCAAGAGTATCGAGTCCTAAACGTTTTAGAGAGTCTTCAGTATGTTTACGAAAATATTCTTGGGAAAAATTATCTGGCCAACCAGGCCGAGGGAATCTTCCGAGCTTAGTAGCAACCACCACTTCTGAAGATAACTTTTTAATAAATCTTCCAAGTCGAATTTCTGAGAGACCTTCTCCATAGCAGTCCGCAGTATCAAAAAAATTCACTCCATTTTCTACTGCAGTTGCAAGTACTTTTTCGGCGGTAGAATCATTAACGTCTCCCCAATCTGCACCAAGCTGCCAGGTGCCCAGTCCAATTTCTGAAACCTTGATGTCGCCAAATGCTCGATATTCCATGTCGCCTCACTAAAAAAATGATAAATTGGAAAGATGAACTCTCATTCGCTTAGAACTCTCTTTTATTGCACCGGTCATAACATTTTTTATTCCTCAGCAAAAGGGGTTTTTTTGTTTTTTGCTTTAAGCATAATTTTTGAGTCGCATACGGCATTGGCCGTGGACTTTAAAACGTATCTTCAGGGAGCTCGAGCTGAAATTTTGCGTCTGAAGGAAATCATTAGCGAAGACCCTCTGGATGCAATCGCTTATTTCGAATTGGGTCGGGCCTTTCTTGCTGTCGGAAGACATAAGGAAGAAGTTGAAGCTTATCGAGAGGCGATTCAGCTTAGTCCTACTTACATCGCAGCACATTATAACCTGAGCATCGCATACGATTTATTGAATGATGGCCCAAATGCTATTAAGCATATGCTTCGTGCCTTAAATTTGTCTTCTGATAAAAGGAACCATGTTCGAATTAGGAAGGTGCAACGTCAAATTAAAAGGCTATATTTACGGTATCCAGATAAGCAGAGCAAAAAGCGTTAATTAGTGGAAGTATATTAGAGAGGGATCCTAGGATCGGCAAAAAGAGCTTGTTGAGTTGCAACAAACAGGCTATATCTAGAAGTTTAGGTAATCCTTGTCTATTAAATAAAGCTATTGTAGCTCCCCCGTATATTACTAGCCCGAGGGATTCAGAGGTAGTTTATCGTTATCAAAGAGTGGTTTTATATCCCCAAAATCAATTCCGGCAAGGTCTATACATTGCGGTATTTCTGAACTCTCGTAAATGATCTGCCATAATCGGTTACCTATTTCTTGAATATTTTCAAGTAGTAGATTAATACCATTAGGTTTTTGAATTATTGCAAACAGGTCGAGTTCTATTGCATTCCACTTAGCCTGAGTTTTAAAAACATCGCGATAAAGTTCTAACTCATGCTCTATTAGTGGGAAGGTTATTCTAAGAGGGTGAGCTTTTATTGAATTTGGAAAAAGAGATTTAAACTCTTTTTCAATACGTCCTGCTTTCCAGCTTGTGAANAGATATCCTGTTAGATTACCGTACAATATCGAAATAGTTTTGACAAAGCGCTGAGTAGGTTCAATATGTTCGCATAACATTTCTCTTATTAAAATAGCATTTGGAAAGTCCTTATTGATACGTTCCTTTATTACAAAAAGATTTGCATACAGTTCTCGTAGTACAGAATTCAAATTAGCTATGGTAACTGGGTCGCCAGAGATACGTGTTTGTTTTAAAGAGACTGTTTCGACTTCTAGGTCCCTTTTTGTAGTTTCAATGTAATTGATTTGGGGGATTTCTAGCAGACTTTCAAAAGTTTTTTCGGAAATAGATAAGTTGATGCCAAATTGCTCCTGCACATAGGTGTAAATTTTTCTACATCTNACTACGGCCCTCAACGTTCCGATCAAATGCTCCATCGGTTCACCCGTGCTGGAAAAAGGTTCAAGGTTGGATTCCGAACCGAGTAGTTTTTGCAATATTCGTTTTGGATCTCTCAAAAAATTTCCTNTCGTAACTTAAAAATATTAAAACACCTGCATATCCTCACCTATTTATATAAGGTTAACTTTTAACAGTGGCGTTGATGGCAGGTTCAGTCTGAGTCCAACAACGGGGGGGGATATAGGCTAAAATACNGATAACCTTAAATTAAGTATGCATCTCGTATTGANAATATTTTTCTANAAATGATAGCTCCACAAAAAATTAACTTAGACTAATTTAAGAAAAAGGACAAGCATTTCTTCTAAGTGTNAACTTGGAAAAATGTGGCTCTATTTAGAAGCGTTCAATGAGTAAGATAGTGCAATCAAAAATAATAATTAGAAAAAAAGGTCTAAAAATAAATAGATGAATCACTAAAGCTTTCAAGAAAATGGCAAGTAGAGGTAAAACAAATGATACAAAATAGCTACAAACACAATATTTAAAAAGTAATACCTGGTATCGGGAATATATATTGAAGTTAATTGCAGAAATGTTTTAGTAGGTTAGTATGCTAACTATTTGCAATTCGAAATATAATTAAGTATAATNAANTCAATCATTTAGTTTGTGACTCATGACGAAAGGGGTGTGGTATGAAGAGAGTATATTTTCTTCGTGCTTTCCTATGTCTGTCGATTCTTTTTACTNCTATTTGCTTTTTGTCGATAGGCGGATGTGCAAAGTATTCTGAAGAAGTTCAAGCCAATTTAGATAAACTTGAAGCTACCAAGTCATGCTCAGGTTGNAATTTNACGGGGGTAGAGTTAATGAAACTTGACCTTACTAATGCAAACTTGACTCATGCAAATTTAACTAATGCTAATCTAAGCAGAGTTAATCTAACNNATGCAAACCTGACTAACGCAAACCTGACTAACGCAAACCTTACTAATGCAATACTAGTNAAAACAAAAATTGTAGATGCAAACTTAAGTAAAGTAAAGCTAAGTTATGCCAATATCAATGGTTCGGAGATATCTAATGTAGTATTTATAGACGCGCACTTAAATAGCACTAAAATATTTAATTCTAATATAAATAATTCAGACATGACTGGTGCTAATTTTTACAAAGCTGATCTAACNAAGACNAAATTGACTAATGTTATATTTAAAGATGCTATTTTTTGTAAGACAATNATGCCGNCTGGTTTAGATAATTCAGGNTGTAAAGGTTAATCTTTNTAACTTAAGTTGTTNATTTTATGATAAGGCATAGTGGNNTNATAAAAAATAGCACCATTTNGTTTGTCCGGGATATGCTTTTATAATTCAGGCTAACGATACAATCACAACCTTTCTATCTATCCTAAGAAATTGTAAATAGAGCGTGCCACCTTCTAATTGGGCAGTCATACGCGCCTCAATANCTGAAAAGAATACTTTAAAACTCTCTTAAAACTCTCTTAAAATTCTTCATCGAGATTCGGATACGTTTAAAGATTGAAAAAAATTTGCGTAATTTAATTTTAAAACACTTTGAATTGCTTTAATTGGTTATGAAGTAATTTTGAATACCNCGAGGGTTTATGACTAAAAAATCTAATAAGGTGGCAATCTATGCTGCACTTGCAGGAAACGGGCTCATTGCTTTGGTCAAGTTTTTTGCATCTGCCTATACAGGAAGTTCAGCGATGTTCAGTGAAGCNATTCACTCGCTNGTAGACACAGGCAATCAGATTCTTCTTCTATATGGAATTAAATGTTCAGAACGACCTGCAGATAAAACTCATCCCTTTGGCTATGGAATGGAAATTTATTTTTGGAGTTTTGTAGTCGCCATCTTACTTTTTGGGCTAGGTGCAGGAGTTTCGGTTTATGAAGGTATAAGCAAAATCCAAAATCCACATCCTTTNACGAATCAATTAGTGAACTATATTGTAATTGGTTTTGCGTTATTTTTTGAAGGTATTGCTTTTTTAATAGCATATAGAGAGTTAGGTAAAAATAGAGGATCTAAGAGCTTAATGAAAACTCTTCGTGCAAGTAAAGATCCAGCTATTTTCGTTGTTTTATTCGAAGATTTTGCCGCAATAATTGGATTGGCTGTGGCTGGGTTGGGGATATACCTTGGAGAAGTTTTCAACCTTCCAACTCTAGACGGAATTGCATCAGTAATTATAGGACTGATTTTAGCAGTCACAGCCTCATGCCTAGCTTTTGAAATNAAAGGCCTGCTGACTGGGGAGGCCGCTAGTGAAGAGATTGTTGCGGGTATTAAGANCATCATTAAGGATGAATCTGCTGTGCTATACATTAATGAGATTTTAACCATGCACCTTGGTCCTGAAGATATACTACTAAATATTAGTTTGGACTTTAAAGATNCGATGTCATCAGGCAATGTTGAGGAAACAATTTCTGCACTAGAAACTAATATTAAAAATAAGTTCCCAGAAATTAAGCGAGTGTTTATTGAAGCTCAGAGCTGGATGGCGCAAGAAAAGGATTAAGTATTTTTTATATNTTTATGCTAATGCTCGAGTTGAATNAATTGATAGTGGTATTTTTTTATTACTTGATTACTTCTCAAGTCTCTTCGGNTTTTTTTTAAGCTTTCCGGAGTAACCAGAAAATATAAAAGAGTGTGATTAATTACGCTGTCCAAAGAACTAATTTTTGATGGCTAGAGATAANGCTTTATAGGGTCATTTCTTTTTTTTACCAAAAAAGAAGTTTGAGACACGGCCCATAAGGTTCTTCTTCTCTTTTTCGATTGCTTCATTGTGAGCTTCACTGTCGGCTGATTCCATTTCAATATTTTTCATGCGACGCTTTGCTACGATTTCAGTCATTGTTGCTAATATCTCAGGGTTTTTTTCAGCCAGTGGCATAATGGCGTCTTTTGTTAGCTCGCCAACTAATGATTCTGTAGAGCTGGTAACATCTGCTGAACGTTTTTCACCTGTCAGAAGAGCCATTTCGCCAAGAAAAGTACCTGGTCTCAAAAAAGTCAAGTGTTTCTTCTTCCCTTCAATCTGTATACTGACTTCTAACAAACCTTCGACGAGAATAAAAAGACTCTCACCNTCGTCACCTTGGTTAATCAAGACATCTCCATTCTTAAGTTCTTTAAAATGAAAACTATTTGATATTGATTGCAACACTTCTCCTGATAANTTTTGGAATAAAGCAATGTTGGACAACAGATGCATTCTATCTGCCTTATTTGTCCAACTTTTTTGGCTTGGCATCTTTTCAAAAAAGATATCCTGTCTATCATAAGAAGGAGTAAGTCCGGCATAGGTCAGNTGATGCATAACGTTGGCATTGATAGTGTTTCTAGCTTTGGAGGGTGANCATAATGTTGGGTCTAAATAATATCTCATTTTATAAACAGCTCCATCGCTGTTCACCCCATTGAAAATAGTTTTTGGGGCCGGTTTTGCTAATGGTCCTTTTGCGCCAATAGACTCTCGAAGTGCTGCGTTAAAAACCTTTATTGCTCTCTCAGAGGGTACAGAAAAATCTAAAGTATAATTAATCTCAAAGCGNGCGACTGCCTCAGGCATAGAGTAATTGGTAACTATTGTAGTGGTTATATAGCTATTGGGGACAATGACTATNTTNCTATCTGTTGTCCACAGCCTTGTGGTTCGCCAGCTGGTTTCCTCAACTCTTCCTATTAACGTTTCACCAAAACGGTTATAACAATTGATAAAATCACCTGCCTTGAAAGGGCGATCCATCTGGATGGCCAAACCAGAAAATAGATCCAAAATCAGCCCTTGTACTGCAAAACCTAGAACAAAACCTAATCCTCCTGCTGCTGCTATGATGGTAGTTAATGGCTCATCAAATACAAAGTGAGCTACAAAAGATAGAGTAAGAATTAAAACAAAGATGCCGGAGATTTGAACCAGCATTAGAGGGGGGGGGTTATGAGATATCTTTTTTACTAATGTGTTCCAAAAAAGTAGNTTTAGCAGCCGATTGAAAAGCCATCCAGCAGAAAACCAGATTANAACTTCAAGAAAAACCAGTACTCCACGGTGAAACCATGCGGGGTAGAAAAGATGGTCTTCCCATACAATTAGTATAACCATTACCAATGTGAAAAAAGCGGTAACGAGGGAGGGTATAAAAGATTCCTGAAAAATTTTTCTTAACATAAATAATTAGACCAAAAAATAAACGGATTTAAGAAGCCGTTTTGGGAAAAATATACAATTAATTGTGTTTCGCAGCCGAAAGTCTATATATTTAAATACTTTTCGTTATTAACTCTATTTAACTTTAGGGCGTTTTGGTAATTTTTTATCTTTAACTACTGCTTGGAAGGTGGGAAGTACTATATAGATTTTTATTGCTGCCTGCTACTATTATCATTTTCAATTTCTTTTTCAATACTACGAAAGGATTGATGCAAGGATTTTTCAAGTATTGGGTAATAATATTTACTTTGATGATAAGCCGTCGCAACATCCAAGTCTAAAAGAAAGTGACGTGTCTTTTCAATAACTGGCAATACTAACTTCGTGCCAGTATGGAATTCATTAAGAGATCCATCAATATGTGGGTTTCTATTTAATTTGAGAATTTCTCGCACAACTAGTGCTTTGCGAACCTTTTTCATGTCCTTGTCACTAGCAATAAAAATACGCTTAGGGGTCTCATCGTATTTGCTTGTTCTTGAAAGAAGTGCGATTTCTGTTTTCGGAAGAATTCTTAACGCCACATGAGGCTGAATTGAAGATCCGGCTTTTTTTTCTGAGAACTTCAACTCAAGACCATAGTCTGCCTGATTTTGTCCATTCTCAGTAGATACCGATTTTGCTTTCGCCTTCTCCCATGCTTTTTTAAGAAAAGTAACCTCTTTAAACTTGCCATCCCCAGCATGCTCAGTAATGATTATTCTATCCGCAGAAACGTCATTTTGTAATTTTCGCTTTCCAACTATATCGTAAATCATTCGGGAAACTAGCGCCTCTCCTCCAGGAAAGTGCTCTCCTGAATAACTCTTTGCTATTGTGGATTTTGCAAAC
>PAJA01000026.1 GCA_002705185.1 Nitrospina sp. | reverse complement strand
CTTCAGCAATGTAGTACATTTTCTCTCCAGTCTTTAACGTTAAGCGGTGGCTTTAGCAGGTTTTTCAACTTCAGACCAGCCTTGATCAATAGCATATTGGATTGACGCATCAAGAACCTTTTGATTAGCTTCCAACAACTTTTGTTTCTTGGCAAACTTCTTTTCAATGGCACTATCCAAAGCTGCTGTACCACCAGACACTACGATGCCTTTTCCGATGAATCGATCTTTTACTGATGCGGCTAATGATTCAGCATCGGGCAGACCAAAGATACCAGAAATAGCACCACACATTCCCATATTGGTAGCTAGATCAGTCTTAGCCAGATCATTCGCCATTTCAGTAGCAGGTAGATAGTAAATTCGTGCTTCCTTTTCTTCTAATTCTCTTTGTTCATCTCGCGTAAAAGGGATTGGTTTCTTACTATTAATGAGAATAATTCCATTTTGCTTCAAGCCTGTGTAAAAAGGCATGGTGTATGACTTACCAAGAGTGATTACTGAAGGATGAAAAATCATAAGAACGTTAGGGAAAATGATCTCACCAATCTCATAAATCGTTGCATTCGAAATGCGAACATAACTTTCCACGGGAGCATTACGTTTTTCAGAACCGAAAAAAGGAACTAGGGAGCTAAAACCACCGGAGATGACTACTCCGTTACTCACAATGTGGGATGCTGTGACAACGCCCTGACCACCAATACCAGCCATACGAATGTTATAACGCTTAACTTCTGACATTTTTTATTTTCTCCTAACTTTATCAGTCTGATTTTTTCTTTTTTGGTTTTTTCTCTACTTCATCCAGATATGCTTTTGCTGCCGGTGAAATAATCTCTTCAAAACCATAACGTTCTTTCTCAATTTCGAAGGCATCTTTCATAACATCTGGAGTAGGAATAGAATACTCAATATTACAAGAGGTGTAAGCCTGAATATAACTATGACCAACTTCTCGTGCAACCATGATGGCGCGGCGAACAGTTCTAGCTACCCGAGCTGGGTTCGTTGGAGCTAGGCGAGCAATATAATCTACGCCTGCTACCTTAGCGAGACCCAAAGCGTCGACTTTATCACCAAATTTTCCACGCGGTGCCATCTTAAGAACTTTACCATGATTCGTCATACCGCTTTCTTGGCCACCCGTATTTCCATAAACTTCATTATCGAGCATGATGGTTGTGAATTTTTCTTTACGGAACCAGCTGTGCATCAATCCTTGAAAGCCGATATCGATCAACCCACCATCACCTGCCATGACAACAACGTCTTTTTTCTGATTTGGGTAACGTACTTCTAGGCCGCGTTTTAGACCTGAGGCCACAGCGTTCGTATCGCCATAGTTGCCATAAATAAAAGGAACGGAAGCTTGGGAAATAGCCAAGCGGCCACAGCCAGCAGTACCAACTACAATAGTGTGCTCTGGATTAGGCATTCCAATATATGTGAGGCGAATGAATAAGGTCATTGCACAACCTGCGCACATGGGATGCTCTTCAATTACTTCTTTAAACTTCCCCATGTCTGTTACTTTTACAGTTTGTTTACTTCCATCACCACCGCGGTTGTTATAAGGGCCATGTTCTACCAGATCACTATATTCTATGGGCAAAACGTCTTTAAATGCCGGGGTGGGCCTTAATGTTTCAAGAGACATAGGATTTTATCCTTATAAAGTAGTTGTTTAAATTTAATTTAAAAAGCTAGTAAATCTAGCGCCTTACCAAATTATACCTGTATTTAAAAGGCTTTACAATAAAACCTATAAAAAAAATTACTTAACTTCTTTGCGAAATTCTTCCAGCCATTCCAGAATCATTTCAGTTGGCATTGTCATACCGCCAAATACTCGAGGTCCGTCTTTAATTACTGCATTACAACGACCATATAGTACCGAGCATACTTCTTTGTGCAACCATCCAGCCTGATTGAATTCTGGAATTAGGATACGTTTTGCACCTTTAACAGCATCAAGAATTTCTTCTGTTGGGAAAGGACGAATAGTTTTTACTTTAACTAACCCAACTTTTCGGCCATTCTCACCTTCCTGCCGAATGGCTTCGCGGGCTTGGGAAACAGCGCAACCAGATGCGATAATAAAATCTTCAGCACCAGGGTTAACAACTTCAACTAATCCACCCAAATAATCACGAAAATATTTAGCAGACCGTTCTACAGCCGCAAAAACTTCTTGTTGCCAGCTGGAGTGCATGTGGTAGCTGATAAAATTACTTTTTTGAATTGGGGCATCCCGGGAAATTCGTGCGGGCGGATTTTCGTTATCCATAGCAGGTACTGCAGAACGCCAGCCGTCTCGAGGTGGTAATTTATACTCCTCAGGTGTTATTTCTACGGGTCCGCGTGCATGTGTGCAGAAAAACCCATCAACAGAAACGACTGCAGGTAATGTGACGTCAACCTGTTCAGAGGCACAGATTGCTGCTAGTGGGTAATCATAAAAATCCTGCTGATTTTCCGCATGTAGGAGAAGTATGCCGGTATTCAGCATGAAAGACATTTCGATGTTATCAGGCTGGATTGCCAAAGGAGTATTGATGACTCTACACATGTTCAGCATAATGATCGGGGTTCTTGCTCCTGGCCAAGAACTGATTGCTTCCATTCCTCTCATAAGGCCAGGTCCTGAAGTAGCTGTCAGAGAACGCACCCCCGCACGTGAAGCGCCGGAAATCGCAGAAAAGGTTCCTATCTCTTCTTCTGCACGATAATATTCTTTGATATAGCCTTCATCATAAAGATACCCTGCTTGTTGCATAGACTCGCTTTGTGGAGTAATTGGATAGGCAATTGCAATATCAATGTTTGCACGCCTCATTGATTCCCTGGCCGCTTCACTTCCTGTAATGAATAGTTTTTCACGAGGAAGTTCGTGAAACATTTTCATAGGGTCAACTACTGTTTGCTTTTCACCACCAGGTATCCAATCAGCTGGTTTTCCTTCATCTACAGCGGTTCTGCAGACTGAACTACCCTTTACATTTGCCATGATCTTACTCCTTTTATTTCAAAATATCAGTGCTCAGAATTTTTGAAAAACTCTGGTAAAAATTATAAAAAGTATAAATTAATCAGGTGTGTTTTGCTCAGGTTGTATTTCCAGCAAAAAATCCGACTAGACTCTTAATAAAAAAGAATCATATATTAAGAATAAACTGCTCTCCTGTCAAGGCTTAAGCCTCTTATTTAGGCGCTTTTTCTGGTTTTTAGAACCTATACTTTTTTAGGTTTCATCCGGCAACATCTTTTCTAAGGAATTTAGTTCTTCAAAGTACTGAAATGCTTTTTGTATAAACTCATTTAAGGATTTATCTGTGTAGAACTTGAGGGTTTTATTTGCCAGCTCCGTAGTATGGCAAGTTTCAAAACCTGCAGTTTTTGAGTCTGTAAACTTGATGATTTCTACTTCCCAGTGAATCATGGAAATTTCTTCTTGAGGACCTGATAAAGCAGAGAGTCCATAGTCATTTACTCTATATAAAAACTGGAACCCACCTTGGCCGCTGGGATTAGCACGAGTTAAAAATAAATTATCTTGAATAATCATGTTATATCTCTTATGTACAATTTTTTATATAAACGAGTTGGTTCAATGCTCTTATTTGGTTAATATACCTTAATTACCTGAGTGTCTCAAAGTACTTAGGTTGTTTTATTCATTTTTTTAAACCATTTTATAAACTTTTTATTAACGGATTTCTAGTTAGACTATGCAACCTATTGAATTAAATGATCCTTCAGAGATAGAGACCTTTTTAAGCAAAATAGAACTAACGGGAAAAGGTTTCAATACTGAGTGCCTCCTGTTGGAGGTTTTTGATGCAGGTCTGGATTACCCAGATTACTTAAAGGCCGAGGGAGAGGATGAAAACGCTAGCTATGAGGGCAAGTCACCTGCTTGGGCCAAATATCATATGCGTCAAGGGAAAAGAGTTTTTATGGTTTATGGAGAACCGGGAAAAGAGCGACGCACTCATTTTTCTGAAACGCCTTGATCTTTCTGCTTTTGCTGAATCTATTTGGAAACTTTCTCATCTGACTCAGTAATCCTGGAAATTTCTTAGGATACATTTGACCAATCATCATTAGCCTATTTATGATTAAACTATGAACTTTGATAAAGAAACACAAGTCCGCATATTAAGAGTTGCTTCCGACCGACAACAAGGACGGGATCTAGAGGAACTTGATAGCAGAATATCACATGTGATGGATTTGCATCCTGAGTTTGAAGAAATTTGGTCTATGGGTGAGATGGCAGCCTATCCTCAGGAAATCAATGGCCAGGTTGTCAGTCCGTTTGTTCACACTGTCTTGCATACCATTGTTGACAGTCAGATTAGAACCGAGCAACCGGAGTTTGTAGTTGAGACATTTAATAAGCTAAAAGGTCAGGGTATGGAAGAGCATGAGGCTCTTCACGCTATCATAACCGCTTACGCAGATTTACATTTTTCAAGCTTTCGCCAAGGTAAACCTTTTGATCAGTTGGATTATCAAAGTAGGTTGGGTTACATGTCTTATGAAGATTCAGAAGAGGAGGGGGAGCAAATCTCGTAACTTCTAAGTAGGAACTTTAAAGAGCTTTTTTCAAAGTTTTACCCAAGTCAGCCGGGCTCTTCACTACTTTGATCCCGCAACGTTTCATTACCTTCATTTTTTCTGCAGCAGTTCCTTGACCTCCTGAAATAATTGCACCGGCATGCCCCATTCGTCTTCCTGGAGGTGCAGTTTGCCCGGCAATGAATCCAATCACTGGTTTGGTGACATTTTTTTTAATATAGTAAGCTGCCTCATCTTCGGCGCTACCACCTATTTCACCGATCATGCAAATAGCTTTGGTGCCTCGGTCTCTTTGGAATAGTTTTAATACATCAATAAAACGAGTACCTATAATAGGGTCTCCACCAATTCCCACACAAGTTGATTGTCCTATTCCTAGCGCAGTCAATTGACCAACAGTTTCGTATGTTAATGTTCCGCTGCGGGAAATGATTCCAATATTGCCTTTTTTATGAATATGGGCCGGCATAATACCGATTTTAGCCTTACCAGGAGAAATGACACCCGGGCAGTTGGGTCCTACAAGTCTGCTGTTGGTCCCTTTTAAATATTTGTAAACATCTACCATATCGCTGACAGGGATTCCTTCAGTTATACATATGATCAATTCAATGCCAGCATCAGCTGCTTCCAAAATTGCGTCAGAAGCAAAAGGTGGAGGAACAAATATCATGCTAGCGTTAGCTTTTGTTTTGACAACAGCGTCTCGCACTGTATTGAAAACCGGTATGTTTCCTAAAACTTTTTGTCCGCCTTTACCAGGTGTTACTCCACCGACTACAGTAGTGCCATACTTCATTGATTGTTCTGTATGGAACATGCCTTCCCGCCCAGTGATCCCTTGAGTTATTAGTCTGGTGTTTTCGTCAACAAGTATGCTCATTTTATTGCTTTGACCACTTTTTGGGCTCCGTCCTTCATGCCATTTCCTATGGCAAAATTCAGACCAGAGTCTTTAAGAATTTGATGACCTTCTTCCATGTTGGTTCCTTCCATCCTAACAACAACTGGTATTTTTATTTTTAGTTTTTTAGTTGCCGCAACAACTCCCCGTGCAAGAATATCGCAACGCAGAATTCCACCAAAGATATTAATAAAAATACCTTTCACTGAAGGGTCAGAAAGAATAATACGAAAACCATTTTCAATCATCTCCTCATCAGCTCCTCCACCTACATCAAGAAAGTTAGCTGGCTCACCGCCAGATAATTTTATGATGTCCATGGTTGCCATTGCCAAACCAGCTCCGTTAACCATACAACCAATATTTCCGTCTAACTTGATGTAGTTAAGGTGGAATTTGCTGGCTTCTACTTCCAGAGGATCTTCTTCATCTAAGTCTCTACACTCTAGGGTGTCTTTATGGCGAAACATGGCGTTATCATCTATATCAACTTTTGCATCTAAAGCTAAAACTCTGTTATCTGAGGTGATGACAAGAGGATTGATCTCCAGCATTGAACAGTCTTCTTTAATAAATGCGTTATAGAGATTGATGATGAAAGGTATGATAGCTTTTAATGCAGCACCTTCAATATTTAAGGCGAAAGCTATTTTTCGTGCCAGATAAGGTTGAACTCCGATCACCGGATCAACTTTTTCTTTAATGATTTTTTCAGGTGTATCGGCAGCAACTTCCTCAATTTCCATTCCACCGGCTTCGCTAGCCATGATAAGGACCTGACTAGTTTCACGGTCGACAAGAATGCCCATATATAACTCTTTGGCTATAGACATGCCTTCTTCTATCAAAACTTTTTTAACCAGCCTGCCTTCTGGGCCAGTCTGTGGTGTAACGAGTGTCATGCCTAAAATATTGGAAGAATGTCTCTCCGCTTCGGCTGGATTCTTTGCCAGTTTGACACCACCGCCTTTTCCTCGCCCACCTGCATGAATTTGGGCTTTGACAACAACAACATCGGTGCCAACTTTTTTGGCAGCCTTAGTAGCTTCTGACTTTTTGGAAATCAAAACCCCGTTGGGGACTGCTACATTATACTTTCTTAAAATCTCTTTGGCTTGATACTCGTGAATCTTCATGAAATTTATTAAATATTATGGGGAAATTTAAGCACGACTTTTATCATATGAAAAGGGTGGTTGTCAAAACAAAATCCTAGTCTCCTGAAAAGATTTGAATCAACTTAAATGTCTATTTACCTCTTGAATCTGTTCTGATGTGAGGGATGTTGTCAATCAACTTCCATCTACTTTTTACTCAGCACAACGTTAGATGTCTAAATAAGAATTGTAATAAAAAAGGAAGTGAAAAACCTGTTGAACAATTATATCGTTAAATTGATCAGGTTTACTCGAGTTGTGGTCTTTGATAATTGCGCCAACTTGAAGCTTGTTTTAAGAAATGGAATCAGGGAAGTTTTAAGAAATTTTTGTATCTCTATAAAATGAGGTTTTATCGTCACCATGTTACCGGTTGCCAACTTGTTAAGCTTGTTTTTTATATTTGAGTTGTCAGGTATACCGGAGTATTGCGTCAATAGAGTTGAAGCTTTTTAACATTTTGATGTGATTTTTCTTGGTGACTCTTGGACACCTTCCTCAGTTTTGGTAGAGGCATGAAATAGTTGTTCCCACGCATTGTTAAGCGGGCTTAGTATTTTAATGATGTTCTCAAGAGTTTTTCTGTCGGACTTGATGTTCGCTATTGTCAATTGGCTGAGCGTATATTGATACAAAGACTCTAAGCGTAGAGCAACCTCGCCTCCTTTTTCTATATCTAAAGCCAAAGAAAGTTCGCTAATGATATCATGAGTTTTACTTATATATTTACCTTGTCCGGCAATATCTCCCTCATCAATACTTTTTATTGCCATAGTCGCAAATTTGATAGCCCCTTCATACATCATAATTATGAGACGCCCCTGACTTGAGGTGGAGATTGCGTTTTTGCGGTATTGATTGTGATATTGTGATGGTCCCATTCTATTTCATTCCTCGGTTTGGTCAGTGTTAATTTTTTTTTAGCTACTGAATAATTTTTTGATTCCATCGATTGATTGGTCAAAGGAATCTCTCTGATTATTTAATCGTCCTAGAATAATTTCAAGGTTAGTAAATCGTGACTTCAGGCTTTCTTCAAATAATACAACCCGTTCTTCCATTTGAACTATTGTTTCATCAAAATCAGAAATGGTTTGTGTTGCAGTATCAATTTCTGCTTCTAAGGGACCATTTAGAGAGGCATCGGTTAGGTTTGCCAGTATGCGGTTAGTGATTTGTGCTACGCCAATGTTTAAAGTTATTTTCCCGTAGTTGCCATTGCTAAGAGATGATATTCTAAAGTTCAGTCCTTCGGCATTAGTTCCCTTTGCTCCGGAGTAATAGTTCCCACTTCCCACAGCATCTATAAATGTGCTGGAACCTGATGCAGCTATCTGAGGAACTCCATTCTGAACTCGTATCTGGTAGCCGCCTGCCTGGGTGTTATTGGTGAATCCAATGAAGGTCACAGCCGAACTTGAAGTAGAACTACTACTAGAGAATAGTTGGCTGACGTTGCTGGCATTTGCTGTCAGAGCATCAGTAAAATCCCCATCATCGATGGTCAGAGTTCCATCACTTATTGTACGAATTCCGATCTGCGATAGATAACTGAAGTCCCCCGTCACTCCTAATATCTGGTTACTGATGGTTTCACGCAGTTTCTGTTGTAGGTTTTGGATAGTAAAATTGGCAAATAAAAGCCCAGTTTCTCCAGTTTCAGTATCCAAAGCTAACTCTGAATTTAAGTGTGATGTCAACTCGTTGTATCCATCTATATAGCCTTGGACTTTGTCTTTCATCGTGTTTGTATCGGAACTTAGGCTAATTGTTCCAGAACCTGCAGACTCAAGAGTTAGTGTGGTGCCATCTATGACATCGGAGACTACATTACCGGATTTACTTACGGTAATACCGTCTATTAAGAAATTGGCGTTCTGAGCTGACTGAGTTACTGTAAAGTCAACAATATTATCTGATGTAGTTGATTTACTGATTCCTGCACCAAAGAGATAACTAGTTGTAGTAGTAGGTTTAATCGATATAGCATTATCTGTACCCGTTTTTGACCCTGATAACACAAGGCGAAGAGGGTTGCTGCTACTTCCATCGTTAAGAAATGATGCCTTAATATTCAACCCAGAATTGTTAATAGCAAGCCTTAGTCCATCTACAGTGTTATTTGTTGAGTCTATAGTAATTGTAGAAGAGGACGTTCCTGCAACTAAAGTCATTACTCCTTGAGTAACTGCCCCACTGGTAGACGGAAAACCAGCTGAGACTAGCTTTGACTCTCTAGCAAGATTATGAACAGTTAAAGAAAATGTTCCCGATGAGGCTTGGCTGTTAGTGGATAAACTGAGGACTGAGTTTGTATCGGTGGCGCTATTATTGGAAAACTCCCCTTTGGTAGATAAAAAACGTGCTTCCGTATTGAGAGAGTTAACTACACCTTTGAAGGTTTGGAGTCGATCTCTAAGGTCCTGAAAGCTTAAAAGTTTAGCATCTTCTAACGCCCGTTTGGACTCAACAATATCGATTGGAGAACGTTGCAGTTGAATAAGGTTATCGAGAATGCCTCCGGTGTCGAGATTGGAGTTGATTCCCAGAATTGTTTGAGCCACTTAACGACCTTTCTTACTTAGTAACCTTCAGGTGCATAAACGGGTTCTATCTCCTGTTTTATCGGTTTGAAAAAAACGAAACTTTAATCATTTTAAAGTTAAAGTTAGAGTCTGTTACAAGCTTGATATGTTTACATAAGAAACTGATTAAACTACCCTTAAATCTTTTAAACATATAGAGTTGTTAAAAAGCGTTGATTTGGATGGTGAGGATGTTAAATTGACGATAATTATCGTTCATAAATGGGTAGGAATATGTCAGAACAGCTCGGGCTTTTCGGAGAAACAGAAAGTAAGGTAGTAAAAAATAATGTTGCAAAGAAGATAGATGTTCCTCGGGTTCAATATTTTGACTTGGAAACCCAGAAGAGCGCTGAGGATGTTGGGGGATGGGATAATATCCATAAAATGGGTTTGGCTGTCGGAGTAGTCTGGGACAGTTTAGACCAGGAGTTTTTTACCTATGAAGAAAAAGACGCATCTCAATTGGTAGAAAAATTGCGTACAGCTGATCTCGCAGTAGGGTTCAATATCGTCGGATTCGACTATACAGTTCTTCAGCCGTATTCTGATTTTGACTTACATGAAATCAATACCTTTGACATGCTGGTTGATGTGAAAAAAAATCTTGGGTTTAGGCTAAGCCTTAATCATCTAGCGCAACACACTCTCAATGCTAAAAAATCTGCAGATGGGTTGGTTTCTCTAAAATGGTACAAGGAAGGAAAAATAAATAAAATCATCCAGTATTGTCGACAGGATGTTGAAATTACTAGAGACTTATATCTATTTGGCGAAAAATACGGTTTTGTGAAGTACCAAAGTAGATCAGGGAAAAACCTTGAGCTTCAAGTGGACTGGAAAACCGCAAATCAGATTTAATTTTTCCATATTTAAATTTGTTTTACATTGTATCAGGTTTTAACTGTTTTAAGAAGTTTCTCAATCATATCAGTTGCTTTAATGTTTTCCGCTTCGGCTTTAAAGTTAAGAATGATGCGGTGTTCGAGAACCTGACGACAAACTGCTTGGACATCTTCAATCGTGGCGGCAACTCTGTTATCCAGAAGAGCTTTAGCCTTTGCACCCAGAATCAAATATTGTGAGGCTCGTGGTCCCGCTCCCCAGTCTATCCATTCTTTTACAAATTCTGGTGTGTTTCCATTTTGGTTAGGCCGGGTGCTCTGGACCAGTTCTACAGCATACTTGGCAACATGCTTCGATACTGGAACTTGCGGAACCAGTTCCTGAAATTCGATGACCTGTTTGGCGTTGAGGACTGACTTTAAGTCTGAAAAACGCCCAGAAGTGGTGGCAAGAGCAATATCAATTTCCTCTTCTTTTGTGGGGTAAGAAACGTTAATGATAAACATAAAGCGGTCGAGTTGAGCTTCTGGAAGGGGATAGGTTCCTTCATGCTCGATAGGGTTTTGTGTGGCAAAGACTAAAAATGGTTGGTCGAGACTATAGGTATTTCCTCCAACCGTAACCTTTTTTTCCTGCATGGCCTGGAGCAAGGCCGCTTGAGTTTTAGGCGGAGTTCGATTGATTTCATCCGCTAAAATTATATTGGAAAAAACCGGCCCTTTTATAAACTGAAATGCTCTCTTTCCAGTTATCGGGTCATCGTGCAGAATATCAGTTCCAGTTATGTCAGAGGGCATCAAGTCGGGAGTGAATTGGATACGACTAAAGTCTAGGTTGAGAACCTGCGACAGAGTGCTCACTAATAGAGTTTTTGCCAAACCGGGTACGCCGACAAAAAGGCAGTGACCCTTGCAGAATAAAGCGACCAAAAGATCCTCAATCACCTTGTCTTGACCTACAATAATTTTACGGATTTCTTGAACTACTTCATTCTTTGATTTTAATAGTTCCTGCGCCAGCTCCAAGTCTTTCATGGTAATCTCCCTAATCAATCTATATAGCTGAACTGTTGTGCTTGCAATTCCTTTTCCTTGGTCAACCCCAGCTTAGTGTAGACATAGATTAGCCGCATGTGCAAGATCGGGTTAAAAGGGTTGATGCGTATTGCTTTTTCAAAATAAACCTTTGCAGTTTTATAATTTTCATTAGAGAAATAAACTTCTCCCATATTAGCAAGGCTGGTGTGAAAATCTGGGAAAAAAGCCAGACTTTCCTTCAAGAGATTTTCTGCTTCATTATACTTTTGGATTTGTAGGTAAGTCCGTGCAAGCTTATTGAATAATATTGGAGAATGAGAAGGTGCTTCACTCAGAGCTTTTTGATATTCAATAATAGCGGCTTTAAAATGGTCTCTGGATTTTAGGATGTCTCCTAGATAGGTCAAGTCTCTTGTCCTTCGAGACTCCAATGCTATATGCTCTTTATTTTCGGATCCTTTTCTGTTTTTAAATTCTGTTGTTAAGGTTTTAATTCCGAGGATGTTTTTCAGTTCTAAATTTTTCACCCAACTTTCCCAGTTATTTTGAAATTGGGTTAAATCATAACCCACATGCTTTATAAAGGTATCTTTGAACTCAGCCCCGTAAGCAAGGTCTTGCAATATCTGAGAAAAAATATTTAGTCCTTTAAGGTCTGTAAGGTATTCCATCATAGAAGATACTTCAGCGTATGCCAACTGAACGTCTTCGGCTGTTTTTAGTTTTGCAAGAGAAGGCATCATCGATTCTAATGGCACCCTATAGTCATTTTTTAATGCATTAGAAAGCACTGTTTCCATAATGGGAGAAAGATATTGCTTGTCTTCTCGCCAATGAGTCTCAAGATATTTTGCAAGACCTTCATGCATCCAAAGTGGCAGGTGGTTATGACTTTTTTTGGTTAAGATGTAATGAACATATTCATGACTAAGGGTATCCATCCAGTTAAATCCGCGAACTAGTGAGCCCGGAGATATCAACATAATACGATTATATTTGCATAGTGCCACTGTCCCTGAAGTGCGAATATCTTTAAGGGTCAATGGAGAAATTTGCGCAAATGGTTTTTGATCAGGATAGATCTCCACCAAGACTTTTTCTTTTGGGTAGTAATTTAAAATTTCACCTAGAACTCGATAAGATTTCTCCAGAACTTCCTCCGCATAATGGATAAGAATTTCATCAGGTCCTTCTTCAAAACGAAAGATAAAATGTTCGGTTTCTCTCGAAATGAACTTATTGGAAGCTCTGCGAGTGGCGTCGACACGTCTTTTGAAGTCTTTGATCTCCTTGAAATTATCTCCGACCCTAAGAAGCATTTTCCATGATCGCTCATAATTTCCTTTCATGAACTCTATACGAGCCTGAAGAAAATGAGCGTCGCCAGATTTTGGATATTTTTTTAAAAGATGTTCTGAGATTTTTTCAGCTGATGCTATATCCCAATCTTGAACAAGCTGATACCCATTATTGACAGCATCAGAAATCGTGAGCGATGCAAAACATTTTTCTGATCCAAAAACGAACAGGGTAACTAATAATAGAATTTTAAGAATAGTTTTCACTGAACCAATTCCTTGTAATACTCGTTAACCAAGCGCTCATAATTTTTTGGTGTTTGTTTCTTCATGGCGTCTAGTATGTCTTCACGGAAAGCGCTAGGGACCTTGTATTGATCTTCAGATGGCAGGAGTACTTTTTCTTTTTGCATACGGACAGAACCACCACGCCTAGAGTCTCTTCTGCTTCCTGTGCCAAGCCTGAGCGGGGTTTCCTGTTTGCCTTGGTCGGACATTTGGGTCCCGGAGTTTTTGATTTCATTTAATTGCTTACGAGTCTCTTGAATTGTCCTTAAAGCTCTATTTTCCGAATTAATTCCTCTTTGAACCTGTTGGTTTTGTAAGCGGTTCTGGGCATTTTCAAGGTTCCTTTGTGTATCTTCCATTTTTTGGGATAGAGTTGGCGGGAGCATAGGATTTTCTTGATTCATCTTATTGAATAATTTTTTCATCTTTTCTGCTTGTAAGCTCATTTCCTGTTCTTGTTTGGCTAGTTGACCTAGTTGTGTTTTTTCCTTATCAGTAAGTAGTGATTCGCTGTTTTTTTCAATTGAGCGTTTCAAAGAACCTAATTTTTTAGAAATCTCTGCATTTAATCGAGCGACTTCTTTCAGGTCTTGTGTCAATCTTTGACTAATATCCTCTCTTTGATTACGGGTACTTCGCATGTTTCCTTGCCAGCGGAATATTTCAGGATACGTATTTTTGAAAAGCACATTAAACTCGTTTAGTTCGTTAAGATCAGTTAACTCTTTCAAAGTGTCGTAACGTTTCTTAATCTGAGGAAGATTTTTCTCAAACTCCTGAAAGCCTCTGGTTCGAAGGTTGTCCTGCTCTGTGACGGATTTTGATAACTGTTTGCGAGCTTGATTCAGAGAATTAAAGTTATCTCCTAAGTCATTATTGAGACTGGAGTCGATGGTTTTTTGACTCAAAGATTTTATTTTCTGTCTAATTTTTGTTTCCTCCAGCATCAATTTCCGCATTTTTATCATTGCTTTATGTTCGCCTAAGTATTTAGAATCCTTATCTAGTAGGTTTTGGATGGTAATAACATCTTTTTTTAATTCAGCAAAGAAACTCTTGATTAATGAGTCAAATTGCTTAGCCTGATTAGCGCGAAGTTTCTGATTGATTTCTGCAGTATTTTTGATGACTTCTTTTTGGTTTTTCTCTAGAGATTCAAGTTTCACCGCGGATTCATTAATTTGTTCCATAACCTGGTTATCTACTAAAGAATCCATAGACGATTTTGCTTGGTCCAACTGATTAGCAAGATCTCTCAAGTCTTCTGCGACCTTTTTAAGTTGCTCCAGAGCCTCCTTCATTTTTCCTTGACTTGCTAGGTCCTTAATTTTTTCAATCGAAGCAAGAGTTTCCTCCATGTCCATACTTTTATATGCCTTGGCGTTTAGGAACTCATCAGGTGTTGACTGATTTTGTTGGGAGAGTTTGTCCATCATTTTTTGAAGGGTTTGTTGAATCTCATTAAGTTTTGAGACGACCTGGTTGGAAGTCAAAGGAGACTTTTTATTGCGGATATTTTCAAACTCCTCTTGTAGACTTTGGGTTAATTGAGATAATTGATTCTCAAGACTCATAACCTGATCCATTTTTTGACGATTTGTCATTTTAATGAGATAAAGAATATCCTGTTCCAGGTGATTGACCATTCTGGTATTCAGGGTTGCAATGGTATTATCTATACTGAAGCTAACTGGCGTGGGTTTTAATATCGTACTTTGTATTTTATTGATTGCATCAATCTGGTCTTCACGAATTGTGCTCAAGCCATTTATGATACTACTTAAAAGAGTAAGATAAGGTTGGGGAAAATTATCAAAGCTCTTGGCATGTTCTTCAATAACCTGGGCAAGTCCGATAATATCTATTAATGCATCAATATGTGAGGCTAGGAGTTTCTTTCCATAAAGTTGATCTTTGGTAGTAGTTTTAAGAACTTCTCCTTCAACAAGCCCATCTGCCAGTAAGGCAACCATCTTTTCCGATAATTCTTCTTGAAGGTGTACGAGGTTTTCCTGCTCTTTCCTGGTGTCAAAAATATTGAAAGTGAAAATTTCCGACTGACCGGTATTGGGGCCAGTCACGTTATCGTTATCCTTGATCTCTAAAAAATACTCTACCTTATCTCCGGGCTGAAGGCTCTCAAGGGAAAGACTCCATGTGAAATTACCCGTTGCATCTTTTTCCGGCTGTTTAAACTGTTTCATGCTTTTCGTTAAGGTGTTGCCGTTGACGTGAGCGACTAGGTTGATTTGACGGATTCCAAAATCATCATGGGCTTCATAAAACATTTGTACGCTACCGGTTGCATAGTAAACCGGCTTAGGATTGGTTGGAAACAAAATTACTTGTGGAGATTTATCCTGTAACAGCTCGATTGAATATTTTTTTGGGAGTAGAACTTTTTCTTCCTGATGAGATTTAACTTTGAACTGGTAATAGCCTTTTTCGCCAACCATGAAAGAACCTTTTAGGTTTTTTGAGTCGCTTAGAAGCATTGTGAAATTATCCCGATTGTTCATCACCAGTTCTGCTTTTTCTAAGGGCAGATTGCTATTGCCAGTAATTTGCACTTCAGTTCCTGGTAACGCCTTGAGAGATCCCTCTTTAAGCGTTTGCCTGTTTAAATTTGTGTATGCGGGAAACTCCAGGTTTAGAGACAGGTTTTCAATTTTATACAATGCCTTTTTTTTTATAGGTTTAGCGTCTTCTTGATCTTTGCTTTGGGTTGCCTGAGTCAATTCCTGTCGATTTGAAGATAACGATTTCCAGAAATCAGGCAAAAGAGTGGTAAACGCAATTAGCAAAAGAAATGTCACGAGAAATAGATTGCGTAGGGGAATAAATTTTTGACCGCTAACCACAGAGTCTGGATTTAGCTTTTGAATTTTAGTTTGTGTACGTTCAAGTTGTTCACGAATAAGAGACAGGGAAAAGGGTACTGATTGTTGATTCGTTAAATAAAATTCTAGTTGTATGGCATTGATCAGAGAGTTATTTAATTCTGGATATTTCGCTTCTGTTAGAAGTGCGGCTTTTTCTCGATCTATTCCGGAAAAATCGGCGGATGAGTGAATATAGCAGCCCAATAAAATTATGATGAAGACTGACCATCCATAGCTTAATAAAGGAGACTGAAAATAAGAAAAGCTACCGAATACTAAAGCGCTCCCGGCTAAAACGATTAAAACTGTGAAGGTAATCTGAATGAATAGTACCCGGTTCCATTTAGCCTGAACCCTGTTAAGAAAGTGATGAATTTTTGAATTTGATTCCATAGATCACTATTAATATTTCATTATCAATATATTTTAATACGGTAGCACTTTGAATCTCAATTAATGAAAAGATTTAAACTTAATAATTATTGTGTTTTATAGTTTGTCCTGCATTCAATTCTGTGGCCCCGAAGTAAAAATTGATAAAGTTATTAATACCAATAAGAGTTAAGTTACATTCTTTACAAGGATGTTATTCTTTGAGATCTTTTCTTTTAACTACCTTTGTCTTTACCTCTTAACGAATCGAACAGGTCAAAAGGGATAGGTATGTAAGTATGTGTACCGTCACCGCTTGAAAGATCGAGAAGAGTTTGAAAAAAGCGAAGTTGTAATGCTGGTGGGTGTGCTCCAATCAAATCTGCTGCATCGCAGGTCTTCTGGGCTGCTTCAAACTCTCCCTGAGCATTGATGACCTTAGCTCGTCTCTCACGTTCTGCTTCAGCCTGCTTAGCAAGTGCACGTTGCATCTCCTGCGGTAGGTCAACATTTTTGACTTCTACATTGGCAACCTTGACTCCCCATGGTTCGG
This sequence comes from Nitrospina sp., assembly GCA_002705185.1. Lineage (GTDB taxonomy): Bacteria > Nitrospinota > Nitrospinia > Nitrospinales > VA-1 > LS-NOB. Next base: position 25,860 of record PAJA01000026.1, on the reverse strand, counting down.
TCTGTTCGTCAATCACTTTTTGTAAATGAGCGTTTATCTCTTCACGGTTAGAGAGAAGGTCATCTAGGGTGCTCTGCCCCAAAACACTCCGCAAAGTAGTTTGTGAAAGTTGAGAGGTTGCGTAGAGATAGTCTTCTACTTCAATAATAGCCTTTTTAGAATCGATAACACGGAAATAAAGTACTGCGTTGACTTTTACTGTCACATTATCCTTGGTGATGATGTCCTGGGGAGGGACATCCATCACGACAGTACGAAGGCTGACCTTGACCATTTTTTGGATACCGGGTACAACGACGATGATTCCAGGACCTTTGACTTTCCAGAATCTACCGAAAAGAAAAATAACTCCTCTTTCATATTCACGCAAAACTTTAAACATACTGAAAACCAGTATGGCGAGCAATATTAGTGGGGTCATTAGAAAATCCATAACGGTTCTCCTGATATTTTTGGATGCCTGTAATAATGATAACAACTTTTACAAGCTAAGTCCGAGTTTATATTGCTTATTTACAATGTTAAAATATACTTATGTTCTCACATCTAAAATTTTTTATAATTCTTTTTGCTGTTTTCACGATGGTAACAGTTGAGAGACCGGCTTGGGCAAAGCCACTTGATGTCTTGATTCAGAACGAAGTTGATGATACTGGCAATGTTAACCTTTTATTAACCTTAAAAAATTCAGGTTCACGTTCGATTTATCATATTCGTCCTATGTTTCATTTCCACCACTCGATGTCTATGATGTCGAAAATCATGCGTCTGGATCCTGGTCAGAGCATCACTCTCGAAAATGACAAGCATCCCCCAGTCAGGCGAGTAGGACGCTATCCTCTAACTGCGATGGTAGAGTTTTGGCTGCACCCAAATGGTGGTACCAAAAAATCGGTTCTGTTCACAGATTCATTTTTTTTTAAAGAGCCTTTGATCTCTAAAGTGGAAGGAAAACTGGCATCTGTGACCGACTTAGATTCCTCTATCTTGAATGTGTTTCTTAAGAATCGTTCGGAATCTCTTAAAAATATAAGAATGATGCTGTTACTACCTCCTGGGCTAGCAGCAAAAAATTTTTCTGGAGTGATGGGTTTTACCATGCGTGGAGGTGAAGCAAAGAACTTTCAAATCCGAGTTTTTAGACGGGAAAATATAGAGCGGGATCGTTTTCCTGTTCGCTTGATGATAGAATATGGAGAGATGCTTAAGCATTATTCGAGTGAGATTAATGGCACAGTGCGCTTCTCTCCTGTTTGGTATTCCATGAAGTACATGCCGCATTTTACTGTTTTAGCATTAATGGCTCTGATTCTTTTGAGCTATTATTACAGAATTTATAACAAAAAATAGAAAGGGTTTTTTATGACTCAAGCAACAGCTCGGCACATTTTGGTAAAATCCAAAGAGGCCTGCGAAGATTTGAAAAAAAAAATTGAGGGTGGTGCAGATTTTGGTGATCTGGCTAAAGAACACTCTGAATGTCCTTCAGGAAAAGAGGGTGGTAGCCTAGGGTCCTTCGGTCCGGGTCAGATGGTTCCAGAATTTGACACGGTTGTTTTTAATGAAGAAGTAGGTGCAGTTCATGGACCTGTTCAGACTTCATTTGGGTATCATCTAATAGAAATTACCAGCCGTAGTTAGGAGAATGATATGACCATTGCTACTTTTGGTGCAGGATGTTTCTGGGGAGTGGAATTAACATTCCAAAAAATCCAGGGTGTTATATCTACTTCTGTTGGTTATACCGGTGGTACNACACATNATCCTAATTATGAAGATGTTTGTACTGGTCGGACTATGCACGCCGAAGTGGTTAGGATTGNGTTTGATCCTTCCGTCGTTTCTTATGAGTCACTTCTTGATGCGTTGTGGGACTGTCANGACCCAACAACATTAAATCGGCAGGGACCGGATATGGGGACTCAATACCGCTCTGTGATTTTTTTTCATTCAGCTGAGCAAGAAATAGCTGCCAAGGAGTCTAAGGCAAATGTAGACCAATCAGGGCGTTTTGGATCAGCTATTGTTACAGAAATTAGTCAAGCACCAGAATATTATATTGCGGAAGATTACCACCAAAAATATCTCGAAAAACGAGGTCTTGGNAACTGCCATTAGTAGCCTTTAAAAAAAGGTTTCTATATAAGAAATAATGAACAAAGAGTGAGGTTTTACTATGAAATTTAACGTCAAACACTTTTTGGGTATAACGTTTTTATTTGTTGTTGGTTTCTTGCCAACTCAAGTCTTTGCTGAGGATTCAGTCTACGAGCCCGTTCCGGCTATGAATTATCCTTCTGATAATAAATGGTCTAAAGCCAAGGAAGAACTTGGCAAAATGCTTTATTTTGACCCTCGGCTTTCGGGAAGTAACTGGATAAGTTGCGCTACTTGTCATAACCCGGCGTTAGGTTGGAGCGATGGCTTACCACGCACCATTGGGAATGGTCAGAAAGAATTAGGACGTCATTCCCCAACTGTAATCAATAGTGGCTTCTTTGCTCTNCAAATGTGGGACGGGCGTAAAAAATCTTTGGAAGATCAGGCAACAGGTCCTATTGGTGCAGCCGGAGAAATGAATCAGGATTATGAGTCGTTGATTAAAGAACTAGAGGCTCTTCCTGGATATGTTAGCCTCTTTGATGAGGTTTTTGGTAAGAGTTCAATCACTATGAGTAATATTGCTAAGGCGATTGCTACCTTTGAAAGATCGGTTGTTTCCAAAAACTCTCCTTATGATAAATATTGGGCGGGTAANAAATCAGCTATGTCTGCATCGGCAGTAAACGGTATGAATCTGTTTTTTGGGAAAGCCAAATGCTCNATTTGTCACAACGGTCCAGTTTTTACAGATAGTGGATTCCATAATATTGGGGTCAAAGCTGAGGGTCCCTTGAAGATAGATCTGGGCCGGTATAATGAAACTAAGGTAGATTTTGATAAAGGTGCCTTTAAAACACCAGGTCTCCGCAGTATCAGTCAATCTGCACCCTACATGCATAATGGTACAGAAGCTAGCTTGGAAGACGTGGTTGCTTTTTATGATAGGGGAGGGGATGTGAAAGAAAACTTGAGTCCTTTTATCACGCCTCTTGGGTTGAACGCACAAGAGAAAAAGGCTTTGGTAGAATTTTTAAAAGCTCTCGATGGTGAACCTATAAAAGTTATNTTACCGAATCTCCCATAAAACTTAGCGAAATATAAAATAGGTTCTGGAGAAATCCAGGACCTATTTTTTATTCTTTTTTGGNTTTTAATAAAGTGAGAGCCATTGAAAACCAACCAATCATAAAGCAGAGTCCACCCAAGGGAGTGATTGGGCCTAAAAAACGTGGGCCATCAAAAACCAACCCATAAAGACTACCGCAGAAAAAAAGGATCCCAACATTAATCCAAATAGCAGAGCGTTTTAATTTACTCCCCATCTCCCCACCAATCAGAAAAATAAGAAGACCAACGATCATCAAGCTAAATGCATGGTAGCCAAGATAGTCTGTGGCGGTGTGAAATGTGGCAAGTTTTTTTTCAGTCAACCGCGCCTTTAAAGAATGAGCGCCAAAAGCACCAAGCATGACGCTTAACCCTGCTAAGCCTGCGCCTAGAGATATCCACCCCAGACCCTTCTTTACAATNGGCTTCCTATTTTCTTGCGAGTTGTCTGGNCTTTCTTGATTGACGTAATTCACTTCTTCATTCATTGCAGAATCCATTTAAATGGTTTCTCTACTTCCGTACTCTCTTCTGTTATCACGTTCGTAATAACNCCTTTTCTTTCCTGGCCTCATTGTAAGGCTAACCTACTATGTTGTATCTACGCGCGCGGTATTTCACCCCAAAGTCTTTGTCTGCTATTTCCTTGCATCGTGTTTCATCAACTCCGCGTTGATGNGTGACAATGGATGCTTGTACCTCGGGGATATACTTTTTTGCTTCTTCAATAAATTCTTTTATTTTTTCGTATATACCATTTCGAAACATAGGTAAGGGTTGGCAAATCTCATCGTAGGCTTCCGACGAATCAGCATTGAGGCTTACAGAAACTTCATCAATAAGGCCTGACAATTCAGGTAAGATATTGCGTTTATTGATAACGTTTCCGTGACCATTGGTATTTAGTCTCACGCGTCCACCAAAATCTTTAATTTTTTTAGCCACCTCTTTTATGACATCTAGTCTGAGAGTGGGTTCTCCAAATCCACAAAAAACTATTTCATCATAGTTTTTTGGATCATCGATGGATTCCCAAACTTCTTTTGCTGTTGGTTCTCGGTCCAGTTTTAAATTGTAACCTTGAACTACTGGCTTTGTAAGTCGNGTACAGAACACACAATCGGCAGTGCAACGTTGTGTTAGATTGAGATAAAGTGAATTGCGAATTTTGTAAGATACAACTCCTGTTTTTGCTTGTTCACCAATTCCAAANAATTCAAAAAAATTAAGAGCCATAGTACGTTCTACATCTTCAATTTTTAATCCACGAATTTCTGCTAGTTTTTCAGCCGTAAAGTTTACATATGCTGGTTCGTTACGTTTGCCACGATGTGGCACGGGTGTGAGGTAAGGGCAGTCAGTTTCTGCAAATAAACGATCGGCAGGAATATTTTTTGCAACATCGCGTAGNGCATCTGATTTTTTAAANGTTACCGAACCGGAAAAGGAAATNTAGAANCCCATNTCTAAGGCGGCATCGGCNAACTCNTGNTCTCCTGAAAAACAATGAAAGATTCCCGAATGTGCTGTTGGGTCTTTAGGATAAAACTCCGAAAGAATTGAAATGATATCTTCTTTTGCATCTCTGCTGTGGATGATAATGGGTTTATTCATGTCGCAAGCTAACTGAACCTGGTTGCGAAAATGCGTACACTGCAAATCCTTAGGAGAGTAATTTTTAAAGTAATCAAGGCCAATTTCTCCAAGAGCAACGACTTTAGGGTGAGCAAGTAATTGGCGAAGATGGGAGTACGTGTCATTATCTATAGATTTTACATCATGCGGATGAATGCCAGCAGTTGCATAAATAAAATCGAATTGCTCTGCAAGCTCCACAGATCGATAGCTGCTTTCAACATCGCAACCGATATTTAACATATATTGAACCCCAGCTTCACGGGCTCGTTCAATCACGGCGTCTCGATCTTCCTCGTAATTGGAAACATCTATATGTGCATGGGTGTCGATTATCATCGTACTTGTATTCCTTGTCCACATTCTTGATCGAACCCTGCAAGCGAGATTATTCCATCCTTACTTGCGGCAAGTACCATTCCTTGGGATTCGATGCCCATCAATTTTGCAGGTTTAAGATTTGCTACAATAATCACGGTACGCCCTATCAAGTTTTCTGGTTCATAACTTTCAGCTATGCCCGCAAGTACCTGACGAGTTTCGGTGCCGATATCTACTTTAAGTTGAATAAGTTTTTTTGATTTTTTCACTTTTTCGGCTTCGAGAATTTTTCCTGTTCGTAATTCCACCTTCATAAATTCGTCAATAGTAATTTGATTACTACTTTCTTTTTTCTCGTTTTTGGGTACGTCAAGTTCAGCGAGAAGTTTTTCTACCTGTTTGTCTTCAATCCTTGGAAATAATTGTTTAGCTTTTTGCGTTTGATTCCCTGATTTCAGTCCACCCCAATTCTCAAGCGATGCCATACCTTGATCTTCGATGGATGACTGAACTCCTAATTGTTTCATTAGGGACGACATGCTATCTGGCATATAGGGGTTTAACAAAACCCCTAGTACGCGAAGCGACTCTGCTGAGTTGTACATTACAGTTTTTAACCGTTCTTTACCTTCATTAGTTTTTGCAAGATTCCAAGGCCCTGTTTTGTCGATATATTGATTGGTAGCATCCACCAATGTCCAGATCTTTTGCAGGATTTTGTTGTATGAAAGCTCGTTATATAGTTTGCGCACTTCAGCAATCACTTCTGCCGCTTTTTCAGTTAGTGGCAAGTCCTCTGGACCTACTGAAGCGGGGGTAGGGATGACACCATCACAATATTTTTTCATCATGTTGACTGTTCGGTTCAACAGGTTACCCAGATTGTTGGCCAAGTCGCTATTGAGTCTACCTATAAGCGCCTTATGCGAGAAGTCGCCATCAAGGCCAAAAGGGACTTCGCGTAGAAGGAAGTAGCGGATGACATCTACCCCGAATTTGTCGATCAAGTTATTAGGCTCTACAACATTTTGCAAAGACTTCGACATCTTTTGTCCGTTTACTGTCCACCAGCCATGTGCAAAAATATTTTTTGGAGGTTCCAGCCCAATTGCTTTCAGGATAGTAGACCAGTAGACCGCATGCGTTGTTAGAATATCTTTGCCTACCATATTATGATCGGCAGGCCAGAACCCCGATGCTTTGACATCATCAAGTGATCCGTGAATAGAGATATAGTTTATCAGAGCATCAAACCACACATAGGTAACGTATTTCTCATCGAAGGGAAGTGGGATACCCCAAGGAAGGCGAGACTTTGGACGCGAAACACATAAATCTTCAAGTGGTTTCTCGAGAAAACCAAGTACTTCATTTCTTCGGGAAGCAGGTAGAATAAAGTGTGGATCGTTGTTTATTCGATCCACTAGCCACTGCTGATATTTTCCCATACGAAAAAAATAATTGTGCTCTTTGATTTTTTCGACTTTTCTTTGACATTCTGGGCAGTTACCTTCGGCTAGATCCTTCTCGGTCCAGAACCGTTCGCAAGGTGTACAATACCAGCCTTCATAGCTGGCTTGGTAAATCTCATCTTTGGCGTGAAGTTCCTGAAGAATATCGCGAACTAACTTTTTATGTCGTTCCTCAGTGGTACGTATAAAGTCGCTATTGGATATGTTGAGCCGAGCCCATAGTTCTTTGAACCGCTGATGTAGGTTGTCGACATGTTGCTGAGGGCTGACACCTAAAACTGTGGCGGCCTGCTGGACTTTTTGTCCGTGCTCATCGGTACCAGTCAGGAAAAAAACTTCATAGCCCTCGAGGCGTTTATATCTTGCTACTACATCTGATGCGATTGTTGTATAGGCATGCCCTATATGAGGTACATCGTTCACATAGTAAATTGGAGTAGTGATATAAAATTTTTTTTGAGACATGAAATATTTTTTTCCGCTTCAGGATTTTTTGAAATTTTTAGAAACTTGAGAACCTTGAGGTTTTGGCAGCTCGTCCAGAGCATAAGTCATTACACTGGTATCTTCTAGTAGTACAACGACACGTTGTTCCAGTATTTCATTTTTAAGGACACGGCCAGGGCCATCTGGAGTTTGAATATGGCTGTTTGCTCTTGGAAGGTTCTTGATGAGAGCTTTGTAGTTGTCGTGTTCATACTGAAGACAACACATAAGTCTTCCGCATACTCCGGAAATTTTGCTTGGGTTGAGAGCCATCCCTTGGTTCTTAGCCATTTTTATGGTTACCGGGGTAAAGTCGGGGAGCCAACTAGAACAGCAAAGGGTTTCGCCGCATACCCCATAGCCACCTATAATTTTAGCTTCGTCACGCACACCGACCTGTTTCATCTCAATACGGTGACGGAGGTTGGCAGCAAGGTCACGAATTAATTGGCGGAAATCTACTCGGCCTTCGGCGGTGAAGAAAAAAATTGTTTTGTTCATATGATGCTGATGTACTACCCGGCTTAGGTTCATTGGTAGTTTTAGTTCTACAATTTTTTCGCTACAAATGGTTCTGGCCTTTTCTTCTACTTGATGCTTTCGATTTTCTACTTGAAAATCGTTGTCATTGGCAATACGTAACACTCTCGTCTCTTGACTATCCTTTCGGAAATTAAGAACTTTGTTTGAGGCCACCACCCCCATTTTTAAACCTTGAGGGGTGTTGACCATTACCGTCATACCGACTTTTAGCTTAAAGTCACCTGGGTTATAAAGTTCCGACTTAATCTGGTTAAGAACTCGCACCCCGATAACAAACTTTGGTGGTTGTTTGGCAGAAGGGTTTTCAGGTTTGTCTTTAACAGCGGTATTCATAAGTTTTATGCAGCCTCACAAAATTCGATGAGCATGTTTTCAATAAACAACTGAGTATTAGCATTGCCCGACAACGCGATCTGAGTATTACGAACTATAGTGAATCGATCTATCCAAGTTTTTAAGCTCTGCGCTTCTGCTATTGGTATCATCCTAAGGGATAAATCCCTGTTTTGAATATTTGATTGACTACAACCGGAACGATAAAGAGCCAAGTCGCGAATCAGACCTAAAAATTCATTCAATACAGTTTGAATTTCTTCTGTGTTCTTTGCCCATACTTTCGCAAAGTTAAAGATAATATCCATTCGGTCGAAAGACACCTTTTCTAGAACCTCTAGTAATTGTTTTCTCAAATGTTCTACTTTTTCTATGTCTTCAGCCAGTGCTATATCTACGCTTCCCTGCGAACGGTAGACACGAAACTCAATTTCTGATTCTGTCAAAGTCTCTTCTTCCTGAGGCTGAGACTGAATGATACTCTTTATATCTTGATAAGAAAGCCGGTTAAACTGAATTCCCTGACACCTCGAAAGCAGAGTCGGCAATAACCTGTTGGGGTTAGCCGATATTAGCAATAGTATAGTGGAAGAGGGTGGCTCCTCCAGAGTTTTTAAAAAGGAGTTCATAGCCTGAAGGTTCATCAGCTCTGCGGAATCAATCACCACAACTTTTGTCTTTCCTTCATATGGCATGTAGGCCAACTTATTTTGTAGTTCGCGAATAGCTTCTACTTTTATGACAGCTTCTCTAGATGTTGGGGTGCTTTTGATTGGCTCTATATAGAAAAAATCGGGATGAATTCTGCGCTCAATTTTCATGCAGGATTCGCATTCATCACAGGCATCCAGTGGATCGACACCCTTACAATTTAGAGCCTTGGTAAAGGCAATGGCTAATTTTTTTTTACCAACACTATCTGGCCCATAAAAGAGGTAGGAGTGAGCGACACTACCATTTTGGATTGCGTTCGTGAGTATTTTTTTTGGCTGGGACTGACCCAGAATCGACTTAAATGACATTTTAAAAGTATTGGACTCACCTATTCTGCTCAATAATTGGAAAAGAGTCAGGGGAAGGTGTTTTATTAAAGGAATCCGGTTTGCGTTCCTGCACGGAAGTTTGGAAGAGCTACAACTCCTTATTCTTAACGGATTTGAACTTATCCCCAATTTAATCAATCCTCATCTTAATACAGGGGATCTTGGGTGTAAATTAAAAAGCATATTCGATAAAGGTTTTGTTTCACCTAGCCAAGGCCTATCAGCATAAAATAGTGGGAATGTGCGAGCACCATTTAATTTTTCTTATTCTTTGTTGTTGTAAATATTGAAATGGTAGATCAATTGAGGTTATAATCCAAAACGATTTTGTTGAAATTACTAAGTTACTTCCTTGGAATGATTTGTAATAGGATGCATTTATGGCTACCAAAGAAAAAGCTAAGCGTAACGTTCAAAGAAAACGAAAACCAAAAATACTGGCGGTTATAAACGATGCCTGTACAGGTTGTGGTGGTTCCCCCATTTGTATTACTGAGTGTCCCGTTGACCTTTGTATGTTCGAAGTAGACAATCCCGATGCTCCAGCTTTTAACCGAGTTCACGTCGACCCATTACTGTGCATTGGATGTAAAAAATGTATTACCAAGGGTCCAATGGATACTCTCTTAGAAGGTTGCCCTTGGGATGCGATTGATATGCTTCCCTTAGAGGCTTATGAAGCAGAATACGGAACCCTACCTTATTAAGACTAAGGCCTATTAATCCTTCTATTATTAGAAAAATGCCTTTCAAGGGGTAGCTGCGCACAATAAAATACTGTTTCTTCATATGGATGCTACCCCTCATTAAGTGAGTTTACTAGGTATAGTGCTTCAAGAATTTGAAGCGATGCGGCCATATTTTTTTTTGGACAACATTGAGACGTTGAGGTATGATGACCCCGGTTTCCTGCTAGTTCCTCCCAAGCATTGAATTAATGAGCAAAAATAACGGCTTCCGTCAAGGTATGCAGATCGCGTTCAGATTGGGAACTGAACTGACGGTAGCTACGTTTATAGGTGCAATATTGGGTTATGGTGTAGATCGATTTTTCAGTGTCGGGCCTTGGGGTTTAGCATTCGGGGTTATTCTTGGAGGGGCTGCCGGAAGTTTAAATGTTTATCGCGCGGCCATGTCACTGACTATAGAAGATGAAAATACAGAAGATGATAATAATTTTTGATCAGGATAAGATTTAGAATATGGAAAGTCCTTTACATCATTTTGAAGTTCACAATGTTATTACTATTCCACCTATAGCGGGACTAGATATATCCATTAATAACGCTGTAGTGGCTATGTGGGTGGGCCTGGCCATAGTTGCAGGATCCTTTATTTTAGCTGTGAGTCGAGGAATCTCTCCCATACCGGGAAAATTGCAGAGCATCTTGGAAATCTCTCTAGAATTTATACGTAGTATGGTCTACGAATTCATTGGAGAAGAAGAGGGCAAAAGATATGTTCCGTTTATTACCAGCTTGTTTCTATTTATTCTGGCCTGCAATTTAATCGGTCTTATTCCTGGTTCCTACACAATTACTAGCCAGTTAGCAGTGACTGCAGCCTTTGCTGTTGGAATATTTTTTCTGACCTTGGTAATTGGATTTGGTAAACACGGCATGCACTTTTTAGGAATTTTAGTACCACCGGGGGTTCCCAAGATCATGATTCCATTAATGGTTCCTATTGAAATTATAAGTATGCTGGCGCGTCCTATTTCGTTGGCAGTTCGATTATTCGCCAACATGACGGCGGGACATACTGTTCTTGCTGTATTGTTTGGGCTTGCTATGACAGGGCCGCTATGGTTGGGCTGGCTGCCTTTTGGTTTTACAATTGTGATAAACGGATTAGAAATAGCGATTGCTTTTATTCAAGCTTATATTTTTACAACGCTAACATGTGTTTATATTGGCGATGTGATCAAGTTACATTAATTATTTTTTGACAAAAACTTAGGAGGATAGAATGGGTTCAGAAGCTGCTGCATTAATTGGAATGGGATTATGTGCCGCCGGTTTTTTTGGGGCTGCTTTGGGAATCGCTTATATTTTTGCGAAAACCATTGAAACTGTTGGGCGTCAGCCTAACGCAGAGGCTCGCGTTGCCAAGTATTGCTGGATCGGTTTCGCGTTGGTAGAAGCGATTGCGCTTTATGCATTAGTTATCGCCTTTATTATCATGCCGTAATTAGGAGTGATGGTTGACTGCCATTTCTCTGTTGGTTGAACTTTTCATAAGGATTAGATATGCCACAATTTGAACAGGTTTCTGTTTTTGGCTCACTGATTTTCTGGTCAGTTATTTCTTTCGGAATTTTATTTTTTGTTCTCAAGAAATTCGCATTTCCTCCTATTTTAGAAGCTCTTGAAATGCGCGAAAAAAAAATTCGTGATGATATTGAAGACTCCGAGCGGCTGAAAAATGAAGCACAAAAAATCAAAGTGGAGCTTGAAGAAACTTTAAAGGCTGCGCATGGCAAGGCGGAGACGATTATTCAGTTGGCCCATGATGAGTCTAAGAAGGCGCAAGAAAAAAGCTTGCAGGAAACCGAAGCAAAAGTTCGCCAGATTCAAAAAGACGCAGAGCAGGAAGTTTTGAACTCAAGAAGCAAGCTTCTTCAAGAGGTGCGTAATTATGCTGCGGCTTTAACAATTGCTTCGACAGAGAAGTTCTTGAAAAAGGCTCTTGATGATAATGATAAGAAAAAGCTTGTTGAAGAATCTATTGAACAAGTTGTTAAGGAATTGGAAAAACGTCAACGAAATTGACATGTTAATTTAAGGCTCAACGATGCTTGAAAATCAGGTGGGAAAAAGATACGCCGAAGCTTTGTCAGCGAATATTTCAGATGCAAGTTTGTTGGAGAAGGCTCTTGAAAGCTTAAAGTCCTTCAACGAGGCTGTGAAGACAGAGCCGCAACTCGACCAATTTTTTAAGCATCCGTCGATGGCTTTAGAGAAAAAAAAGAGCGTTGTCAAGGATATATGTGGTCGACTGGGAGTCGATGAAAAGGTATCTAACCTGATGACTCTACTCAATGATCGCGACAGGATGCTATATCTTGGAAAAATTGTTGAATACTTTGAGCAGGAGGTGGACAGCAGGTTGAACAGGATGCGGGTTCATGTTACTTCTGCACACCCTTTGACCGTAGCTAATACTGACAGGTTGAAAGCCGCTTTGAATAAAATTTTAGGAAAAACTATTTTGATCGATACCGACGTAGATGAGTCGTTAATTGGTGGCATCATGCTACGCATCGGTGACCAGGTGGCGGATGATACGATTCGTAACCGTTTAGAGATCTTGAAACGAACGATAGAAAATGAGGAGGTAGCCTAAGTGAATTTACGAGCCGATGAAATCAGTTCCTTAATTCAAAAGCAGATAGAAGGCTTTGATGAGGGGATCGAGCTCAAGGAAACCGGACGTGTTATTTCTGTGGGTGATGGAATTGCACGGATTTATGGCCTCGGAGAAGCCATGTCGGGTGAACTTTTAGAGTTTCCCGGTGGTCTTGCAGGGATGGTATTGAACCTTGAAGAAGACAATGTTGGGGCCGTTTTGCTCGGGCGTGACGATAATGTTAAGGAAGGTGATGAGGTAAAGCGAACTGGTCGAATCATGGAAGTACCTATTGGGCCTGAGTTGGTTGGCCGCGTAGTGGATGGACTGGGTCAGCCGATTGATGGAAAGGGACCTGTCAAGACAGAAAAATTTGGCCCAATTGAAAGAGTTGCACCGGGTGTTATTGATCGTAAATCAGTTCATGAGCCGATGCAGACGGGAATTAAGTCTATTGATGGAATGATTCCTATTGGTCGTGGACAAAGAGAGTTGATCATTGGTGATCGACAAACAGGGAAAACTGCTGTTGCTATCGATGCGATCATTAATCAAAAAGGACAGAACATGTTCTGCATTTACGTAGCGGTAGGGCAAAAACGTTCTACTGTTGCTCGGGTAGTGAAAACTTTGGAACAGCATGGTGCTATGGAATATACCATTGTGGTTTCTGCCTCAGCCAGTGACCCTGCACCCATGCAGTTTATTGCGCCTTATGCAGGATGTGCTATGGGTGAATATTTTCGCGATAATGGTCAGCATTGCTTAATTGTTTATGATGACCTGAGTAAACAGGCTGCCGCCTATAGACAGTTATCTTTGCTTTTAAGAAGACCTCCGGGACGTGAAGCATATCCGGGTGACGTTTTCTTTCTACATTCCCGATTGCTGGAGCGATCCGCAAAAGTTAGTGACGAGTTAGGGGCAGGTTCGATGACTGCTCTACCGATAATTGAAACACAGGCGGGTGATGTTTCTGCATATATTCCTACTAATGTAATTTCCATTACGGATGGGCAGATATTTCTAGAGACTGATCTGTTTTATTCTGGTGTACGACCTGCTATTAACGTTGGCCTTTCTGTTTCTCGTGTTGGTGGCTCGGCGCAAATCAAAGGCATGAAGCAAGTTGCTGGTAAGTTACGTTTGGATCTTGCTCAGTATCGTGAAATGGCAGCTTTTGCACAGTTTGGTAGTGATCTAGATGCTGCAACACAAGCTCAGCTTCATCGTGGTGAACGACTTGTTGAATTGCTTAAGCAAGGTCAGTATAAACCTTTGAGTGTTGTTGAACAGATTGTTTCAATCTTTGCGGGCGTACGTGGCTTGGTGGACGATATTCCCGTCGGAGATGTTCAAAAATTTGAAAGCGGTCTGCTAAATTTTATGGCAGATAAGCATAAAGCTTTAATGGATAAAATTGCAGAAGCCAAAAAACTTGATGATGAAACAGAAGGCTTATTGCAGGCTGCTATCGAAGAATATAAAGGGCTCTTCAAAAGTTAAAATATGCCTAATTTAAAAGAAATAAAAAGACGCATTCAGAGCGTAAAAAATACACAGCAGATCACTAAGGCCATGAAGTTGGTTGCTGCTTCAAAATTACGTAAGGCACAACACGCAATTCTTGAAGCACGCCCTTATGCAATTAAGATGATGGATGTTCTCAATCATTTGTCGGCACGATGTAATAGTGATTTGCATCCTTTGCTAGATGTTCGCGAAGGGAATAAGCATTTATTCCTGCTCATCACATCTGATAAAGGCTTGTGTGGCGGATTTAACGGAAGTCTCATTCGTAAAATGTCGCAGCACCTGAAAGACAATCCGCAGAATGAAAACTCCTTGATCGTTGCCGGTAAAAAGGGCAATGATATTTTTCGAAACCGCCCTGTCACGGTTACAGAGGAAATTATTGGGTGGACGAAAGACTTTGATTACCTTAAAGCTCAGGCTATTGGAGAGAACTTGTCGACCCTGTTTACAGAAAAAAAAGTCGACAAAATTTTTATGATTTACAACGAGTTTAAGTCCGTGATGCAACAAGAGGTCGTGGTTGAACAACTTCTTCCTGTTGTCCCTGAAAACTTGACGCATAAAGAAGACACTTTTGCTGTAGATTATATCTATGAGCCAGATGAAGAATCTATCCTTGATGATCTGTTGAAACGTTATATGACGGTAGAAGTTTATCGTGCGTTTCTGGAGTCCAGTGCGAGTGAGCATGGAGCACGGATGACGGCGATGGATAGTGCCAGCCGTAATGCAGGTGAGATGATAGATGGCTTGACGCTCACTTATAATAAAGCCCGACAAGCTTATATCACAAAAGAATTGATAGAAATCGTAAATGGTGCCGAAGCCCTGAAGGGCTGATGGTATTAAGATACTGAATTTAACGGAGATGAAGGAATGAATAAGGGAAATATCATCCAAGTTATGGGGCCCGTCGTCGATGTACGATTTGAAGAAGGCGTTCTGCCGGCCTTATACAACGCAATCAACATTGAGCGTACCGGAGAAGATGGAAAAACCGAAACTCTGGTTTGTGAAGTGGCACTTCACCTTGGTGACAATGCGGTTCGTTCCGTGGCCATGCATTCTACAGATGGCTTAGTTCGTGGAATGGAAGCAATTGACACGGGTGCTCCAATCACCGTACCTGTCGGAGAAGAAGTGCTCGGAAGAATTCTCAATGTTGTGGGTGATCCAGTTGACAAAAAACCCCCTGTTGAATCTAAAGCCAAATGGAGTATTCACCGAGATGCTCCTGAGTTTAAAGAACAAGATACAAAAATGGAAATGCTTGAAACGGGCATTAAGGTTATTGACCTGCTTGAACCATACCTGAAAGGTGGTAAGACAGGTTTGTTCGGTGGAGCAGGTGTTGGCAAGACCGTTTTGATTATGGAGTTGATTCGTAATATTGGTGCAGAGCACGGCGGATACTCGGTGTTCGCAGGAGTTGGAGAGAGAACCCGTGAAGGAAATGATCTTTATCATGAAATGGTAGAGTCTAATGTTATCGATAAAACAGCACTTATATACGGGCAGATGACTGAGCCTCCGGGCGCACGTATGCGGGTTGGTCTTACCGGTCTTACTTGCGCAGAATATTTTCGTGACGAGGGCGGTAAGGATGTGCTTCTTTTTATTGATAACGTATTCCGGTTTTCACAAGCTGGTTCTGAAGTGTCTGCACTTCTCGGACGTATTCCTTCTGCGGTAGGTTATCAACCTACACTGGCAACAGAAATGGGTAACATGCAGGAGCGTATCACCTCAACCAAAAAAGGATCCATTACATCGGTTCAAGCTATTTATGTACCTGCTGATGACTTGACAGACCCTGCGCCTGCTACTACCTTCTCGCATCTTGATGCAACTACGGTTCTAAATCGACGTATTTCTGAACTGGGTATCTATCCTGCGGTGGACCCTCTGGATTCTACTTCACGGATTCTTGACCCTGAAGTATTAGGTGATGAGCACTACAATACCGCTCGTGGCGTACAACAAGTATTGCAACGTTATAAAGACTTGCAAGACATCATTGCAATTCTGGGTATGGACGAGCTATCTGAAGAGGATAAGCAAGCTGTTTCTCGTGCTAGAAAAATTCAAAAATACCTATCGCAACCATTCTTCGTGGCCGAGGTCTTTACTGGGTCACCGGGAAAATACGTCAAAGTGCAAGATACCATTGAAGGATTCAAACATATTCTAGAAGGGCGTGGGGATGATATCTCGGAACAAGCTTTCTATATGGTAGGAACTTTGGATGAAGTTCACGCAAAGCAAAAAGAACTGGATAAAAAATCAGCATGAGCCAGAAACTAATACTTAGTATTGTAACTCCGGAAAAACAACTTGTAGCAGAAGAAGTCGATCAAGTAAATGCTCCCGGTAGTGAAGGTGACCTTGGAATTCTTTATGATCATGCACCGATTCTGACAAATCTTCGATCAGGTCAGCTGTCTTATGAGAAGGATGGTGAGACCATTGCATTGGTTGTAAGTGGTGGATACCTGGAAGTATCGGAGAATCGTGTGACAGTATTGGCCGAGACTGGAGAATTTTTACATGAGATTGATCGTGAACGCGCCGAGCGTGCCCACGCAGAGGCAGAAAAATTATTGCTGACTGATTTATCGGAAGAAGAGTTCGTTGAAGCGCAGAAAAAACTTTTCCGAGCTATCGCCCGCCTTGAGAATCTGAGCAATAATTGATTTTGGTTTGTAAAACTCTACGAACTTAGAACTCAGACTAAACCTAAGATTAAAGATATTCCTTTAAATATTTCCCGGTGTAAGAAGCTTTTACTTTTGCTATTTTTTCCGGTGTTCCTTCTGCAAGGACTTGTCCTCCTCCATCACCACCTTCCGGCCCAAGATCAATGATGTGATCGGCTGTTTTAATCACGTCCATATTATGTTCAATGATGACTACTGTGTTACCCGAATCCACCAATCGGTCTAGAACTTTGAGCAGATGTTCAATGTCAGCAAAATGTAGTCCCGTTGTTGGCTCGTCTAGAATATAGAGAGTTCTGCCCGTACTGCGCTTACTCAACTCTTTAGATAGCTTCACGCGCTGCGCTTCACCGCCGGATAATGTGGTGGCCTGTTGCCCAAGTCTAATATAGTCAAGCCCTACATCAGTGATCGTTTGCAGTTTGATTTTTATGGAAGGAATATTTGTGAAAAATTCTTTACCTTCTTCTGCTGTCATATTCAGTACATCGGCAATATTTTTTCCTTTATAAAGAATTTCGAGAGTCTCGCGGTTGAACCGTTTACCTTTGCAAACTTCACAGGTGACAAAAACATCAGGAAGAAAATGCATTTCAACTTTAATGACCCCATCACCTTGGCACGCTTCGCATCGTCCTCCTTTAACATTAAAGCTAAATCGGCCAGGTTTATAACCTCGGGCGCGAGATTCAGGAACCTGACTGAATAATTCTCGCACAAGAGTGAAGACGCCGGTATAGGTGGCAGGGTTAGATCTTGGTGTTCTACCAATTGGTGATTGATCAATATCGATAACCTTATCGAGCCAATGAATACCTTCAATTTTCTTGAATTCACCAGGCTTGTCATTTGAGCGCCAGAAATGTCGGGCTAGAGCCTTGTACAAAATATCAATGGTAAGTGTACTTTTCCCCGAACCAGAAACCCCAGTCACGCATACGAAACAGCCAAGAGGGATTTTGACTGATACTTCTTTCAGGTTATTTTCTTTTGCTCCTAATATCTCAAGTGATTTACCATTTCCCTTACGTCTCATTTTGGGAACTGAAATCTTTCGTACTCCTGTTAAATATTGTCCAGTTAGGGAATCTTTTGATTTAAGAAGAGCTTTAGGAGTTCCTGAAAAAATAGCATGTCCGCCATGCACACCTGCGCCAGGGCCGAGATCCACTACGTAGTCAGCTGATCGAATGGTAGCTTCATCGTGTTCAACAACAATTACGGTATTACCAAGATCACGTAGACGAAGTAGAGTGCTGAGTAGTCTATCGTTGTCTCTTTGATGCAGCCCAATACTAGGTTCATCGAGAACATAAAGGACTCCCATTAGGCTGGAGCCAATCTGCGTAGCAAGACGAATGCGCTGACTTTCTCCGCCAGAAAGAGTACCTGACGTACGATCGAGCGAAAGATAATTTAGCCCGACATTATTAAGGAACCCCAATCGCTCTTTAATTTCCTTAATAATTCTGCGAGCAATATTATGTTCCTGTCGAGTTAGTTTTAACTTTTCAAAAAATTGATGAGCCTTACCAATAGAGAATGCTGTAAGCTCGACGATATTTAAGTCGGCTATTTTTACTGAGACTGCTTCTTTACGTAATCGGTCGCCATTGCAGGTTTGACAAGAAAGAGGGCGCATGTAACGCGCAATTTCTTCTCGTGCTGAGGAGGAGTCTGTCTCTCTATAGCGTCTTTCGAGTTCCGGAATTACGCCATCAAAGGTGTCTGTGTAGAATTGTTTTCTGCCATCTTTTTCAAAGTAATATTTGATAGGTTCATCACCGGAACCAAATAATAGAATATTACTAACTTTCTTGGTGAGTTTTTCAAATGGGGTGCTAAGTTTGAACTTGAAATGGGTAGAAATTGTGTCGAGCATCTGGTGAAAGTATATAGAACTACGTTTTTCCCATGGTTTCAAAGCCCCATCACGAACTGATAGTTTCGGGTTTGGAATCACCAGCTCAGGATCAATAACCATTTTGATTCCTAAACCATCACATTGGGAGCAGGCTCCCTGCGGATTATTGAAGGAAAATAGGCGCGGTTCAAGCTCTGGGTAACTGATATTGCAGTAACTACAGGCAAACTTTTCGCTGAATAATAACTCCTCTTCTTTATCTTCAAGTATTACAACAACTAGAGAGCCTTCGCCATGCCGGAGTGCTGTTTCTACAGAGTCGGCCAAGCGCTTACCCATACTTTCTTTTATTACTAGTCTATCCACCACTGTTTCCAAGGTATGTTTGAACTTTTTGTTCAGGACAATTTCCTCTTCTAGAGAACGTACCTCACCATTGATTCTTACGCGTACGAACCCATTCCGTTTCATATCTAAAATTTCTTTCTTGAACTCTCCTTTTTTGTTTCTGGCTATGGGGGAAAGGATCATAACCTTTTTACCTAAAGGAATAGCTTGAACCTGGTCAACGATATGTTGAACGGTTTGTGAGGTGATTTGTCGTCCGCAGCCATAACAAGAAACCTTTCCCACTCTAGCGTAGAGCAAGCGTAGGTAGTCATAAATCTCTGTTACTGTCCCAACGGTAGAACGGGGATTCTTGCTGGATGTTTTCTGCTCAATTGATATAGCCGGAGAAAGACCGTCTATGGAGTCTACATCAGGCTTCTCCATCAATTGAAGAAACTGTCGTGCGTAGGCTGAAAGAGACTCAACGTATCGTCGTTGTCCCTCAGCATAAATAGTGTCAAAAGCAAGGGATGACTTTCCCGAACCACTTAAACCCGTTATGACCACAAGTTTTTCCCGAGGTAGTGTAAGGTCAAGGTTTTTAAGGTTGTGTTCTCTTGCCCCTTTTACAGTGATGTGTTCCAGTGCCATGGTGAGGGAGTTATTCTTTGAAAAGGGTAGGCCACTTTTTATTAACCTTGGTTTTTATCTCGGAAGACATTTCAATCTCCTCCGGCCAATTTTGTTGATAACCTTCTTCAGGAAGTTTTTTCGTCACATCAATACCCACTCGATTATTTTTAAAATAGAGGTCTCTTTTAGGGTCGAGGTTGTTAAAGAGTTTCCACATTACGATAGAGATATTTGTGAGGTCGACATGGCTTTCTAGGACGATAAGAATTTCTATGGCAGAGAATTCTGAGTTTGCAAAAAATGCATCGATGAACTTCGAACCTTGATTCTTAGTCTGTTTGTCCAGTGCTACTAGTAGAACAGGTACTTGAAGTTCCCTAATCTGACAGGTTTTAATTTCCTGGAATATTTTCGTAATTTCTTCTGGCCTCGGCAGTCTTTTTGTTTCGATTAGAGGTGGTACATCTTTGCCATAACCTGGCTCACCTTCTATTTTACTGGTAAGGTCTATACCTAATTTTGAGCCATATAAAACTTGGTCAGAAGCATGGTTGAGAACATCAAGAATACCTTCTGAAAAAAACAGATCTGTTTCAAAGTCCACTGTACTAAGTAATATTTTTGCCACTTCTTCATAGTCATGAACATTGACTTTAGAATCAACAGTGATAATGATTTTGACAAAACTCATTTGTCCGAGTCCCCATAAAGCACTCATTATTCGTCTAGATTGCATAGGGTAGCGCTTGTCGATAGATACAATGACACAATTATGAAAGACTCCCTCAGCGGGCATATTCATATCTACAATTTCAGGGAGCTGAGTTTTGAGAAGTGGTAGAAAGATACGTTCTGTAGCCCGTCCTAAGTAAAAATCTTCCTGTGGAGGTTTACCCACAATAGTAGTTAGGTAAACCGGATCCTTGCGATGAGTGATAGCAGTAATGTGGAGGACTGGGTAATCTCCATCCTGTGAGTAGTAGCCAGTATGGTCACCGAAAGGTCCTTCCAGTCTCATTTCAGATGGGTCAATATATCCTTCCAGTACTATTTCTGCATTGGCTGGAACTTCAAGGTCAACTGTTTTACATTTCACTAGGGGTACACTTTTCTTGCGGATAAAACCGGCTAGGAGAAACTCATCAATACCATAAGGGAGAGGAGCGGAAGCAGAATAACAGGATGCCGGATCCGCACCAAGTGCAACGGCAACTTCCATCACCTTGTTTTGTTTTTTGTATTCATGAAAAAAATGAGCGCCATCTTTATGGATGTGCCAGTGCATAGCGGTAGTTTTTTTATCATATACCTGCATACGATAGAGCCCTACATTTCTAATTTTATTATCGGTACTGCGATTGATTACTATGGGGAAGGTAATAAAACGCCCTGCATCATCTGGCCAGCACTGTAGAACCGGGATCTTTCCTATATCAATATCATCATTAAGTTGAACAATCTCCTGGCAGGGAGGATGCGTTGTGTTTAAGAGCTTTGGAGGAAACTGCGTCGCCTCTAAAAGCATAGGTAAAAGCTTTGCTTTGTCCAGTAAAGTACTAGGAGGTGGAATTTTTATATAACGTTCGATTCTTTTTGGGATATCTTCAATATCATGGACGCCCAATGCCATGTTCATTCGCTTGGCACTTCCAAAGGCGTTGATTAGTACTGACATGGATGAACCTTCGACGTTTTCGAAAAGTAGTGCTTTTCCGCCACCAGGCTGTTTGGAGATACGATCAGTGATTTCGGTGATTTCGAGAATAGGTGAAACGGATTCTTTAATACGAAGTAGCTCTTCCTCACGTTCCAGCTTATCGATAAATTCTCTTAGAGAAGGGTAGTTCATGAAACTCTCGGTAAATTATTAAACGATCCTCCATTATATCTTAATGGCTCAGTGAGAGAGCGAATTATTTGTCTCGCCTGTAATCACTAATAGCTGGGTATGATAAAATAAGCACATGTTGCGATTTATTTTTAGACGGATTTTATTAGGGATACCAGTTCTGGTCACGGTTGCGACACTCACCTTTCTCATCATGCACTGGGTTCCAGGCGGACCTTTTGATACTGAAAAAATTCTTCCACCAGAGATTAAGGCCAATATAGAAGCCAAATATCACTTAGATAAACCTGTTTCTATACAATATATTTTGTACATGAAGCAATTGTTTCAGGGCGACCTTGGACCTTCATATAAATATTTAGGACGTGATGTTTCGGATATTATTTACGATACGTTTCCGGTTTCTTTTATTTTGGGCCTATGTGCGGTTCTTGTTGTTTTGGGGCTGGGAGTGCCTGCCGGGATGGTCTCGGCTTATTGGAAAAATTCTTTGCTTGACCGGTCTGTACTGCTTGTCGCGGCAATGGGTATTTCGATTCCTAGTTTTGTATTAGGGGCGATATTGGTATGGATTTTCTCGCATCACTGGCACTGGCTCCCACCTGCATTATGGGAAGGCCCTCGTCATATGATTTTGCCGGCATTGGCACTGGGGGCAGGTTTTGCAGGTTATGTTGCACGACTGACTCGAACCACCGTTCTTGGTGTGTTGTCTTCAGATTATATTAGGACTGCCAGGGCGAAGGGCTTGACCGAACCGGTAATAATGTTTAAACATGTTTTAATAAACTCTATCTACCCTATTGTTTCTGTCATGGGCCCTCTAACAGCAGGCCTGGTCACGGGTTCTTTTGTGATTGAATTTATTTTTTCCATTCCAGGCATGGGGCGTTTCTTCATTACTGCTGTGACTAACCGAGATTATCCGCTAATTATGGGTGTAACGCTGGTTTATGCTGTTCTGATTGTAATCGCAAATTTAGTAGTAGATGTGATTTATGGCTGGCTAGACCCAAGGGTGACTTTGAAGTGAGATACTCCCTGACATCTAAATTAAGCGCTTGTTTTTTACTAATTGTTTCTATGTTGGCGATATTGGCTCCATGGGTTGCACCATATTCCTATGAGACGCAGGATACATTACATACTTTAGCCTTCCCCAGCTTGGAGCATTGGATGGGTACCGATCGTCTAGGTNGCGATCTTTTTTCTCGTATGATTTATGGTGCCCGGGTATCNCTATTTATCGGTGTGTTCACAACNTTGTTNGCGTTGCTAGTTGGTACGGTCTATGGTGCNATTTCAGCTTATGTTGGAGGTAGNGTCGATAACGTGTTGATGAGGCTAGTGGATGTGGTTTTCGCTTTGCCTGATTTGTTAATGATTATTCTTATTACCGTTCTTATGGGTAGGGGAGTGGCGGGAGTTTTTATAGCGTTATCGCTTGTGAGTTGGGTCACAGTAGCAAGGTTGGTGCGCGGAGAAGTTTTGCGGATCAAAGAGTTTCCATATGTGCAGGCGGCCCGTGCGCTGGGTGCGAGTCCCACAAGAATACTGGTGCGGGAAATTTTTCCTAATATTCTGGGTATCCTGGTAGTGACCATGAGCTTTCGTATCCCCATGGCTATTTTAGCTGAGTCAACCTTGAGCTTTATAGGGCTGGGTATAGCTCCTCCATTTAGTAGTTGGGGAACGCTCGCTAATGATGGTTGGACGGCAATTAAGTTTTATCCGCACCTTATTTTGTTTCCCTCCCTAGCAATATTTTTGACCATCCTGTCGTTTAATTTTTTAGGAGATGGCTTACGAGAGGTTCTAGATCCTCGATCTTCGAATGACCAATTATAATACCTTAATATTGTTTAGTGAGATGGTACGTTGAGGTCTATAAAAGACGGGTGTCGAGGCATCAAAATAGCAATAACCTTAAAAATATCAATGATATATTAGAACTTATAAATATCACGTTGACAAGCCTTAAAAACCGTTATAGAGTGACCATTTTTTACAGTCAAAGAGCTAATTTCCCGTCATATTTTGTGTTAAAATCTTAAGATGAGCCGGATCAAAGAAGATTTAATTTCTGAAATTATACGATTGTCCCAGACCAATCTGCTAGATAAAAAATGTGGGAATATGAGTAGTGAGTCTCAGGAGCAGGCTGTCATGGACTGGGTCCGTAAAAATGCTGCAGATTATAGAGTTGATTTTCAATCTCGGTTAGACGTCTACTCTGCATCCAAGCTCGGTGAGATATTGAAAGATCTTACTGGGACGGGAAAAGATTTGAGTGATATTTTGGAAGATATAGAACCGGTTCATAGAGGCTAAGTATGTCAGAAACTCCCCCTTCTTCGGAAGCCACAGAATTATCTCCTGCTGAAAAGGCCAAACTTGCAGCTGCCAAAAAAGCAGAGGCCGCAAAAAAGGCAGGGCCAGTTGGAGATCCTCTTGTAGATAATGATGATGGCACCATCACAGATCCCAATACCGGTTTTACTTGGAAAAAGACTGATGCATGGTTGGATGTGAAAAAGTTTTACACTTGGGCTGACCATCGTGAATATGTGGATTGGGTCAATCAAAATAAAGATAAGTTTGGTGGATACGAAAATTGGCGCATTCCAAATAAGGCAGAGGCTTTAACGCTTTTTGATAAGACCGGTGTCAAGGCTCTCGTTGATAAAAATGGGACAAGTTATCCTATTGACTCAATATTTGCGCCTGGTGGTGCTTCAAACACTTGGATCACCGAGTGTTCCGATGAAAAAATTATCCGTATGGATTTAAAGATTGGTGTTGCTACAGATTATCCCACCGCAGATGTTTGGTCTTCAATGCGGTTGATTCGTAAAGAGGGTGAAGCCGCACCTGTTAAGGAGGGGGCATCACCAACCCCAGAAGTGGAAGCAGCTAGTGATCAACCAGCAGAACCTTCGGCTGATGCGGCAAAAGCAGCACCTGCGACACCCGCACCTAAGGCATCCGGAGGTACTCCGAAACCTACTCCTCGAAAAGATTTTACCTCAGAGGAAAAAGCTGCAATGCGTAAGAGGGCTAAAGCCCATGCAGCAGAAGTAAAGGCCCGCAAGGGTTAAGCCTCTCTACTTATTTATTCCTTGCTTTCCCGTATGGATAACTACTTTCGATTTTTAGTAATTCCGTAGAAATTTCTTATATAGTTCGTGGCTCAGTCCAAGTAATTAGAACTTTACAGGGTTACTTGTTGTGACTCGTGATTTTTATTTGTGTAGTATTTTGTTCGTCTGCTGCTTGAAGTTTTTTTTGGGCTACGATTTTTTAAAGCAAAATACTAGCTAAAGAATGACCATCAGAATTATGAATAAAGCTACCATGAATAAAAAAAGAGTCAGATTTAATCTTCCTCAATATTAAATTTTATGATGAGGTCGCCCCGTTTTTTCCCCCAACCTATAGCTGAGCCTTCTCCAGGTACGCGTAACTCTTCTCCAATTAGAGTTTCTTCTTCTACTTGAATGGATGTAGTACCATTCAACGTTTCAACTTCAAATGCTCCGCCTTCTTCAGCAAGTTTAGAAGAAATAGTTACCTCATGGATGATATCATTTTTAACCCGTTTGAATTTTGGATGAGGTTGCACACAGACTCTTAAAAAAAGATCTCCTGGTGGGCCTCCATTCCGACCTTCACCACCTTTTTTAATAAAAGATAGAGTATACTGATCCGCCACACCCGGAGGTATTTTTACATCGAGAGTTACAGGACGGACGACCAGTTGTTTTCCCTGACACTCCGAGCACTCGTCGCTTCCCTGGGTTCCGGTGCCTTCACATTCTTCGCAGCGAACATATTTATCATAAGAGTAATTAATTGTTCCTCCGAGTGCTGCATCAGGCAGTGGTACATCGATCATAAACTGAAGATCGAATCCACTCGTTGGCATATCCGGGTCAATTGGCTCAGGCTCCTGAGCAAAAGGTTCTTCGTATCTCTGTTGATTGTCATTGGGTCCCTTCCCGAAACCACCGGGAGGTGAGTTCCAATTAGGTTGTCCTTTTGGTTGTCGGGGAGATCTTTTCTGATACGAACGCTCGCGGTCATAGCTTTTTCTTTTTTTTGCATCACTGAGTACGTCATAAGCTTCAGAGATGATTTTAAATTTATCTTCGGCCGACTTGCTTCCTGAGTTGGTATCTGGATGATATTTTTTAGCGAGTTCTCGATACTTTTTTTTAAGGTCGGCTTTAGAAGTTTTCTGGGTGACACCTAGAACCTTGTAATAATTTAGCGTAGTAGCCTGGGCCATAAAAGAAAATCTCTATACTGAAGGATAGGCGGTATGATTAAATTGTCACCAATATCGTTTTGTTTATTTGCGTTCTTTTTGTAGCAACGAAAATGATCAGGTCAAAAAAATCGTTTATATCTCTTTATCTTATCTTCTATTTATTAATCATTCAATGTTCTTGCTATTGAGTAAAGTCGCATTAGTTTTGTTTGAGTTAATTTTGTATATTTAGGAAGCATTTCAGAATTTACTTAAATACTTAGCTTACAT
>PAJA01000025.1 GCA_002705185.1 Nitrospina sp. | reverse complement strand
TTCATAGTCGATCAACTCGGTGATTGTGGGTTGATCACTGCAAACAGGACATTTTGGATCTTTTTTTAATTTTAGTTTCCTAAATTCTGTTTTCAAGGCATCATAAAGTAGCAAAGAGCCAACAAGAGTTTGCCCTTTTCCGAGAATCAGCTTCAGGGTCTCAACCACTTGCAGGTTTCCGATCACCCCCGCCAGTACTCCTAAAACCCCACCTTCTTGACAATTTGGAACTAGTCCTGGTGGAGGAGGCTCCGGATAGAGGCAACGATAGCAAGGACCTTGATTAGGTTTGAAAACGGTTACCTGTCCTTCAAATCGAAATATGCTGCCATGAATATTGGTTTTTCCAGTCATAACGCAAGCGTCATTGATGAGATAGCGTGTGGCGAAATTATCGGTGCCGTCCAAAATATAGTCATAATCCTCGAAGAGGCGCATGATGTTTTCTGAATTTAGTCTCTCATTAAATACTGTGACGTTGATATCAGGATTGAGCGCTGAAATAGTTTTTTTGGCTGATTCAGTTTTAAGCATGCCTATGCGTTCAGTATTATGGATTATCTGCCGTTGCAGATTACTTAGGTCAACCGTATCGAAGTCGATAATTCCCATATTGCCGATACCGGCAGCGGCAAGATAAAAAGCCGCAGGAGAACCTAGGCCACCAGCACCTACTAAAAGAACTTTTGACTCTAATAGGCGACTTTGTCCCTCTCCACCCACTTCAGGTAGTATGATGTGGCGACTGTAACGTTCTATCTGCTCCTCGCTAAAATCAATCATCAACCAATTCCGCCAGCTATTGCCGGTATGATGGATATTTCATCCCCATCTTTAACTGCGGTGCCTTCTCCTTCAAGAAATCGTATATCTTCCTCATTCAAATAGATATTAATGAAACGCCGAGGAGTTCCGTTTTCTTCACAGATGCGCTCTTTAATACCAGTAAACTGACTTTCCATATTATTGAGGATTTCGCTTATGGTAGCCCCTTCTGCCATGACCTCACTCTTATTATCGGTTAACTTCATTAACGGGGTAGGTACTCTTACTTTTACTGCCATGCTTTACTCCTTTTAAACTGTTAAACTGTTTGCAAAAATTTCTTCAAAATGATCTATTTTAGGTTCAATCACCTGAGGCTTTGGAAAGTGATCAGCCAGAGCTTCCTGAGTTTTTAACCCATTTCCGGTGATGCAAATGACGGTCACTTCATCAGGTTTGATCCGGCCCTGCTGAACCAGTTTCTGTGTGACGCCTACTGTGACACCTCCTGCTGTTTCCGTAAATATACCCTCGGTTTCGGCAAGTAGTCCCATTGCAGAGATGATTTCTTCATCATTTACATCTTCTCCGTAGCCCCCACTTGTGTTAGCTGTCTTAATACCGTAGTACCCATCTGCAGGGTTTCCAATAGCTATGGACTTGGCAATAGTATTTGGCTTAACTGGTGTGATATGCTCATTACCGTTTTTTATAGCTGTAGTGACTGGACAGCAGCCTGTGGCCTGAGCGGCAAAAATTTTACTTTGTACTTTGTCGACCAGCCCTAGCATTTCAAATTCATGAAAAGCTTTCCATATTTTTGTTATTAGTGAGCTTCCAGCGACTGGGACTACAACATTATCTGGAGTCTTCCAACCTAATTGCTCTGCAATTTCATAGCCATAAGATTTAGACCCATCGCCATAATAAGGTCGAATATTAATGTTTACGAAAGCCCAATTACGATTGTTTCCAATTTCACTACAAAGTCGATTTATGTCATCATAACTACCTTTGATAGAAATCAATTTAGCTCCATATACAAGGGTGCCAAGAATTTTACCAGCCTCCAGATTATCAGGAATGAAAATGACACTTTTTAGGCCAGCTTCTGCGGCATGAGCTGCTAGGGAGTTTGCCAGGTTGCCAGTCGAGGGGCATGCAACAGTATCAAATCCGAACTCTATGGCTTTCGACACCGCTACCGAAACAACTCTATCTTTAAAAGAAAAAGTGGGGTGATTTACGGAATCATTTTTTATGTAAAGATTTTTTAATCCTAATGCCTTGCCTAGATTTTTTGCTCTAACTAAAGGGGTAAATCCAGTATGAAAACCTACCTTTGGTTGTTCATCCAGAGGCAAAAGAGACTCATAGCGCCACATAGATGGCGGGCCAGACTCGATAGATTTTTTAGTTACAACTTTTTTTATTGCCTCATAGTCGTAATTGACTTCTAATGGCCCAAAACAGAATTCACAAACGTGAATCGGCTCCTTAGGGAATGCTCTTTTGCATTCTTTGCATACTAACCCTTTAACATAACCCATTCAAACATACCCTCAATTTTTTTACAGGAAAATAAACTTCCTATTAATTTTTTAGAAATATTAATTAAGTTTCATGCAGTGCTCGTCTGCATGGTAAAATCATCACTACATTTTTCCCTGGTCCTAACTCTTTCGCGACTTTATTAGCAGCAAAACATGAGGCTCCGGAGGAACTCCCCACAATAATACCTTCTTCTTTTCCAAGTCTTTTTGCAAACAGAAATGCGTCTTCATCGGAAACGGGTATAATACGATCCAGCAAATTAAAGTTTAGAACATTTGGTCTAAAACCTGCCCCAATACCTTGAATTTTATGGGGTCCCGGTGGTTTTCCTGATAAGACTGCCGAAGTAGCTGGCTCGACACCTATCACTTTAATCTGATTATAAGTTTGTTTTAAAACTTCACCTGCACCGGTTACTGTTCCCCCGGTTCCTATCCCAGCAACAAAAGCATCTACCGATTCTCCGTTCATGGAGGTAATTATTTCGGGCCCGGTTGTTTTTCTATGCATTTCCGGGTTTGCAGGGTTGTTAAATTGCTGAGGCATAAAATAGCCTGGATTTTGAGCCAGTAATTCTTCTGCTCTTTGTATGGTCCCTTCCATACCAAATTCAGCTCGGCTCAGTTCGGTTTTTGCACCAAAACTTTCCAGAATCATTCTCCGGTCAATGCTCATATTTTCTGACATGACCAGTATAACATTGTAGCCCTTGATGGCACCCACCAAAGCAAGCCCAATCCCAGTGTTTCCACTTGTAGGCTCAATTATCGTGGAACCAGGCCTCAACAAGCCTTTTTTTTCCGCATCCTCCACCATGGCCAGTGCGATACGATCCTTGACGCTGCCTCCTGGGTTAAAGGATTCTAACTTTGCAAAAATGTTGGCGCCATTTGATGGAATAACATTTTTCAGTTTAACTAAAGGGGTGCTACCGATCAACTCTAAACTATTCTCGAATTTGGATTTAATCATTTCAGCTCTGGGAATTTGGTGCTTAAACCCGATTCCTGATAGGAAGGGCTCCTCCACATGCCAAGAAATAACTGTGCATCGAAGGGAATTATAGAATAAAAGAATACATACTATGCTTGAGATTAACCATTATTTCAAGCACTTTATGGTGTTTTTGCCGAGGTTTGCAGTTAGCTTCCTAATGGTGCGAGGTTTTTTAAGTTGGTTAGACGCTTTTTGAATTCACGGGTAACAAACTCTGAATCATCAGCATTGGAGATAACGTGGGGAGTGATAAATATCATCAATTCGGTTTTTTTGAGGCTGGTGGATTCGGAGCCAAACAGCCTTCCTACATAGGGAAGGTCTTTAAGAATAGGAACACCAGAAATTGTGTCCGTGCTATCTGTGCGCATTAAGCCACCCATTACAAGAACTTGATTGTCTTTAAGCACCACTTCCGTATTAACTTGACGGGTATTAAAGGATGGCTGGGTTCCTATGTCAGCGCCGCGGCTTGATATTTCCTGATTAATTTTCAGGTTGATAAAGTTTTCCGAATTAATTTTAGGAGTGATATCCAGTTTAATTCCGACACTTCTGAACTCTACTGTACTGCTGACAATTGCGCCACCTGCTGAAGGGGTATTGGCTTCTTGCACTATTGGGATTTCATCTGTGATAGAAATATTTGCCGGCTTGTTATCCGAGGTTACCAGAATGGGGTTGGCCAGAACATTGGCTTTGGAGTCAGATGCAAAAACCTGCAATTGAGCTATGATTTTATCAGGTTGGCCGACAACAAAACTACCACCTTTTAAAAATGAAGAGGTGGCGGTTCCAATTGAATCTCCTAGAGTGGTCGCAACATCCTGGCTTGCGCTACTACTTCCAGAGGCTTTATAGGGACCGATTGAACCTTTCATCGCAAAATCTAGTCCAGTTGCGGTCTGCTCATCAACAGTAAGATCGACTATTAACACCTCAATCAAAACCTGTTGTGGTAATAAGTCTAGTTTATTAATTAGAGCTAGAATAGCTGGGTAGTTACGCGGACTGGTTCGAATAATCACGGCGTTGGTATCTGCATCTGGTAAAATAGTAACATCACCTTCAAAATCATTATTGATACTACTTGTTGTTTCGACTAATGGGTTTTTGCTCGAAGGTTTAGGGGATTTGGTTTTAGAATCATTCTCTTTTTTTGCAGTGCGAATATTGATTTTGTTACCTAGGTTATTTTCTGCCGTAGGCACGCTCTCTGTAGATGAAAATATTCCATTTAAAAGGGCAGCTAGGCTTTCTGCGTCGCCATTTTGCACATAATAAACAAAGGTGCTGACATCTCCTTCTGCAACAGGCTGATCAAGACGGTTAACCCAAAACTCAATTGTGGGCAGAATTTTATCAAAAGCGTTTACTACAAGAATTGAATTCAATCGAGTTAGTGAGAGAAATGAAAGTGAATTACCAAGAGCTTCTTTATATCCCATAGAACTAAAAACTTCTTCCAGCTCCTTGACCAGTACTTCGGAGTCCGCATTACGAAGTTTATAAAGCTGAATGTCTGAAGAGGCAAGTTTGTCAATATCCAATGCTTGAACTACCTTAACGATTCTTTTGACGTTATAAGCCATCTCGATCATCATCAAGTTTTTGGTTTCGGGTACTTCAATGAAACTAGCGTTAGTTGTGAGAAGCGGGGTGATGATTTTTCTCATTGAATCTACAGATATATGCTGAAGTGGAATGATCTGAATGATCATACGTTCTTTATCCGGGATACTTGGATCATCCGCAAAATGAATGCTCAGTGGTTTTTTTGCTGCATCGGGGGCCTTAAGAAAGCGATAAAAATTGCCACTCTTTATAACTGTAACATTATTAAGAGCAAGAATTTGTTCTAGAACTGAGTAAAGATCGCCAACGGGTATCTTATTAAAAGTTTGCAAAGTTACTTTGCCTTCAACTTTACCTTCAATTACATAATTAATTTTTAGCAAATCGCAGAAGGTTGTAATGACATCATAGAGCTCTGTTCCATCAAAGTTAAGAGTTATATGCTTGGCTTCTTTCAACTCTTCTGGTATGTCAGGCTCTACGNTGACCATGGTTTGGATTTTATCAAGTGAAACTTTTTTTCGTTTCTGNAGTTCAANTTTTTCTGTTCTTTCCTGGGAAGCTCTTGANNNTTCTGGTTTGANAGGTTTTTGTANCTGAACTTTTTCTA
This sequence comes from Nitrospina sp., assembly GCA_002705185.1. Taxonomy (GTDB): domain Bacteria; phylum Nitrospinota; class Nitrospinia; order Nitrospinales; family VA-1; genus LS-NOB. The sequence continues at coordinate 26,532 of PAJA01000025.1, read as the reverse complement.
TNACAACTTTTTTCTTTTCACGAATGATGCGTGATGACTGGCTGGATACAAAAAACTTTTTTTGAGTGGCGTCTTCAACTAGATACCATGTTTTGCCTTTTCCATAACCTCTTTCAATACGAATCAAGTCAAAGTGGTCTCCCTTGGCCGCAGTACCAATTTTTTTGTATTGAGATCCTGGGCCNTTTAGAAGGGGAGCNTTATTACGCGTGATATGAANTTTTTTTAGCTGTGCAGACTTGGGAATACTTTTGATTTTTTGAGCATCAATCAACTCTNCTGGTTTCGCGNTTTTAGNGTCTTCTTTGGTTGGCAATAACATAGAGTCTATGACATCAGCTTTATTTTTGAGCCGATGCATCGTAGACTTTTTGGTTACTCCGCATCCATACCAAGCTGTGGANGCGATGAAGACGGCTAAGATGATGTGAGCTCGTTTCATAGGATTTTCTCACCTTGAGTTTCAAGTTGCTGAATGAAACCTGTTATAGTTAGACGAGTTTGGATCTCTTCAGGATCGACCTTGTTAATTCTTCGTGATTGAAACTTTTCTATAATTAGAAATTTTTCGTTACTTTCTATACGCATTAAAAATAGGGATAGATTTTTAAGGTTTGAACGAATGGAGATTTCTATGGGTATTGCCAATATCCCCTCTATATACTTAGGTTTCTCTACCTTTGACCTTTCAATTGATATTGTTCCTTTCGAAAAACTTTCTATAATTTTTTGCAGGTTTGCTGCAGCAAGGCCTGTTTGTTTTTCTTTGAAAAATCGACCAGATAGGGTTGTGAGAGTAATACGGTTTTCCTTTTCTTTATCCTGATAATAGGCCTTCTGGTTTAGGATTTCGAAATATTTCTGGATAAATTGTATTTTATTTTTGATTATATTATTTGTTTTTATCTGCTTTTTGTAAATAGGTTCTAATACAAAAAAGAATAGCAGATAACACGCCGTAAAAATGAAACCTGCCAATAAAACATTTTTATCTCTTTGNTTGATATTCATGNTTACGAAGTTGTTTCAACCTNTGTGTGAATGGTGAACTTTTCGCCTACTGATTCACTNATAATTGTTCCGACAAAGCTTGTTTCTTTGAATGCTTCGGATTGTTCCAGAATCGAGATAAGTTTTGATGCAACAGGAGTATATCCTTTGATTTCAACCTCCCTTTGTTTGACTTTTAAATGTGTTAGCCATGTGTCGCGAGGTAGGGAAAGACTTAACTCCTCCAACACTGGAAGTTTGTCGGGATACTTCTTGCTTATGGTGGTTAAAATATCAACATAGCTCTTCAGGGATGAATATTCTAAGTCAATTTTTTCTANACTGGAAACTTGTCCTTTAATCTCACTCAACTGCTCATCTAAAGTGTTCAACGTTTTATTAGTATAGATCACCTTATTGATAAACCATCCTGCTAAAAGAATTATTACNGTAACAGCCAGGGCTAAGGTCATTTTGATACTTGTCTTTTTACTTTTTGGCTGTAGATCTTTTGGTAGAAGGTTAGTTTCAATCTTTTGTTTATCTAGTTCTCTTAACCCAAGGCCNAGAGAGGTTAGCATGACCGAAGAGGAAAACGATTTATGGGTTTTTATTGNTTCGGGAGCTTGGAGAACAGTGGTTGCAACTTCTGTTTCTTTTTGCAANTGTTGTGCGATCAGCGGAGTAAGAACTCCGCTACCAGTTAAAAAAATGTGGCCAATATGTTCGTTGTCCTCGATATTCCGGCAAGATGAAAGAGATTGCTGTAATTCGTTGATAAGGTCTTTGGTGATTTCCGTTGAGACAAACTTCAACTCTGTTGGATCAGTTACTTTNTTTAACTTTATATCCTGAATTACTGGTTTGACCCAACTTAGGTTTCTTGAAAATTCTATGGCATTATTTTTTATGAGAGCTATATCCAAGGTCTCTGAACTGATATCGGCCANTGCCCAGATAGATGAATCACTTTGAATGCTCTGTGAGAAGCCAAGATTGACATTTGCGAATATAGAGACATCTATAATTGTTGGGTTTAGATTAAGTTTTTGAATCAACCCTATATAATAGTTAGCTATNTCTTTTTTAATCGCTGCCGCAGCGATATGAAAATGATTTTTTGTCTTTGGGGTGAGTTGAAATGTGTAATATAAGTCTTCNAGCCCCGAAGAAAACTGGCGTTCTAGTTCGAAGGGAACCATAGATCGAACTGANTCCAAGTCGGGAGCTGGAAGCTCAAAAGTTTTAAAGGTGATATGAGTTCTAGGAAGGCTTATAACAACTGACTCTGGCCAAGTGTCATACTTTACAATGAATTGGTTTACCTTGTTGAGAAAATGTTTTTCTGACTTTTCATCTTTACCGGCTAAGGANTTTAATGCAATTGTTTGTCCCCCCAAAATCTCAATCGCGTTTAATTTTTTGCCAAGAAGGGTCAGGGATATGGATTCCTCTCGGATATCCATTCCTAGAGATTTTTCTNTATATAGCGACTTCATAAGTTTAAGACGTTATCGTTCCAATAATGAATAACCATTTTCGCATTTTTCTTAGGTCCTATTTTTTCAACAACTGCTTCTAGAGTGTGTTGTGTTTTACTCCCGNGCACTTTTCCCGTTGATGTGATTCTGAANAAATTAGAGAGGCTATTGGAATGATACCCTTTTATTTTTTTGTTATTAAGAATCACATTCGCTTGCTCAGGAGAGTAAATGATATTCAAAACTTCTTCACTTGTAGTGTTCGGATTTACNGATGGGATATTGTAAATAGTCAAAAATTGGGCAATACCCTTATATTGGCCATCTTTCTCATTAGAACCGTAAAAAATTTCTTTGGTAATTCCTCTTACTTTCAGTAGCTCGCTGAGGGTTTGAAAATTTCCATTTCTAGCATAATAGGGTGGCTGCTTAGCCCTGTAATAATCGTCCTCTGCGCCATTGATATGATGATTTTTGTCTGTATCAATCCAATCAAGAATCGAATCTGAAATTGTNTTCTGATCAATTTTTTTCTTAACTCCTGAAAAAGCCAAGAGTTGATTGAGCATGATCTTGTTCGCTGAATTGATAGGTATTTTTCCATTTTCGTCCTTAATTGTGTACGCGATGGTCCCATTTTCTAACTTAATGTTGTTTCTATTAATGATGTCAAACTCCTTAACCTTCTCTTTTAATTTGTTTTCAGCTTTATTCGTTTGTTCATTTACAGGGTTTCCTGCAATCCACCCATGTTCATTATGGATAGAATGAAAACTTGCATTTTTGAATAATTCTGCAAGTGCCAGATTGAGACCAGCCTTTGCCAGATAATAGCTCTCGGTGTCTTCACTATAATTACGAGTTGTGTTTACTTCAGTTTTCATAGAAAAAGCGAATTCTGTGGCTAAAGCCATTAGCAGAACAAGAACCCATAGAACGATCATCAGAGCAATGCCGTTTTGATTGGAGTTAAGCATTTTCATTGTCAGCCTCTTTTTTCATTGGAGGTAAAGCAAACTCCATTCCAGAATTTAGCAAAACAATTATTGGCGGTGAAAAAACAGTTTTCAATTCATTTTTTGCGGCTTCTTCTCCTGGTTTAGGCTCAGGATTAATACCGATTGTGATTTCCACAGCCCGCGGAAGTGATATTTTGTTACTTTTTTCAAAGTCCAATACTAGGTTGGACTGACTGGGGCTATCTTGACTCTGTTCAAAAGGAATCATAGAAATACTATCATTCCATTGCCCAGAAAATTTCAGAGGCTTATTATTGAGTCTGTCTAAGTCATTAAGAGGTGTTTTCTTCATTTGGTAGTACCTGAATTTCAACTGAGCTACGTTTTCCGCCATAACAAAATATTGAATGGAGCTTGAGCGTGGTTCAATCTTAGAGAAGGTATCGCCATTCGAAATATCGCGTTCCATTAAAATGACTCCGTTCTGACCAGTTTCTGGATGTTTTCCTATATAAAACTTTACCTCATGCATTAAGGTCTTTGGGTCGGATGCACTCATAGGTGTGCTGAATGTTACAAAACGTATAGAGTCTGTATTTCCTTCAAATGCTAGAATTTTTTTTGAAGATAAGGAAGCTGTAGCTCCAGGCATTCCGTTTATCTTACTGACAAATACTGGATAAGTGGATTGAAGTTTTTGTTTCAACTGCTCACTAATAATGCGTAAACGTTGATAAATATCTACCTTTTGTTCTCCCACATCTCGAGCTGCTATTCCAAGGCGTACTCCACCCAGTCCCAATGCAACAACTATTGCAACAATGGACATTGCCAGAATCAACTCTAGTAAAGTGAAACCCTTTTGATTTTTGATACGACGTTTTATCATTCTTTGGGTGTAAATTGTTTTCATTAAATGCATCCAGACCCGAACAGGTAAACTTGACCAGAAGAGCATGCAGATTGGGCTTGTGGGGCTATGGAGGTAATAGCACCACTTAAGTTACTCTTCTTTGGAGTCTCTGGAGTTTCACTTTCTTCACTAGGGTTTCCCGGAGAAGAAGTTCCTCCTGAAAGTAGTTTTTCTAGACCTGAGTCTGGGATAGGATGGGCTTGTCCCTTTAAGTGAATGGTGGCTAACTTGACATTACGGGTTTGACCTCGATCCTGCCAAAAGACTTTTAAAAGAATTTTTTGTAGCTGTATGTTGGAGTCGGGATTATTCAATGGCGAGTCATGCGGAGCGATATCGACCTCCCAGCGATAATTTTCTTCATTTTTAAATTTACCTGAGTATTCATTAGGCTGAAAATTTAAGATTTCTAGTTCATTTATTTTTGAGTTTGCCAAGGTGACAGCTTTCAAGTATTGACCTGATAAATCAACCGAAAGAATGCTTCCGGAAAACAAGTTCAATACAGTCAAAAAACCTCCAGCTAGAATGGTAAGGGCGACTACAACTTCCAGAAGAGAGAAGCCTTGTTCATTCCTTAAATTGCTTGATTTTTGGTTTGCCGATAATGGGGTCGATAATGACTGCATAAATATTATTTTCATCCTTATCATTGATAGATTTAAATCGAAGAGTACCCCCGCTGGAGTTACCGCTAGGATAAAAAAGAATTATGAATGATCCTTCCTTCAGAGTCTCATCCGCTCCTTGGTAGTCTAAAATTCGAACCGTTTTATCAATTGGTTTTGATTGGTTAACCTCATTGTGCTTGGGCATGGCCAACCAGTATTTGTTTTCATTGATATCAACATTGAAGGTGAATATTGCTTTTTTTGAGATCGCTTCGCTACGGGCAAATTGAAGCGCCGAAGAGATCTTGCGAACTTCAGATTGAAGTTTGAGACGATCCAATGTAGATGCCACGAAGGGGAGCGTGAATCCAGCAATCAAGCCCATCAGTAGTAAAACCAGAACTAGCTCGAGCAGTGTGAAACCACTCTCATCCTCTTCAAAGTTACTATTCAAAGTTCTTCCAGCTAACTATATCTTTATTGTTTTCTTCACCTCCTTCAGTTTTGTCGGCACCATAAGAAACAAGATCATAGCCTCGCCCTTCTTTTCCGGGTGATTGATAGGCGTAGTCTCCTCCCCACGGATCCTGCGGAAGGGTTTTTTTTAAGTATGGTGCTATGGCCTCAAGGCCTTCATCTGTTGTTGGGTATTTGTGTTTTTCTAAGCGATAAAGGTCTAGGGCTTGGCCTAGTAGTTCGATCTGGGCCTGGGCATCTTGTTGTCGGGCTTTATCTACACGACCGAAGATTTTGGGGGCGACGGTTGCCGCCAGAAGACCTATTATAACCATCACTACCATAAGTTCAATAAGGGTGAAGCCCTGTGGGCTAAGATAGCGATACTTGGTTGATTGTTTTTGGCCCTTCATAAGTATTCCTTAATTTGGTTAGGATTGATTAAAAAACAATATCGTTAGCACCTATAATAGCGAGTAACATCGAAATCACTATGAATCCAATGACCAATGCTATAAATAAGATCATGACCGGTTCTATCAAAGAAATAAGTTGCTTAATTGCTTGTTCAACTTCCTTGTCGTAAGTCTGAGAAACCTTTGTTAACATACTGTCTAGTGAGCCAGAGGCTTCGCCCACAGTGATCATTTGTACTGCCATTGGAGGAAAAACATCAGCCTCCTGCAGCGGGCCCGATAAACCTTTACCTCTCTTTAGTGCTTGCCTGAGGTTGCCTATAGCATCCGAAATAACCCGATTTATTAGAATAGACTGAACAATTTCCATAGCTTGTAAAACAGGTACTCCACTTTTTAGTAGGGTTGCCATGGTCAGGCTGAAACGAGAAACCTCAATTTTACGGATCAAAGAACCAATCAGAGGAAGTTTCAAAAGTAATCCGTCCCGCCAACGTTGCCCCCTGTTAGTTTTTGTTTGTAGCTTGAAGATTCCTGTGCCAATTAATAGCATCAAAAAAAATACTGGCCAGTATTCGATGATCAGAGCACTGACACTCATTAAAATTTGAGTTGGAAGAGGTAGAGCTGCTCCCATATCTTCAAAAAGTTTTGCAAATTGTGGGACAACAAAAGTAATAAGAATGACTACGGCAGATGCTCCTACCATAAATAGAATAATCGGATAAACCATTGCGGAGCGTATATTACTTTTGAGTATCACCGATTTTTCAAGAAATGACTCTAGGCGAGATAGTGCTTCGCCAACCATGCCTCCAGCCTCTCCGGCACGTACCATATTGATATAAAGTTTTGAGAAAACATCTGGATGCTCTGCAAGAGCATCAGCGAAAGAAGTTCCGGCATGAACCCGCTTACGGATATCTGAAAGTATGGAACGAATCTTTTCAGTTTCAGCAAGTTTAACAAGAGTGGAAAGCCCATCGTCCAAAGTAAGCCCAGAATCCACTAGAGTAGCAAGTTGCTGAGTGATAGTCATCAGGTCTTTAGTCGAAACAGTAGCGCCAAAACTTGGCAAGGGAATTTTGAGTCCAGCAGAAACTTTCGAAGCATTTTTCCCTTCTGCCACTTTGACAGGGAAATAATTGAGTTGGCGGATTTGCTCGATAGCGGCTTGGTAATCCGGAGCGTCTATAGTGCCTTCAGCAAACTTCCCGCTTTTATCTGTGGCTTTATAAGAATAAACCGTCATGGTTTATATGATAACCTCACTGTGAAAAATATTAGTTTCTATCGCTCAGCGTAACACGCAAAATTTCTTCAACAGTAGTTACGCCTTTTACAACTTTATCCCATCCGTCTTCCCGCAAGGTACGCATCCCATTTTCTCTGGCTTTATCACATATAGCTTGTGCCGTGGTTTTTTTTAAGATGAGTTCACGAATTGAATCATCGATGACCAACAGTTCATAGATGCCGCATCTTCCTCTGAACCCGGTTTGGCTACAAGCATTACAACCTTTACCGTGATAGACTTTAACGTTTTCTTTCTCCAGAAGTCCCATTTCGATCCTAAGAGTCGGAGTCAAGGGCGCTTCCTCCTTACAATCAGAACAGATCACTCTGACAAGTCTTTGAGCTAGAACTCCAAGCAATGCTGAGGAAAGAAGAAAATTTTCGATCCCCATGTCCAGAAGCCGGGTTATAGCACCTGCTGCATCGTTAGTATGAACAGTGCTGAATACTAGATGTCCTGTCAACGCTGCCTGAATGGAAATATTAGCTGTTTCCGGATCTCGGACCTCACCAACCATAATGACATCAGGGTCCTGGCGAACAATGGAGCGCAAACCATCGGCAAAGTTTAGTCCAATTTGTGACTTGACATGAATCTGGTTGATGCCACGCATTTGATATTCCACTGGATCTTCAATAGTAATAATTTTTTTATCAGGCGTGTTGATTTGGCTCAAGGCTGCATAGAGAGTGGTGGTTTTACCACTACCGGTTGGGCCAGTAACCAAAAATTTTCCGTAGGGTTTTTTGATCAATTGCTGGATCTGTTCGAGCTCTTTTTTGAGAAATCCCATCTGACTCAGGTCAAGAACTAAGTTGCCTCGATCGAGGATTCTCATGACCACACTTTCCCCGTGNAGTGTGGGTAGAGTGGAAACACGCATGTCGATATCCTTNCCTAAAATTTTCAGTTTGATTCGCCCATCCTGTGGTAGCCGACGCTCCGAAATATCAAGTTTTGACATGATCTTGATACGGGTAGTAATTGCAGAGCTTAATCGCTTTGGTGGTGGTTCCAACTCGTGGAGGATGCCGTCAATACGATAGCGAAGAAGTAATTCATCAGCGAAAGGCTCCAAATGAATATCACTGGCGCGAGCTTCAATAGCCTGACTGATAATATGGTTAACAAGTTTGATGACTGGAGCCTCGGATGCCATATCCCGAATATGTTCGGTATTTTCATCCAGCGAGTCCAGCCCATGCATATCGTCTTCCTGGATTTCGCTAACCATACGGTCCATAGCAGAACCGCCATCTATTTCATAATAGGTTTCAATNGACTCTAGAATGTCTTTTTCGCTACTTAAAACAAGACGAATGCTTTTTCCTAGTGAGACTTTTAAATCCTCAATTGTGTAAAGGTCAAAAGGGTCATAAACTGCCAGAACTAAGGCTTCGTCTTTAATTTGAAGCGGGAAAATGATTTTTTCTCGTAAAAAAGTTTTTGTAATCGATAGACCCTGAACAGGTAGTCCAGACTTAGGGTACTGCTCTTTTTTAATATAAGGCAGGCGTAGCTCGGAACTAAGGGTTTCCAGGAGTGCTTGAGTGTGTATATAACCATGATCGGCAAGAGTTTTTCCAAGGTATCCGACAGTGTGCAGGTTATTAGCTTTAACTTCACTCAATGCTTTTTCGGTGATCTTCTTGTGTCTAAGAAGAATGCGTTCCACGGGATCGATTTTTTTCAGCATAGTCGTTTATTGTCCTGAAATATGAANTTCGGGAGGAAAAACCTCAGTTGGCGGCGGACTGGTTGCGCCAGATAATTTAAATACGGGAACTGGTGTATCGGTTGGACTATTTGTCTCGGTTGAAGTTTTGGTTGGACTGTTCGTCTTAGCCGGAATTTGGGGTGTACTGTTTGTCTCAGCTGGAGCAAGTTGTAAACTTTTTGCTTTCTTTTTTTTCTGAAACAAGGAGTTCCCTTTCCGGAGGATAGTTTTCTCTTCCGGGCGAGTGGACAATGGTAGTCGAATTTTCTGNCTTTTTTTATCATCTAGGATGACCCAGGACTTTTCGATTTCCGTTAATTCAAAATCACCCAAAATTTGCCCTAAAGAGTAGGTTTTTCTCTGCACCTTTTTTTGTATGACCTTTCCATCTTCTAGTATGGAATAGTCTCCCTCTAGAATAGCAATTTTTATGCCACCAAGCATTAAAACTCCTTTTAAAACTAAGTTTGGCAGAGGTAGGGCCGATTTAGGTGCTTCTGANCTCTCCCCTGGGGCTGTTTTTGTAGATATATATGGGCTTCTTTCTTTTCGAAATAAGTTGGCTTGTGCAATTCTNGTCACTGCTCCTGCATTGTAAGNTGGTTTACTTATATCTAGTTTTTGTAGGTTTTTCGGNGATCTCACTAGCGTAGATCCATCTACCCTCAGTGGGTAAGGGGGGTGTGTCCAGGTTCTAACCGATAGAGTAACTAGGAGAGCAATGGTAAGGACAAAAGCTAGGTTGACCGCAGGAAAAATTTTATTCACAGGCACACATTTCTCTCATCATTTTTTATCATAACTTAATGAATTTATTGATNTTTGTCAAGCCATTACAAAATTTTGACGCACTAGGAGCTTGCTTAAATTAATTCTATCAAGTTCAGGCCTGGATAATATTGGCAGCAATATGAAACCGTAAGGCCTTAAATTACTATAGAACTGGCTACTATTATTTTCGGATAACAGGAGAAAGACCTTTAAATAATTATGCTTTGACAAGGGATAGAGCTAGTTCGAAATACTTGTTTAGATGCTAAGTAAAAAAGAGACTTTTAAAATGAAAGTTCAATAAAAGTGAGGAAATAAAAAAATTAACGAGCTAGCAAGTTCCCTAATGGCTAAAAGCCTTATTATCGGTTAATGCTAGTGGCTGATTTCTTTTCTTTAGTTTTAAGGAAAGGAATCTTTATAAATTATGGGAAAAAAATGCCGTAGTCTTAATGTGGGTTGAGACGCTAGAGTTGTTATTGTTTCTAATAATGCTGCAACTTGTATCCTTCATAATTCAAATTATAAAAATTTAATTAAATTCATACTATTTATTTTATATGAAATTTTTATGGATATTTTCTATCTATAAATTATACTTTATAATAAATTATTATATAAATTGCTTATTTATGCTTTATTTTTTTTCTNTAAGATTATTTTAGTATAATTATTNTCACANNTAGATGCATTTTTTGTTATTATGCTGAAAAATTTTATAATAATTAAGAGCATTTGCAGATTTGGTCTTTGGGTATGGTTAACATTTAACTGAAAATCTTTTAAAATCTCTTAGATTTGCCTTAAAATGGCAATCGTAGTTTTTTATAATACCATGTGATTTTAGGAGGTTCCGTTGAGTGCACAAGAGTTGTTAGGCGAATTGCTAAATCATCTGCCCATCCGTGCTTATGGTCGTGGGGCGGTATTGACATTACTTCGCGAAATGGGATTCGAGGTCAAAAATAAAACTCCGTTGGAGGTTATAGATGTGTACCGTGATGACAATTCTGGTGAGTTAGTCTGCAAGTTGAGCCCCGACGGAAAAGGTGAGTTTACGGCCGCGCTTACGAATCTAAAGCTGGATATCAATCACCCTCTGTACCGTAAAGTTAAAAATTATCAGGTAGAAGTTTCAGAAGCTTTAGGTAAACTCGACGTAGAAGATACTCGCCAGCAAAGTATTGATCAGGAAGACCGAGGTGGTTTTCGCGTTGGAGATTTATATAAGAAACGATAAATGAACTTTAGAATTAGTTAGGGAAGCTTTAAAGCTCCAAAGAATTTTTGGGATAAAGCCACTAAAAACTAGCCTAGACTTTATTGCTCGGAATTAATGAATTTTTTGAGGAAGGGGAACATGGCCCCACGTTTTTCGATCATTTCTTCTCGAGATTTTTTCACTACCGCTTCGTCAATAAGGCGGATACCCCGTTCGGCGGCAAATTTTTCAATGCCTTTTACCACCATGCCCCTTGCAAAAGAAGGAATACGTTCAAGCCGTTCTTTAGCCTCTGGTGTCCATTGAGTTTGGAATTCAACTTCGAGTCCAAGCGTATCTTCCACTTTTAAGGTGATGGCTTTTCCTCCATGTTTACCTGGTTCATAATCGCAGGAAGGATCTGGGTCCATATAGTTTCCGGTTTCTGCGAAAGCTCGAGCTCGACAGCCAGAACACATGGCGGAAAATTCGCAGGTACCACATTTGCCGTCAAGTTGTTTGCGATCACGCAACTGGATCATCAATGGCGCGTTTTCCCAAAGGTCTTTAAAACTTCTAGATTTTAAATTCCCTACCGACTCTTCGATGAAGGGGCAGGGAGTTAGGTTACCTTCAGGTGAAATGCGGCTGTAATGAGTGGCAGCAGGGCAACCACCAGAATAAGTTCGAGTGTAAACTGAATCCGGATCATTCTCGTAAACAACACGCTTATATTGTGGGGCGCATTTGGAGTTGATCATCAGCTTACCTTTGTATTTCATTTGTTGCTCATAAAGCATTTTCAAGGCTTCTTCATAAGCTGCATTGGATATATCAGTATTGCCTTGTCCGCGACCGGTGCAAACTAGAAAATATAAATTAAAAGCTATGGCACCAATTTTTTCAGTGAACTCAACTACTTCCGGGATTTCTTTATAGTTCATGTCCGAGACTGACATCTGAACAAGAAAATCGACTCCGACTTCGTTCAAAATATCAAAAGCATCCATAGAAAGTTCCCATGCTTTATCTACGCCACGGAACTTATTGTGCTTATCTGGATTCATCGAGTCTATGCTTATCCCTACTCCATGGGCTCCTGCTGATTTTATTTTTTCAGCGTTGATGCGATTGATCATTGTTCCATTAGTTCCGAGCACGACCATAAACTTCCTGTCAGCGGCATAACGTATAATCTCGTAAATATCGGGGCGAAGAAGTGGCTCGCCACCTGTAAGAATTAGAAACGCGTTAGGGTTAACTTCTGCAATCTGATCAATCACCTTGAAGCATTCCTCTGTGCTCAGCTCATCGTTTTTGAGGCCACCACGAAAATCAGCATCGAGATAGCAATGATCGCAATTAAGGTTGCATCGCTTGGTTAGATTCCAGGATATTGAGTAAGCACGAAAATCCATTTTTTCCGGGCTGAATTCTAAAGTCTGTTTAGTTTCCATGATAAATTAGGGTGTGAGTGGCCTTTTCTTATAATAAATAAGGAGTTGTTTAATTCTAAACACCATCATAAAAGGTTTTGTTTAATGAAACAAATATAATGAAGTACATATTTTGTAAATTTTTTTTTATTTTGGCTATGTTTTACCTTACAGCTTGCTCTGCAAATGACAAGCTAAGAATGGGAAAACAAAGAACTTTCATAATAACCCATTCTGACTCTGCAGGTAAGATGATATCAGAAACCTGGACCAAAGAGAAATTAGAGGGCTTAGGTATGCAGGTAATCTCTAACGAATATTTTGATCGAGCCATGCATTGGAATGAATCACGTTTTTCTGTTATCAATTTTTCCCATCTACTTAAACGGTTTATATTGAAACACGGTGAAGATGCAGTATTGCTTAACTGTTTTGACGATTACCAGGGTATTTTATCTCTTGCTGATATTTATCGTTATGACCTCAGGTTGGCGACAAACATAACATTGACGCTCGAGAACTCTAAACCTAGCTGGCTGAATCCCTTACTCATCCTAGTTCCTGATGGGAAACGACCACCTTTTCAGGAACGGTTCATGACCGCGAATATTCGCGAACTAAAATTTGTCCGACTCAATAAATATTACGCGCCTATAGAAAAAACTGCAGGAAGTTCGCCGGAGGCTCAAGAAGGGATTGAAGCTTTTAAAAATAACTGTCTTTTCTGTCACTCCTTAAAAGGTGTAGGAGGCAACAAGGGTAAGCGGCTTGCTGAAGCATATGGGTTTTTAGCTGAGAGGGACCGAAAAAAATTTATGATTGACTTTAAAAAATTTCATCATAAAAATAATGAAGATAAGCAGGATATCGAGCAGTTTATAACTCAGGAAAAACTAGAACGTATTGTTGATTATCTAGTCGTAATTGCAAAAAGTTAATAGAGTAGTAGGCTTTTTTTAAGTTAATAGCTCCGAATAAGAAAGCTGAATTTTTAGAGGGTTTTTGCTTCCCGGTTGTGCATATGACATGATATGGTTACTATATAATATATTTATTTAATTTTTAATAGGTATCTTTAAATGTCTCTACCGGTCACGGCTCTTTTTGCCATAGGAACAGGAATTGAACTTTATGGTCTTAAATATGTTAGCGATGGGATTAGCATTCTCAATACGGTTTCTTTGATCATGTTTACATTTTTGGTTGGAATTGTTGTCAGTCGTAGTTATGGCAAAGAAGTCTTTGAAAAAATGCAGCGCCAACTTAAGTCACGCGAAGTTCCTGGTGACGAGGCTTTAAACGGTGCGGTGATGGGAGTTGCCAGCATGCTTCTTATAACTCCTGGTGTGGTGACGGATATAATAGGACTTCTCATCATGACCCCTGTAACTCGCGGAGTATTCAAGAAAATAGCCTTGGATATTTCCAGAGATAGAATTCAATCGGGACAACCGTACTTTTTCTTTAAAGACTAGTTAGCAAGTTGTTTGTAAATATAATGTCGCTTCAACTTTCCCTCAACATGCCTAAGCGGCAAAAGACCTCATCCAATAACCTTCTTTATGGAAATGAAATTAAATGAAACTCTTTTTTTTAAGAGAGGCCGGATTGATTTAGAACCTCTAATGAAAAATTCCAACGATTAGTATGAAATCGTTTTTCTTTCCTCCCCGAAACCTAAGAGATGAACTGTTGGACTTGGACGAAGCTTCTTATCAAGAAGTGCAAGACAGTTTGCAAGATGTTGCCACGGTCAATCGTTATTTGGGCGGATATCGAGTATTGCTCCAACATATAGAACCTATCTTGAGATCCCATAAAACTAGCCGCCCATTCAGGGTGATGGATGCAGCCACCGGTTCTGCCGATCAGCCGGTTGAGCTTGTTAAGTTGGCTAGAAGAATTGGGGTACCCATACACATCACTGCTATTGATATCAACGCTAAAATGTTGAAATTGGCTAGGGAGGAAGTTGCTTGTTATCCTGAGATTCAGTTAATGCAATGTGATATTCTTAGTTTACCATTCCGGGAAAACGCCTTTGATTTGGTTGTTAACTCTTTATCCTTACATCACTTCAGTTGGGATAAGGCGGTGACAATTTTGCGGACTATTTATAAGGCTGGTCGATTGGGTATAGTGGTGAATGATTTGCATCGGAGCAGAGTAGCACATGTGGTTATTTTTATTTTGACCCGAATTTTCACCCGTAACAGGTTGACTCGTTATGATGCACCGGTTTCGGTTATGAATGCCTTCACTCCAAAAGAGTTTTGTGACCTGGCTCAGCAAGCAAAAATACATCCTTATGAAATCCACCGACATTTTCCTTACCGTATTGCTCTCTTGGGACGTAAGACATGAACTCTTATGATGTTATTGTTATTGGAGGTGGGCCGGCAGGGTGCGCGGCGGCTTTGGATCTTAATCAGCGGGGTTATAATGTCGCGCTTTGTGATCAAGCAAAGTTTCCCCGTGACAAGGTGTGTGGAGAGTTCATCAGCCCCGGTGCTGACCCTATTCTTAAAAAGTTGGGTGTGCTCAACGCTATTGAGTCATTGGCACCAAAACGCCTTAAAGGGGTGGCGATTTCTTCTTATGAAAGTGTAGAGTTGGGCATTGATTACCCTGCCGTAACGGAAACTGCAGTTAGGCCTACAAGTTTATCCGTTCCACGTTATCAACTAGACTCGCTATTTTTAAAACAGGTTCAAAGTGCTGGCGTGAAAGTTTTTGAACAATATAAGGTAACAAATTTTATTTTTAATGAGGGTTGTGTTGTCGGTATTGAAGGATGGGATGAAAACAAAACTTCTTTTTCTCTTCGTTCCAAAGTAGTGGTGGACGCAGGGGGGCGCAATGCAGTTTCTTTGAAAAAATTCAACTTGAAGCAGGAGCGTAGCTCTAAAGTTGCCTTTTCTGCACATTGGCAAGGTGTTCATTTACCTGATGACTATTGTTATATGCATGTTAGTTGGCCGGGTTATACGGGAATATCTTCTGTGGGAAACGGTACAGCTAATGTGGTGTTAGTAGTAGATAGGTTTGAAAACGAAAGGAACGAAAATGGAAAAGGAGCCGAGAAGCTAGCAACTTTTTATCATCGCACGCTGATGCAAAACTGTCGCCGAAGTAAAATGTTGGAGAATGGAGAACGAGTCGAACCTGTTCGATCGGTGGAGTCTTTGGCTTTTACAGTAAAGCCTGTTCCTTGCGGAGGACTGGTTTTGGTTGGAGATGCGACAGGCTTTATTGAGCCGTTTACTGGTGAAGGTATTTATCTTTCATTAAAAAGCTCTCTGCTTGCGGGTGAGGTGATTCATTCGGGGTTTAAAATCTCGGACTTTTCCCAAAACATTCTCGCTGTTTATGAACAAAAACGACATCAAGAATTTGACGGTAAGTTTTTATTGAGTCAGGTTCTTCAAAGGGTTATTTATAATCGAACTTTTTGCAATAGAGTCATGAAAAGTCTTGCTACTAATCGTGCTTTAGCAGAAACCTTGGTAGGTGTAATCGGAGATATCCTTCCTGCTAAAAAAGTTATTTCCATGGAATTTCTATTTAAGCTATTACTTGGAACACTAAAAGCAAATAAAAAAGTTGGCTTAGGTTGACTTTTTTGGACATCACTTTTGAAAAATAGTTAATCCTTCCTAACCAGATTCATTACTACCTTTGGATTATAAGTAATCTAATTTTTTAATCCAATTCAAGCGATTAGTTACCACCTCATATTATAATTGATAGTGTTGACCGAGGATATAATGGAGGAGACGGTGTATTGATGAGCGGCAACTTAGTAGTTGCTTAAAATCCTCTCCATGCGATCCTTGAGGTTTAATTTTAGCTTCTGGTGTTTTTTCTTTTCAACTTCTTGCTCAGGAGTGATGAGCTTTGTTTTATTTAGCGCCTTAACTTTAAGCTTAAGGGTAGTGTGTTCTTCATGGAGGTCGCGAAATTCCGTATTTTCTTGTCTGACTTTTTCAAGTAAATTAGAGTTAATTTCCATGTTTTATAAACTCCTGGTTATGTATGTTGCGGTTTAATTCTGCCTCTGATTTTCTAACATAATGGATGGACAAGTTGTCGAGATTAGAGCAGGAACTTGTTTCGAATTGATTGAGGGCAATTAGAGCGGCGCTGGCGGCAACAGTATGGTTTTTGAGCTGGCAATTATCGATAAATCTTTTTCCCAATTGAGAGTTTAAGGTTTGGCTATATGGTTCTAATCCATTACCCAAGAATATAGTGGGCTCCTGAGTTAGATCGCATAATTCTTGGGGAGAAAGTGCTTGATCCGCGGTCTCTCTGGATAAATTTCCCTCTGCATATTTAAATCTTGCGGTGTAGATCTCTTTCTTTCTGGCATCGAGAACTGGACAAATTGGTTGGGGAACTGGTTTGACTAAGTTCGCATACGCTTCAAGAGTGTTGATTCCCAAAAAAGGCTTTTCTGTGGCCATTACCAAACCTTTGATCAGACTGACTCCAACTCGGAGGCCAGTAAAAGAACCGGGGCCTGTTGTAACGCAGAATCCATCAACTGTTTCAAGTCCTCCCGGTATGTTTTTCAAAACCTGATCAACCATTACCAGAAACTGGTCAGAATATTTTGAGGAACTGATCGATTCGCCAATAATGCGATCGCCATCTAGAAGAGCAACACTCCCTTTAGGTGTCGAAGCATCAAGTCCTAATATAATCATTATTTCACGTTAAAGGAAGGAAGATATAATTTATAGAGAGAAGCAATGGACTACTCCGCATATCCTTACTCTAAGATAGGTGATAGGTTTGGGAAAGTCAATGAAGAACCAACTTTAAAAAGCTTAAGAAACGAGTTGTATGGAGTAGTTCTTTTTCTTTAAAATTCAGGTGGTTAATAAAATATGATTATTACGGTTAAGTAATTAAATCTCTTCAAGTTGTTGATAAAAATTGTCTTAATCAAGCTTATATTTTTAGTGAAAAATATCTAATATATTTTTGAAAAAGATTTTTTTGAAGGATATAGGTTCAAGTTAGCATTTACTGGAAGTTTTTAATTGCAATACAAAGATCTTAAAAGTAATGTTTGACCGGGATGTAAAACTTTGAGCTTAAAAGTTTTATTTATTAGAGGGTATTTAAATTAGTACTTTAAATTATAAATTTTTCTAGTGCTCTATTTTTAATTTAAAATAATTCCAACTGGATAATAGTTATTACTTCTGAACGCTTAAAGAATCCGCCAAAGAAAAGCCTAAAGCCACCTAAGGCATGGTCTCCATTAATTCGTCATTTTTCATATCGGCTTAGTGGGCTACTGATACATACACCCATATCGCCAAATCAGATCACCTCTTTATCCTTATTGTTTGGTCTGGCCGCGGGGGTGGCGTGCTTATACGGAAACTATACGGCAACACTTATTGGCAGTTTTTTGTTGTTTGTTTGTTACGTTTTAGACAATTGCGACGGAGAGGTTGCTCGCTTCAAGAATATGTCTAGTCATTTTGGGATGCGATTTGATACCTTTGTCGATTGGATTGTCCATAGTTTTTTCTTTGCTTGCCTCGGCTGGGGAGCGACATTAACTACAGGAAAGGAATGGTGGTTTTGGGTCGGTATCGTTGCGTCTCTGGGTGGTGCTATCAATTATGGTTTGGAACTCTTTCAAAATAGAACTCAGTTGCATGCCAGCCAACTTCCTCCCGAAGATGCGATGACGAGAGATGATGATACCAAGATGGACCGGTTTGTACTTAATGCTCGTGTTGTTCGTAGCGATTTCTGTTTTATTGTATTATTTTTGAGCATTGTAGGCATGCTTTGGTATATTCTTCCTCCTGCTGCAATTGGTGCCCAAGCCTATTGGTGTTTGCAGTTTACCCGAAGTGCTCGACGTTGGCATGTATGACACATATGAAACCTTTGAAAATTCTATATCTTTTTATAGGCATTGGTCTACTTGTTTTTGTGTTGACTCATACAGATCTTCCTTCAGTTTGGTTTCAATTAAAAAAAGTTGGTTGGGGTATTTTAGTTGTGCTGGTAGTCTATAAAATTGCCTTCATTGTAGATTCATTTGCATGGCAGTTTACTTTACCCAGCACACAACTCAGTAGGCGATGGTTGTATGACCTTTGGAAGGTTCGTATGGTTGGTGCAGCGTTCTCCAAGGTGTTGCCTTTCAGTTCCTTTGGAGGAGCTCCTGTCAAAGGTTTTATTCTTAAGCATCATTATGGAATTCATTACAAAGAAGGGGCGGCGTCACTGATTCTTGCCGAATCTACCCATATGATTTCTATGGTTTTGTTTATGGCTACGGGTGTCTTGCTAATACTATTTGCTTCAAACCTTCCAGAAAGCTATCATTTTTTCTCTATCCTTAGCCTAGGAGCGATAACTACTGGGATACTTTTGTTCTACCTTGTTCAGCGTTACAAGGTTACCTCGTTAACCGGTAGCTGGGTTAGCAAGCGGAAGTTTGGACAGCGACTGAAAAAATTTATTCATCAATTTCAAGATATGGATGAGAGGTTAGTGCAATTTTACACCCGTGATAGAAGGTGTTTCTTCTCGGCATCATTTTTAAATCTTGTAAACTGGTACTTGGGTGCTCTGGAGATTTATGTGATTTTTTATTTCTTAGGCCATCCAATAACAATTATTGATGCTGTTATTCTAGAAACACTCATTGAACTGGTTCGGGCTGGGACATTTTTTATTCCAGCCGGATTAGGTAGTCAGGAGGCTATTTTTATGATTGCAACTGAAGCTATAGCGGGACAATCGACACTTGGTGTTGCTGCTGCTCTCATAAGACGAGTTCGTGAAGTTATCTGGTTGATTTGGGGGTTTTCCATAGGTTTGGAGTATTCACAAAAACCTTTTGACCTAGTTAAAGATGCACAAAAGGATTTAAATTAAAATACTTAAAGTTTTGATAGAAAACTTTTTCGTTGAAATGGGTTATTAACATAATGAAATGTTTAATTATAGTTGCTGGAAAAGGAAGCCGCTTAAAATCTTTGTCTGATAGTAAGCCGCTGACTTCTATTTTGGATGTTCCTCTTGTTGAACGGGTCATTCGCTCAGCTTTAGAGGCTGGAGTGAATGGTTTTTATGCCGTGGTGGGGTATCGAGGGGGGCAGGTCCGCGATTTTCTTGATGACTTAGGTGGTAAAATCTCAGCTCCTATCACGGTGATTGAAAATGATGATTGGGAAAAGGCCAACGGCTTGTCTGTGCTTAAAGCAAAGCAAGTTTTAGATGAACCTTTTTTTTTATTGATGGGAGACCATCTTTTTGATCCTGGTATCGCTCGTCAAATGATCGACTTCCCCTTGATGGGTGATGAAATTGCTTTAGCGGTGGATCAGGATCTTAAAAATCCCATGGTTGACATGGATGATGTAACTAGAGTTATGGTAAGGGATGGTTTGATTCGAAATATAGGTAAGGGGATTGAGGAATACAACTGCTTTGATACGGGAATTTTTCTTTGTAACCCAGTCTTATTTTCCGCCTTGGAACAATCTATGCGAGAGACTGGAGACGACTCACTTTCGGGGGGAGTCCGTATCTTAGCTGGTAAAGGCCAGGTTCGTGCTATGCCGATTGATGGTAAGTTTTGGATTGATATTGATGATCCGGAAAGATATAAACAGGCAGAAAGTTATTTGCTTTCTTGAGTAAGACGAATATAAATCATATAAATGGTGAAGATACTGGCCCCGATAGCAGCAACAACAATGAATACCTTTACCTGGTCAATCAAAGCCATCAGCATTAGAAAATGAATGAAATCTCGATTGGCAAGTTTCTCCGCCATGGAGGGTTCTGAGTTCGGTTCCGGTGAGGTGGCACCAGTATTTTTTTTGAGAATGATTGCGCCCAAAAGAATAAAGGAAGCTAGGCTTGCTACTGCGGCAAGTCCACCAAGATATAGATAGATTACTTCGCCATTTGCTTTACTTGCTCCCCAGCCAATTGCTCCAAATACAAAGAAATGGACAATGTTGTCGCAGATAATATCAAGCTTGCCGCCTATTTCTGTTTCCATGAATTTTAATCGGGCAATTTCTCCATCTGCACCATCCACCCAGGTTGAAAATAATAAAAAGAGACCACCTAGGATGTTCATCAAATATGTTCCTTCGGTAAAGCAAATGGCTGATCCCAGGCCCATGGCAAAACTGAAGAGAGTGATCTGATTTGGGCTGATTGTTGTGTTTAAAAACAAGCGGGTCATCTTTTGTGAAACTGGTCGCGACAGCAGACGGGTGATAGGGCTATCGTGGTTTTGTCCTGAGCCTGCAAGCAATCGTTCATGCTGTATGTTGAAATCTTCTTGTACCTTTACGTTAGCTGTCGCAGACGCTGATATATACTTAAAGGAAGGTATTCGATCCTGAATATCGGTCAGATCATTTGCGTTGTTCTGTCGAATTATTGCGATCAGAGCTTCTAGCTCGTCCTTACTGATGGATAACGCTTTCGAAGTTGATGCTTCTTGCTGAATAAATGTTTTTAAAGTGGAGCAAACTATTTTTTTATCATACAAATTAGATCCGTTAAATATTAGAACCTTATTTTTTCGATTATTCAGATTTTCTTTTAATTGCTTGGGATTTGATGCCCATTGAGTTTTTGCAATGACGCGCGAGTCTTTTTTGATGGCTAAAGCTAACGTATCTATCTCTTCTTGTGAGGTTTCTATATAGATGATCAGCTCATGGAGTCCGGAACGCTGAAGGCTTATTATATTTCTCAGTAGAAAGGGTAAGCCGGCAATCGGGAATGTATACCAATCGATAGCTTTATAGAATTCTGGAGGAGACGGTAAATGAAGCAGGCCACATGATAAATTGAATGAAGGATTGGTGTTTTGATTCATACCAATACTACCGGGTAAGGATTATTATAAAAATTTAAAAAGATCAATTGACAAATAAGGAGGTAATTACTTGACAAGCTAGTATATAAGCTAGATTGTTATCGCAAGGTTGAAAATAAAACTATCTAATACAGGTCGCAGAATGTTATTCTCGCACAGAATTATTGTGTTTACCACGGTTGTACTTTATTTTTTTGATATATGCCTTCCAGCTGAACCAGTTTAAAATAAGTATTAATCAATTTGAAGGAGATAGGGGTTAATGAGTGAGACCAAATATAGTGGCATGGCAAAAAATATTGAATCGTCAAGAGGAAAACTAGGAGTTTTATTGCCAGGAATGGGAGCGGTGAGCTCAACTCTTATTGCAGGAGTCTTTCTGGTAAATACAGGCCATGCTAAACCAATCGGATCAGTGACGCAGATGTCACGAATCCGTTTAGGAAAAAGAGACAATCCCCAATATCCCTTTATTAAGGATTTTGTTCCTCTTGCAGCGTTAACCGATATTGAATTTGGTGGATGGGATATTTATGAAGAGAACTGCTATCAATCGGCCTTGACTTGTGGTGTTATCGATAAACAGGAGCTTGACCTGGTAAAAGATCAGCTTGAAAAAATAAGGCCTTGGTCTGCTGTATTTGATCCTTCTTTCGTAAAAAACCTGACGGGAACAAATATAAAAAATGCTCCTAATAAAATGGAGTTGGCTAAACTTTTGATTAAAGATATTGAGAGTTTTAAAAAAGAAAAAAATTTGGAACGACTAGTGATGTGTTGGTGTGGATCGACGGAAGCTTATCAGGATTGTATGGATGATAAAGCCTTTCAAAGTTTGGATGAGTTTGAGTCAGCGTTGGAAAACAGTCTTGACCTGATCCCTCCCTCAATGATTTACGCATACGCGGCTTTAAAGATGGGTATTCCATTTGCCAACGGTTCTCCAAACCAGACTGTCGATGTGCCGGCTCTAGTCGAACTATCTATAAAAAATAATACTCCAATCAGTGGCAAAGACTTTAAAACGGGCCAAACCCTGATGAAGACAATTGTGGCTCCAGGACTTAAATCCCGAATGTTGGGACTTGATGGCTGGTTCTCAAGCAATATACTGGGGAACCGTGACGGGGAAGTTCTAGATGATCCTGACTCATTTCGCTCCAAGGAAGTTAGTAAGGGGTCGGTTTTGGAAAGTATTCTGCAGGACGATCTCTATCCTGATCTCTATGGAAACTACTACCATAAAATTCGTATCGAATATTATCCTCCAAGAGGTGATGCTAAGGAAGGTTGGGATAATATAGACATAAAAGGCTGGTTAGGTCAGAAAATGCAACTTAAGATAAATTTTCTTTGCCGAGATTCCATTCTTGCAGCACCTGTGGTACTAGACTTGGTTTTATTTCTCGATTTAGCTCATCGAGCCGGAATGAGAGGCGTGCAGGAATGGCTCTCATTTTATTTTAAATCTCCTCAATGCAGGCCAGACCTTAAGCCAGTTAACTCTCTATTTGATCAGGATGAGAAACTTAGAAATACCTTGAGAATTATTATGGGTGAAGAGGTGATAGATCACTCAGGTCTAAACTATTATGAAAATAAAGGGTAGAGAGTTGCACTGGTCACGTATTTTTTTTCTACTCTCCTAGAGAATAATACTAAAACTGATGAATAGACGTCAGACGATCTAACTTTTTTTTCAGATACAAGAGTAAATCCCTCATAAAGTCTTTTTCCTTGTAAACCATAACTGTATTTCCGTTAATCATTTAACAATTCGTTAAATTTGTAACAATGACTTGACCTCAATATCTCCTTTTTTTGGTATTAGAATCTTTTTATATTGTTCTTTATTTTTTCTGAGAAATTTTAGTAAAAATGAACACAGTTAGGCGACATTATTTTTTTATGTTATTTTTTGGGAGGTAAATTTTAATGACATTAGATAGAATCATATTTAGTCATTGAAAATATTGACTTTATTTGCTTGACAATGATTATTCTTGGTCTTATTGTGAATGTTAGTTGCAGGGTAAATCTTATTTCTTGGTATCTTTTATATGTAGAAAGATACTAGAAATTAAGGCATTAAGGACTTGTTTTTGGAGGCAGGGCGCGTTATGTTCTACGAAGTAAGGATTTTCGACGCCAATGGAGAGTTGAAGAAGGTTTTATCCCCCAAAAAGCTAAGCAACAAGTTTTGGAAGAGTGGTGAACAAAATTTAATTGATTTTAGTGATAAAGGTTCATCGTCCACAGACTGGGAGCGTAAAAAAGTTGTGAAGGATGAGTATCAGCTGGAAAAAATTGATTGAAAGTTTGTCAAGATATTATTCATATTTAAAAATGGCATAGAGCATATCCTCTATGCCATTTTTATGTCCTAAATATGATTGAAGAGTTTTATCATTTTTATAATTATCCAGCTCCCTATAGTTCTATTTTTTAAGGACGAACTAAATTTAATCGAATTTATAAGTTGATTTATGTACATCACGTCTACGGACAAGTTAAAGGAATTTTGCGATAATCTTCAATCTGCTGAAGTTTTAGTTGTGGATACTGAGTTTGTTCGGGAAAGAACTTATTTTCACCGTATCGGCCTTATTCAGGTAGGTGGTGGAGATCATTTTGCTGCGATTGATCCTATTGCGCTTCCTGTCATGACTCCATTGCTAGAATTGCTAAAGGACCCCAAAAAAATAAAAGTTTTTCATGCTGCAAGGCAGGATTTGGAAATTCTTGTACGTCTATGTGGTCAGGTAATTCCTCCTGTATTTGATACGCAGATTGCCGCTGCTCTGGTAGGTTGGGGGACACAGATTTCTTTTGCAAAAATTGTTCACAAAGCATTGGGAAAAAAAATTCATAAATCAGAAACTTATACTGACTGGTGTCGACGTCCTTTAAGCGATAACCAAATCGAATACGCCATTGATGATGTTCGATATCTTATGCCAGTTTATAAAAAACTTGTTGATCGATTGACAAGGATGGGTCGTTTAGAATGGGTTAGAGGAGAAGTTATAGGCTGGGAAGACCCTAAAACATTTGCTCTACCAGACCCGCAAAAACGATTTATGAAAATTAAAAACCTGCGTAGCTTGAAACCTCGAAATCTTACAGTGCTTCAGAAAATAGCAGCATGGAGAGAAGGGGAGGCGGTAAAGAGAGATTGTCTGGCCAAGGCCATTGTCCGGGATGAAACATTGCTAGAAATTGCCCGTAAAATTCCCAGAGATACAAAAACGCTTTCTGGTATTAGGGGTATGTATCAAAAGGAAATGAGTAAAGGTGGTGTGGCGATTTTGAAAGAAATTGAAAATGCTATGGAAGTTGCAGAAGGCAATCTTATTGAACTACCTAAAAGTAATGGTCATGCTACAACCCGTGGCGTAGAGGAATTGCTTGCAGCGTACGTGCAAATACGATCCGAAGAATTAAAAATTGAGCCGAGTGTTTTGGCAGACCGAAAAAAAATTCATAGTTTTGTGACTCACTTTGAGCAAAACCAAGATATTGAGGAGCATATTCTATTTCAGGGATGGCGAAAAGAGTTAATAGGTATACCTATGTTTTCTTTGTTAAGCGGAAAGATGGGTCTTAAAATCGATCCTTCAGGTCAAGTTTGCTTGATAAACTCATAAAAATCACTTTGCTCTTTCAGAGATTATCTTTTCTATCCACCTTTTATATTCTTCCGACTGTCTTAAGTTAATTAGGTCGGGATCGTTTTCTATTCTTTTGAATTGCTTAAACCCCTTCCCGACAGCTTGTTTAAGAGATAAAAGTCCTGAGACTAAATCTTTTCTCAAAGAATAGTAACAGGCGTAGTTGTAGTCAAAGAGAGGTTCCTGTGGGAACTGACTTTGACCGGCTTGAAGTGTTTTCAATGCTTTTTTAAACACCATTTTTTTCATATAAGCTGTACTCAAGTTAATTAGCGCTTCTTTGAAGTTTTTGTTATGGTGAAGTGCTTTTGTGTAAAGGATGACTGCATCAGTATAGTTCTTTTCTTTATAAAACTTATTGCCTTCATTGTAATGAAAAATTGCCATTCGGCGTTCCCGCTCCTCCTGCGATAGTTTTTCACCCTTATCGTTGTTACTACTTTTGTGTTTTTCTTTTCGATTATCACTATCTCCCACATTCAGAGACTTTACTGAACTGACTGGGGTAGCTTTTTTTGTTAAAGGTAGATAATCAGTAGTAAGAAAAATAATGAAGGCGGTAATACTCAGGTGGGGGAGGTATTTTGTATAAGTAGACACAGTTTTCAAGTTGTTGAAGCAAAACATTTTAGTTCGTTAGCGGAACCCAAAACCTTTGCTTTTTCAATTTCAGCACCGTGCGATAAAAGGTTAAAGAAACGAGTTTTAGGGTTGGCTTTAATTATATGTTCAAGAGTCCTCAAGTAACTATACATAACTTGATTTGTGATCAGAAAGTTTCCTTGAACACATTTTACTAGGAGTTGTTTTTTTTTACGAGACTTTTCCCTTTGCAAATTTTCAAGAGGTGTCATTCTTGTGATGCTGCTCTGAAGCTTTTGGTTAAATTGAGAGTGGCTAGAATAATAACGGTTTCCAGAAAATGCGCAATCCTGACCCGCTAGAAAAATTGGATCACAACCAAAATGGATTAACATATCGAGCCCCAAACAAGATACTGAACCACCTGCTTTTGTAATGCCTTTTTCTGTCATGGAAGATTTGCTATCTTTTGAAACATTGTGCTTCTCTTTAAAAACGACGTACCGCTCACCATTAAATATTTTCATGACATTATGGTTGGAGGTAGGCATAAAAACCAGTTTGGTTTTTCCGCTTTTGTATCCAATGAAATGCTCGGTGCTATCAAGTTGTGGGTCAAGAGAAATAACGTAATCAGGTGGAATGTTATTGTTTATAAGAATCGGAAAAGCTGTGTCAACACAAACAATCAAGAATTCTTTTTGAATACGATGTAGATGAGGAAGTATTAGATCAAGAGATGGTCCCGCGCTTACTAAAATTCCTGGCTTACCTTGATATGAGTCTTTTAAGGTGTTTATACCGGGGGAGTCTATTACAACTTTTTTATTCAATGAGTAATTCTCTTCTTCCAAATTTCTAAAAATTGATGGAAACCGGCGATCAAGCAATAAAACTTCAAGAGCATTAGTGAGGGAGGGAAAGTTTGATGGAATGCATTTGAAGGATGGCGCGTGAAATAAAACTTCCAATGAGTCCGATTGGCCTTTGCTGATAAGTCCCATTTCAGAGTTGATTTCATGGGAAACTTTTATCTCGTCGGAACCATAAATTAAACGGAATCGTTGATCTTCAAGAATTTCTGTAAGGTCCCTCAATTGCAAGGCCGCTGCAAGAATCTCAAGATTAAGTTCTATCGCTAGAAGGC
>PAJA01000024.1 GCA_002705185.1 Nitrospina sp. | reverse complement strand
GCATCTCATCGCAAAAAAAAACCTCTGGAATAATCCAGAGGCTTATATAAGTTTTAATTGATTACTATTAAACTTGAGTTCGCATAACTTCCTGGTAAGCTTCAACAATTTTATTACGTACCTGCATAGTTAAGCGAAATGCAAGGTCGGCTTTACCTACAGCAATCATTGTTTCATGAATATTTCGGGTATCCCCCGCAACAAAATCCTGAATTGCAACATCAGCTTCTTTCTGCATACTATTAACCTTATCTAGAGACTGAGCAAGAGTATCAGCAAAAGATGGACCATCTACTTTCGCACCTCCACCCTTAGATGCACTTAAACCTTGGGAAGGCCCGGGCCCTTGCAAACCTTTTAAATGACTAGATAAAGTAATATCTTTCATAAGTAAATCATAATCTTAATAATAAGTTTATTATAACAAATAATCCTCAAAAAACTAAGGCCACACTACTATTGAGCCGATTCTGTTATTGCAGCACGTACAGTCCCACCTCTTTTCATCATTAACTGTACTGTTGCATTGTACATAATTTGATTTTCTGCCATTTTAGCCATTTCATTGTCTATATCAACATTGTTTCCATTGGATTTAGCCGCAGTTTCCTCTTCAAAAGGATCTGGAGTCAAATCTTTAACGCTTGAAGTATCAGGCCCAAAATGTTTTTCGTTTGTGGATTTAATGTTTAAACCATGTTTGGAGCCTAAAGCCTCACGAAACTGAGCCTGAAAATCGATGTCACTAGCCTTGAACCCTGGAGTATCTACATTACTGACATTTGAGGAAATCAGGTTCTGTCGTGTGGACATCATATTAAGGCTCTTTTTCATGAGCGTCGGAACTTTGTCAGAAAATAAAATTCTATCAATTAGCGGCATATCAATTCTCCTTACTGTTTATTAAGCAAAAGATATGCCACTAATTAAAAATCAGATTATTTTTTTATTTTCCCTCTAAACCTATATTTTAAAATGCTTTTAGAGTTACAAAGGTCATTTTCCAACATATTCTTAATCCATAAATTAATTGAAATTGGGTGATTTTTGCCGGATTTTTGACATATTTTTCTACGAAAACAAAATTTAGAGCACTAAATTGATGATCCGGTAATGAGGGGAAATTGTTTCATTATGAATTTGTATAGAACATCTAAGCTGGTTTGCATCTAGATATACTTTGTTTAATACTCTTAGCTATTAATTTTGTCTGTAATATTTTTATAAATAAATATACCTGTAGTAAAAACTCTTCCCAGAATACTGTAACTATTCTATACTAATTAAATTAAAGTGTATTTTTATTACTCATTTATTGGATTTTATGATTTCTAATCCTTCTGATAGTTTAATTTCACGTTACGGTAAAGAAAGTTTGCCTGAAATTCTCCATCATATTTCTACCAGGTTGAAAAAGCAGTATGCATGCAAAACGGTACGAATCTATCTTGAGGACCTTTATGAAGGTATGCTGGTTTGCCAATATGTCACCGACAACAATAAGCCAAATGAACAGCAAATTACTAAATTTGTTTCGCCTGAGGCCTCTATCATATCTCAGGCCTTTCTAAAAAATGAGGTTGTTTTCTCGTGGGATAGGCCCGAAGAATTTGTCAAATTACAAAATCCTTTTGAAAAACTAGCAGGAATTAAAGCAACGGCTGTGTTTCCTATCACTTATCAGTTTCGTCCTATCGGCACAATTAGTCTAGACTGGGGAAAGAATGGAGATTTTCTTGATGATCAACAAAAAAAAGATATTATCAGTTTTTTAAGCGAGGCAAGTAGCACCATTGACCGGGCCAAACGATTCCACCAGAAACTGTCTTTCTCGCGTCATTTAGATCTGGCACGGAAAAAGGAAGCAGCATGGATGATGATGCGGTCTGCTGTGCAACTGATCGACAAATTAGCTCTAGCTTCAGTATGGGTACCCTCTTCAATCCAAAATCCAAAAGCCCAAGAACTAAGTAACCAGATTGAAATTCTTGGAGCTTTTTCCAAGAACAAAGAAGACGCTCTAGTTTATAACAATCGAGATCACATTAATATTCACAAAGAAAACCTCATTAATCGTATAGTCCGGCATGACAAAGATAAAGGCCTTGTAACCAAAGACCCTAAATTGGAAGCGGTCTTCATCGAAGATGTAATGGAAGAAAGTTTCAGTAGAAAAGCTGTGGCTCGAAAAATTGACCTCGTATCACTTTATCAAGTGCCAAAATTCAACCCGAACACCAATCAGTTAGTTTGCGTAGTAAATTACTACACAAATACCTCACATAAGTTCACAAGTTTTGAAAAACCTCTATTGGAAAACCACGCAGAAATGGTGGAAAGATTAATTCTTGAGGAAAACCCGGAACATGTAGAAATAGAAGTGCTTAGTGAAATTGAAGAACTACTATCCGATACTAATGACGACTTGACGTCTTTTTTAGATAAAATTCTAGCAAAAACTTCTGAATTGATTGGCGCAGATTCCGGAACAATTTCTATTCATAAAATTATAAATGGAAAACCCTGGCTAATAATTGAGGATCAGGAAAATACCCTGATTGGTGCTAAATCTCGTGGTTGGATGAAAAGCAAAATACCTCTAATGCCTGTTGGTGGAGAAGAACTTCCTAGCGAACAAAGGTCACTCAATGGCTATGTCGCTCACATTGCCAGACCTGTTTTGATTGGAAATGTAGAAGATATCAAGCAAACACAAGGGTTTTATAAAAACCTCTCTGGACAAATCAAGTCTGCGTTAGCTGTTCCTATTGTCCATGGTAGTCATGTTCTCGGGGTGATCAATCAAGACAGTTTTCAAAAAAATTTCTTCACTCAAGAGCATCAAAGAATCCTCCAGATTATTGCCAGTTTAATCAGTCAAAAAGTAAATAACTTACAGCAGATTGAAACACTTAAAAGAGAATTATCTCAGCTCAAAAAAGACATTGAGTACCGAGACCCTAACGTTTCTTCTTATCACTTCGGTAATATCATCGGTAAGAGTTCCAATGTCAACTCTCTAGTTGAACAGATCCAAACCGTTGTAGAGTCTATTTGTAATCGCATGTTGAACTGGGAGAGGCAACAACAAATCGAAGTCATGACCGGATTGCCTAGTCTCCTCATTCAAGGACAAACCGGATCGGGTAAAGAATTTTTTTTTAATAACATTTATTCTCACCTTAACGATATCTTTCAAAAAGCAAAAGGCATCAACTTTAAGTTGCCATTAAGAAAAACAAATATTGCTGCGTATAGTGGCGAATTAACTTACAGCGAATTATTCGGTCACAAAAAAGGTGCTTTCACAGGAGCAGAGTTCAACCGCCAAGGCATTCTTGAAGAAGCTAATGGTGGAGTGGTTTTTCTTGATGAGATTGGTGATGCCGATCCAAAAACTCAGGTACAGTTGCTACGCTTTCTTGACACCGGAGTGTTCATGAGACTAGGCGAAAATCAGCCCAGGATTTCCAAAATTTTTCTGATAGCTGCGACGAACAAAGATCTGGTCAAAGAAATTAATGGAGGGAGGTTCCGTGAAGATCTATATCACAGGCTCAATGCTTTAAGTTTCCAGATACCGCGTTTGAATGAAAGGGAAGAAGACATCGAAGACCTTGCCACACATTTTCTCGGTATTCTATTTAATTCTTATAAAAAAGAATCTATAGACGCTACTACTCCTCAATTAGAACCGGCTGCAGTTGAATACCTCAAACAGCATTCATATCGAGGAAACGTCCGCGAACTAAAAAATATTCTATTAAGAGCCATGCTATTCCGTAAAGGGGCTGTAATAAGCAAGAATGAAATTATGTCAGCATGCCAGCCTTCTTTTTCAAAAATATCATCAGAAAGAAAAACAAGCCCGAGTTTTATCGATACCCTATTGAGCCAATTTGAGACGGGAGACGCCGATTTCTGGACAGATATTCATCAACCCTTCAAAGCCAACCATTTGACCCGCGACACTGTCCTATCGATTATATTGGCAGCAAAAACTAAATATCAAACCAATCTTCCCGGGCTTGCCTTGAAACTTCGAGCCTGTAAGACTCGTTCACACCTAGATTCTGATGATAGAAAAAAGTTTATCAGTTTTAAGAATTTTCTTTACAAGACAATAAAGTTATCCTCCAACTGACATCAAAAATAGATCTTTAATATTTCAAGAGTCGCTAACCCAAGTTTATATTGTAAAACATCAGTCTTAAAAACTTCTTTTCTAAGGTAATCATAATTACCCTTTATAAAATGAAAACCGAAAATTATTTATTATTAATAGTTATAATACAAATCCNAAGGCAGATTAGACTNACCAAACACTAATTTTGTAANTTCTTCAATATTAAGTGATGAATTGACGTCTAGATATAATCTGTTACAATTAAATATAAGCATTTATCATNAATACNAAGATGGAAACTAATTGAGTACTTCCTATAATCCATCTTAGTCTCTCAAAATAACGCATCAAGTCTTAGCCTTTTAGTTAAGGTTTTCTCTTATCAGGCTAATAAATATATTTTAAAACCTTTCTAAGGAGTTGAACATATGTCAACAAGCACCGTCTCTGAAGACTTTAAAGTTAAAGATTTGTCGCTTGCAGATTGGGGACGTAAAGAAATTATACTTGCCGAAAATGAAATGCCCGGACTCATGTCTCTGCGCAAAAAATATGGTACTACTAAACCTTTAAAAGGTGCGCGGATTGCTGGTTCATTACATATGACAATTCAAACTGCAGTACTCATGGAAACTCTTGTTGAGTTGGGCGCAGAAGTACGCTGGGCTTCCTGCAATATATTTTCAACGCAGGATCATGCCGCTGCCGCAATGGTTAAAGCTGGCATTCCAACATTTGCTTGGAAAGAAGAAACCGAAGAAGAGTATTGGTGGTGTACTGCTCAAACCATACTATTTGAAGATGGCCCCAATATGATATTAGATGATGGTGGTGATCTTACTGCTTATGTTCACGAAAAACATCCTGAGTTACTCGATAACATCCAAGGAATTACCGAAGAAACAACAACAGGGGTACATAACCTTTATAAAATGATCGAAAAGGGAATTCTAAAAATTCCGGCAATGAACGTTAATGATTCCGTCACCAAATCGAAATTTGATAACCTTTATGGCTGCCGGGAGTCTCTTGCTGACGGTATTAAACGAGCTACAGATATAATGATAGCGGGTAAAATAGTTGTTGTTGGCGGGTATGGAGATGTTGGCAAAGGTTGCGCTGATGCTATGAAAACTTTAGGAGCAAGGGTTATCATTAC
This sequence comes from Nitrospina sp., assembly GCA_002705185.1. Taxonomy (GTDB): domain Bacteria; phylum Nitrospinota; class Nitrospinia; order Nitrospinales; family VA-1; genus LS-NOB. Next base: position 22,603 of record PAJA01000024.1, on the reverse strand, counting down.
TGAAATTGATCCTATTTGTGCATTACAAGCGGCGATGGAAGGCTATGAAGTCACAACAATGGAAGAAGCTGTTAAAGAGGGAAATATTTTTGTAACCACAACAGGGTGTGCAGATATTATTCGTATTGAGCATATGGAAGAAATGAAGGATGATGCCATTGTCTGTAATATTGGACATTTTGACATTGAAATTCAGGTTGATGCCTTAAACAAATTCCCGGGGATTGTTAAAGATGTCATCAAACCTCAGGTCGATAAATACACTTTCCCTGATGGACACAGTATCATTTTACTGGCAGAAGGAAGACTGGTAAACCTGGGTTGTGCAACTGGTCACCCCTCTTTCGTTATGTCCAATTCATTTACCAATCAAGTACTCGCGCAGATAGAGTTGTACACTAAAAAATATGAAGTTGGGGTTTATACTTTGCCAAAAATACTAGATGAAGAAGTAGCACGTCTGCATTTAGATAAACTAGGCGTGAAGCTTACAAAACTCACCGATAAACAGGCCGAATACCTTCATGTCGCCAAAGAAGGTCCCTACAAACCTGAGCATTACCGTTACTAAGCAAAATACTTCTAAAATAAAAAAGGACTTCCCATGGGAAGTCCTTTTTTCGTACAAAAAAATCGTACGAATATATATTCCATATAGTTTTTAAATTGGATTTTTGTAGAAAAATTCTTTCATCAATGGAAGTATATACTCATGAGCATCTTCTACAACATAATGTCCAGCATCTTCAATTCGGTGAATCTCCGCCTGAGGAAAAATTTCCTTCCAACGATTTAAAAAGTGTTCATTAAAAACAAAGTCTTGCGCACCCCATATAATTTTAACTGGATGACTGCTAAACAGATTTAGGTTTTCTTCAATATTCTGAAGCACTGAATAGCTAGGAGAATCCTCATTCATAGGAATATCCTGCACAAAGCGCAATGTTGCTACCCTATCAGCATAGCTTCCATAAGGTTTCAGATAGCCAGCCCGAACTTTTCTCACCATTCTTTCCTGTTTTTTACAAGCCCAATAGATAGCAGTACGTGCAAAAGCATTGAATCCTCGAATAGCAATAGCCCCAAACACAGGAAGACGACAAAGTTTCAGGCTTAAGGGAATTTCAGGCGATAAAAATGCTGCAGTATTAAAAATCACCAATCTCTTTATTCTCTCTGGGTGCCGAACGGCAAAACCCATTCCTATTGGACCTCCCCAATCATGAACAACCAAGGTGATGTTCTCCAACTTCAGGTAATCTAATAACTTTTCAAGATTGTCAATGTGTTGGGAAAGAGTGTAGGGATAGTATTGTGGTTTATCTGAAAAACCCATGCCCATGTGGTCTGGCACTACACAACGATAAGAGTCTTTGAGACCTAAAATCAGATTACGATAATAAAAGGACCAAGTAGGATTACCATGCAACATGAGCAAAGGTTCACCATTAGAACCTTCATCTAGGTAATGATAATGATACTTTTCAATCTGAAAAATATTTGATGAAAATGGATAAAGCTCTGTCACCACTCAACACCCATCATCATACAGTTAAGTCCACTCCCTATACCAAGTAGTGCAGCTTTATCTCCTACTTTAAGAATATTTTTTTCTATCCCCATAGCCAATGTCGTCGGCAGTGAAGCCGCTCCAGTATTACCCAAAAATTCGAGAGTAGAAAAATCTTTTTGTAGATTCAGTCCAATATTTTCATACATAAGTTTTCGGTGACCCTTACCTACTTGATGACAGAATACCCTGCTCACATCTTCATTAACCCAGCCAAGTTCCTCACGAGTACGCGCCCAGGTTTTACCTGCGAGCCGACAGCCCTCTTGCATCAAAGCCTCTGAATCAGTTTCCATTAAAGGAGACCAATTACCACTCACCCCGCTATCGTCACTACCTCGACACAAGTGATTGAACTGTGTTTCAGCTAAAGAAACACCACCCATCAAACGGTGGCCCTGTTTGGAAATTTTTTTGTGAGAAAGAACTACACCGACAGCAGCAGAACCAATAGTTAAAGAGGCAAAAGATGATTTAATATTACTTCGAGTAATATCTGACCTAGATAGCAATGTCTCTATAGTATTATTTAAAAGGGGGCCACCATTTTCTCCAGCCACAACCATTCCCGCTAATATTTGATTTTGATCAATCATGTTGGCAATGATCATCATCCCATTTAGCACACCTAGGCAAGCATTAGAAACATCAAATACAAAAGTCTCAGACGGAATCTTTAAGTTACGGTGAATGACCGAAGCAGTGGAAGGCTCTATAAAGTCTCTACACACTGATGCAGAAATCAAGCAACCAATATTATCTTTATTAATTCCTGCTCGGGCAATAGCTTTTTCACCCGCAATGGTTGCAACTTCACTTGGGAAAATCCCCTTACCCCAAAAACGACGTTCCTTAATCCCACTCATCAATTCCAGTCGACCCTGAGGAAGTTTTAACTGCTCATAAAGAGGGGTTAGTCTTTTTTCAATTTCTGCAGATGTAACAATTTCTTCAGGTAGGTGATAACCTAAGCCTTCTATATAAACATTTTCAAAAAGCATTTTAGTTATTTATCATATGTTTATTAAAGTCCTACAAGTCTATAAATTGCATTTCATAATACTTCTGATATAAACCGCTACTCCTAAGAAGAGACTCGTGTGTCCCCGACTCTACGATCTTACCGTTATCCAAAACAATGATTCGACTAGCATGTTTGATTGTTGAAAGACGATGAGCAATGACAAAAGATGTCCTATATTCCATAAGCTTATGAAGAGCATTTTGTACTAATTTTTCAGATTCAGAGTCCAGCGCAGATGTCGCCTCATCTAGCACCAGTATCGGAGCATTTCTTAAAATTGCGCGGGCTATGGCTATTCGCTGGCGTTGCCCACCTGACAACTTAACTCCACGTTCACCAAGGAGCGTATCGTAACCATCGTCTAATTTCGATGCAAAATCATCCACATGAGCTGCCCGACCAACCTCAAGAATTTTTTCGCGAGTAACTTCCTGTTCACAACCAAAAGCAATATTGTTCCAGATCGTGTCGTTAAACAAAAATGTCTCTTGAGTGACCAGAGATAACTGTCTTCGCAAGGAAGATAACTTATAATCCTGAATAAGCTTTCCATCAATTAAGATAGAACCGGAAGTCGCATCAAAAAAACGAAACAATAGATCAACTAAGGTAGTCTTGCCAGATCCGCTCATTCCAACAATAGCAATGACTTCTGACTTTTTGACAGAAAGATTGATATCATTTAAAACCATCGTTTTCCTTGATGGATATCGAAAAGAAACATTCCTAAACTCAATACCTTCATTAAATTCATGAAATTCATTCTCGCCTTCCCAAAGCTTTTCTTCATCTTGGTCAAGAATACCAAACACTCTTTCCGCTCCCGCCAGCGCTGTCTGTACATTGGTATAGATTTTAAATAAAATTCGAATCGGAGAATACATCATAAATAAGGCAACTATGAAAGCAAGAAATGTTCCCTGGCTAATTTCATTGTTTAAAACTTGACTCCCGCCATACCAAAGTATGAAAGCGGCACTAACAACTCCCAATACTTCTAGAAAAGGTGAAGTGATTTCCACATACTTCACATTTTTTTTCATTACTTTAAGGTAATTATCATTATCCACCTGAAACTTTTCTAATTCTCGATCCTCCATACCAAAAGCTCTGACAACTTTTATTCCAGAAAAGGACTCAATAATAGTCACGTTGATATTACCCAATATCTCCTGACCACGTCGAGAAAAGTTTCTTAGTTTTCGGGCAATATTAGATACAGGAAAGACCATGATCGGGAAGACAATCAGTGCCATAATTGCCCAATCCCACTTCAAATAAAAAACCCAAGCAAGTAAGCCAATCATCATCACACCATTTTGCATAAACTCTTTTAATAATCGAGTCACGGTGGACTGCATAATTGTTACATCATTATTGATTCGGGACATGAGCTCACCCGTTTCATGGTCCTCAAAAAACACAAAAGGAAGTTTGTGAATATGCGTGAACAATTTTCCTCTGAACTTAACCACCAGCTCCCATGAAATCCCAAAAATAATGAGGTTTTGAGCATAAGTAAGTACTGCTTTTATAGTGTATAAGACGATCAAGGCGAGAGGAATCACCTTTAACATTAAATAATCTTTTTCTACAAAGATTTGGTCAAAGGTTTTTTGGATAATTGGAACAGGTGAAGTGGCAATAATACCAACAATAATCGAAAAGAAAATGGCAAGATATAAACGACTCAGATAGGGTTTCAGATTATAGAATAAACGCCTATAAAGGGACATTAGCCACCGAGATTTCTAGACAGGAGTCTGAGATAAAACAAAAAAGCCCTTGGTTATTGAACTCGATTCAATATCCAAGGACTCATAAAAAAATTACAATAGACTATAAAGTCTAGAATTTTACTTCTTTGCTGGTAGGAAATCTTCAATACCGGCGCCATTTTTAATGGCATCTTCCATCAACTTCACAGACTCACGGATTCCTTCCTCACAAACGTCAAGTGAAATTTCTTGAATATCATTTTGAGAACACCAAGCCATAACCCGGTTTTGGGTATTATCCCTCATAAATCCTTGGGGAACACGCTCCAATCTTTCCAAAGCTTCTGGTGACCAGTTAAAATCATCAGCATTCAACTCAGCTCCTATACTGAGGATATCACCTGGAATTCCTTCACTTTGACCATTACCATTACCGTTCTTAATAATTTTTTCATTCAAAATTTTATCGAGGAATGCTAATGAAACGGTATTAACTTTCTGTATCCTTGCATTTTTCTCAACACGTGCATGAGCTTTTCTTCTCAAATGTCCTTTTGGAAAACTATTGAGTCGATCTAAAGCTTCCTGCGTCCAAGATACTTGCACGCCGTCAGGTAAAGTTGTGAATGTAGTAGAGTCCTGAGCCTCTGCTTCGGTAGCCTCAAATTCTTCTTTGTTAACTGGCAGTAAACGCTCAGGACCTGCATTACATACTGTACACTTTACAACATCACCTTTATAAAATGTATTACAACTTGTACATTTCAAAGTGATCTCCTCAGGAGCCTTACCAGCATGAGCTTCTGCCATTTCTTCTTTGAGCATGCCCAGACCTTCTGGGTTATTCGGGTCCATACCCTCATTCTTCATTCTCTCACCAATAGCTGACATTGCCTGCATAGCTCCTGCAGGGAGGATTTCCTGAACCGCTTCAGTGATAACACTTGACGTGATCATACTGTGACCACGCTCCAAGGAATAACGTAGAATAGCAGAAGTAGCCATTGGACGAACAAACCCAGGTATCTTCTTTAAGCGCTCCTTAGCTTCCGCTGTCCATTCAATACTTTCTTCAGCCTGCAAGTCGATTGGTGGCTTATATACTCTACTGGATAACAACACATTACACGGAACCAAACGTAATAGGTTCTCAGCATTACCACCAATATCCATATCGGGAGCACTATGAACACCGATCCTCCCCAAAATAAGAAGATATGGGTTTTCCTCTCTAGCATACTGCAGAACTTTTTCAAAAACCTTCCCATCCAAAAGACGTATGGTGCATTCCATCTCTTCTTCTTCACATACCTTACGAGAAATCTCCAAATGAGCCTGATAAATCTTAGCCAGTCCCTTATCTATAATATCTTCGTGTAACTTTTCTTGTTGCTCAAACTTGAAAACCTTTGATGCCTCGCGAGACAATACGCCAGTCAAACTATTAAACATGGCGTAATGAAAGTAAGGGTCAAAAGTGGATATTATTTCTAAAGGGCGATTAAGCTTTTTAGCCATTTCAATCCCTGTCATCAATCCACCAAAAGAATGACCACTTCCATCCACAGCAACCACAATTTTTCCACTGGAGGCTACATCCTCGTGAATCTCAGGACAATGTTTCACTACCAGCATATCTTTTGTAGAACGTCGTATAACTCTCTCAGCTACAGTCCCAATCAAACTATCCTTGATTGCACCAAGTCCCAATGCGCCAATAACAACCAAATCATAAGGAGATTCTTTAATATCACGCACCAATTCAGTCCAATTGCGCCCCTCAAGGGACTTACCTACAAATGGAATATCCTGTTCCTGACATTTGTCCTTAGGAACATCAAGATATGAATCACTTATAACTTCCATACCTTTGGTAATTAATTGATCATGAATGTTGCGTTGCTTTTCTAATTCCTCTTCATCCTGATATTCTTCAGGAAGTCCACTTTCCATTTGGCGGAACCGAACATCGTGCATTTTAGCAGCATAAACATGACTTGCAGTAATAGTGGTTTCTGATCCCTTAGCAAGCTCAAGTGCCACATCAACGCATGCGTTAGAGTAATCAGAATTATCTACCGGTATATAAATATTCTTAAACATTGGGTCAATTTCTCCCTTCCAGAAACCTGGGATTTAGTTTTGAAAAAATTTAATTCTTAAATATTCTAAAATTAAAGAACCAATAAAAAAGTCCCTTAATCAACTGCGGAATAAGTTGCTGTCACGCACTATATAGACGTTGCGCATTCTAACAAATTATTAAATTGTGTCAATTAGAATTAAGGCAAGATAATATTGTAATTATAGGTGTTTTAAGAGCTTAAGCTTAGTTAGCTAAAAAGGTTTATGCTTCAACCNTTAATCATATATCAGTNGAGCTTGTTTGATATTCAAATATATGAATGATAATAAAAAAACNTAATGTATAAAATTAATNTATTAATCATAAGTTATTGTTTTTAAANATTTAAAAAAAATAAANTTTTTCAAAAAAGATATTTTGCCTGAAAACAAATTATTAGTTACAATGCAATCGCTGGTCGATACTTTATTATTGGTATTTATTGGCTACCAACAAAATATACAACAACAATGAAACCTCGAATTAACCTTTTATTTCTAAGTTAAATTCTAAACACACTCCCATGTATAATATATTTTATATAGGGAAAATTTAAAATGGAGCCAGATGCTTTTTAATGATCAAGACGAGATAGCCAGGCAACTTAAGAAATTTGCCACTATAAATAACGGTGAATTGAAAATAGAAGATCCCGACAAGCTCCGAGGAGATGTTCTAGATAAGTTAATCCAGAATGCCGTTCTCAATCCTTCAGCTGAGATAAAAGGTTTGAGCCGCTTTTTTATAAAATCAGCGGCACTGGAGCTTGGTATTGTAAGCTCTTCAATTCAGGGATTATACGATGCCCGAGGCCGAAATGAATTACAAGGATTCACAGTTCCCGCTCTAAACATTCGTGGCCTGCCCTATGAACTATGCAGAGCTATTTTTCGCACAGCTATCAAAACTAATGCCGGGGCGTTTATTTTTGAGCTGGCTAAATCAGAAATGAGCTATACCTTCCAAAAACCAAACGAGCTATCCACAGTCATTCTTGGTGCAGCTATTAAGGAAGGATTTACCGGACCCGTCTTTATTCAAGGTGATCATTTTCAAGTTAACGCCAAAAACTATGCCCAAGACCCCGAAAAAGAGATTATTGGAATCAAAAATCTTATTGAAAGTGGAATAGCCGGCGGATTCTATAATATCGACATTGACACCTCCACACTTGTAGATCTAAGTAAAACTAATGTCGTTGAGCAACAAAGAGCTAACTTTGAGGTTGGCGTGGAACTCACTCAACACGTGCGCGACAATGAGCCTGAAGGTATAACCATCTCTGTAGGCGGAGAAATTGGGGAAGTTGGAAAAGAAAATAGCAACGAACAGGAATTAAGAGCCTATCTTGATAACTTTAATGATTTGCTGGAAAAGAATATTAGCGGGGCTACTACTATCAGTAAAATATCTATCCAGACAGGAACCTCACATGGAGGAGTACCCCTACCTGATGGAACAGTGGCTGATGTTAATCTTGATTTCGATACCTTGGAAAATCTATCGCGCATTTCACGTGATAATTATGGTCTTGCTGGAGCTGTGCAACACGGCGCATCTACACTACCCCAGGATCTATTCCATAAATTCCCGGAACTTGAAACGGCTGAAATTCATCTTGCTACCGATTTTCAAAACATGATATACGGTAGCGCACTCTTCCCCACAAGTTTTAAAGAGAAAATATATACTCGTTTACGAGAAAAGTTTTGCAGTGAACAAAAATCGGGAGAGACTGACGAACAATTTATCTACAAAACTCGCAAAAAAGGATTTGGTGAATTTAAAAAGGAGTTTTGGGAGTTGTCGAATGAAATCCGAGAAGGAATTGGCGAGGAACTAGAAAATAAAATGAATTTTCTGTTCAAAAAACTAGCCGTTCAAAACACCAAAAATTACGTCAAAGAAAATATAGAACAAGTAGCTATAAAACCAATACTAGAAAATGAGATCAATTCCTGTCAATAATATCGGCCATCAAAGTCGTACTGCATTCATAAGTTCACTAGTTCTCGGAACTGCCCTCAAATAAAAGAGTTCTACTTAAAAAATTCATTTAATTTTAGTTATAAGGTCTTGCTATTTAATTCCCCCCTGAGCAGCGATGTACTTATCCAATTCGTTGGCGAACTTAAACCGCTCCTTATGACCAAAGCTGCTGGGACCACCTGTTTCGACACCGCAACCTCTCAACTCGTCCATAAAATTTCGCATACTTAATATTTGACCAATATTATTTTTATCGTAGACTTTTCCCCGGGGATCGAGTGCCAGTGCTCCTTTCTCGACAACACGAGCAGCCAAAGGGATATCCGATGTGATAATTAAATCTCCCGCTTCGCATTTACATGCAATCTTATTATCAGCAACATCATCTCCTTGCCCTACCTGAATCATTTTAATAAAGGGAGAATCTGGTAAGCGCATCCTCTGATTTGCCACAAAGGTTAACAGTATTTCTGTCCGGTCTGCAACACGATACAAAATTTCTTTGACCGGTTTAGGACAAGCATCTGCATCTACCCATATTTTCATAGCTTCAATTTGATAATATTATTTCAGCCCTTCAGCCAGAGCTCTATCAACTTATTTCTGCCTGCCGAATTATCTACCAGGCCCTATGATTATTCCAGCCATACTTTAATAGTATGATCTTCATCTTGAAGTTCAAATAGAGTCTGTGGCAAAAAGCCTGATTTTCGAACTTTATCTTGAATTGCTATTAAGTTGATATTTTGTTTATGGATTGACCGTTTAATCGATTCTTCCATCTCGCCTTCAATATCATCTACACACCTTCCAGGCATAGTAAGATTTATTTTACTTCCATTCGCTTTCACCACAGAAACCTTTAGGAAACGAGCAATAGAGTCAAAAGCTGGAGTCTGAAATTCTTTATCTACTTCCGGCAAGATCAAAGCTCGTGCCTCAGGATAGATGTCAGACAGAATATTATCCATCGTTAACTTCCAGGATAATGAAGCATCTAGTCTACTCAACATGGTTATCAAGCCATAAAATATTCGCATCAGAAATATTATTTGAGGAGGCGCTGAAGACCGAAACCACCACTTCATATCTCCGACAATCTGATCAAACCGTTCATTAATTCGCCAGTTATTAACATTAAAGGGAGCTTCGGTTAAAAATGGTTCGAATAAAACAGACATTAAAGCAGGGAGCATCAAGCGCAGGTCTTTTAATTTAATAGGATCAAAACCCAGAGCAGTGAGACAAGACAAGGGGGACAAGTTCTCTCTTTCACGCAAAGCTAAAATAATTCTTAAAAGAGTTAGCCTAAACTCTGATGAAACTTCCAGTACACTTCCGAAATCATTAATAATTAATACAAAATAATTTTTTTTATACTGGCGAAAGGCAAAGTTGGATGGTTGGGGATCAGAATGAACATAACCTTGCCGAAACAACATATAAAAATAATGTTGTATTAGTAATTGGCCCATAGTTTTTTTCTGCTCAGGCATCATAGTTTCAGCTTTATCAAGACTGAATCCCTCTTCTTTTTTCTGTGCCAACACGTTAGGCTGGGTCAAGTCAGACAATACCTCAGGAATCACAATACGTTTTAGTTTACAAACCTTACGGCGATAGCGTTCTTGATGTGCTGCTTCAACTCTGTAGTCTAATTCTTCGCTAAAATTATGCCAGAAAGCATCGTGATAGCCACCCATCTCGAATCCCCACTTTGCCATGGGCCCAATTTTTGGCAACCATCCCATAAAACTCATCTTTGCTTTAACCGCCATCGCAATTTCGGGGTACTGTATCTTAACCGCTACATCTGTACCATCTTCAAGCTTGCCAAAATGCACCTGTCCAAGGGATGCAGTCTTACAGGATTTATCAAGAATTTTAAAAACTTTACCCCAGGGCTTGCCATAGGCTATATCTATCAACTCTGATACCTCATCAAAAGGAAGAGGCTTCAAATAATTATTGAGGAGTTTGCGCAGTCCCTGACTATCAAGATCCATAGTCAGGAACTGGCCATTCTTGGAAGGTAGTCCTCTAGAAATGCCCAGCAATTCAATAAAGTAGCGCTGAACCTTACTATCTTGGACTTCACTATTAATTTTGGAAAACTTTCTTGTTGCAGCAATAAGCTTAAGAAAATTGGATCCTCTTTTAAAAGCTGTACCAAATTTCATTTGTTATTGCGCATACATCACCGTTTTAGTCGGTTTTTAAATTGACTAACATCTGCGATGACCCCTTCGGGTATATTTTCCTTGCTCCCCTTAGCTCTCATTAAAACCTCAAGTCGAGGAGTAGTAGGATCTCTAAAAATTCTGTCCGCCATTTTAGCAACTTCGATTTTTTTAAGATTTCGAATCGCTTTTATTAGCTTCTTTTTAAAATGAAAGTCACCCTTTTCATCAGTAGCAAGTGTATAAAGGTCTCCCGCAACTGAACCTATACTATCTCCTTCTTTTTCAAGACCAACAATCAGGCTTTCCTGATGCCGTGAAAATTCCTCATCTGTCAAATCAGAAAATAGTTTGTCTGTGCTCGCCAGCCAGCTAGAGACTCGCTTACTCATTTCAAAAGGCCCGTGAGTAGAAGACTGGATAACCAGTCGAAAAAATATACTCTCCTCAATACGCTGATTAAAACTCCATACAATATACCCCAACTGCTGATTGGTTCTCATTTGAGTATAAAAATCACTTTCAACAATCGATGCAATTATTGAGCTTTGAGCCAGAATGGAAAAATCTTTATCCCCAACCTGAATTGCGTAGGCAAGGGAATTATTATTATCCTCCACCTCGCGGCTAAATTGGAACCTCTCTCCTGATGGCATAGTCTCTACCACCTGCTCAAATCGATCATTTTCAGGTAGTGGTTTACTTCCTAATGCTGATAGCAAGATATCCACACTTTGTCGCGCTTCATCATCCGACCAGTTACCATGAATCATTCCGGTGATATAGACCCTGTCATAAAGTGTTTGAGCAAATGCTTTAACATCACTCAAAGTGATCGCATTCAAAGCTGAAAGCTTTTCCTCCTCAGTGTATTGATCTTGGAGTAGCATCAAATAGTTATAATAACCTCCACGAGAATAGGCTTGTCCAAGTTTTTTATTTTTTAATCCGCGTACCATCGCTTCTTTAATATTTGCAAATTTTTGTTTATCTACTTTCACTTGTTTCAGGTTTTTAGTAACAAGTTTAATCAAATCACCAATTCTCTCAGAATACCCACCCAAACTTAGAAGTACCCCCTTTTTTTCAATCGACAAAGCGTAGGACAACCCTGCCAACTGAATAGGATAAACAAGTTCATTTAAACCCTCCTGCATCATAGCTTCATAAAGTTTAGCCAGTTCTAGATTTTTAGGACTACCATAAACTTTTGGAGTTTCGATTCTAAATGTCAGGGCTATTTTAGGTTGTTTGAACCGATGGTCGTATTTAAACCAGACTTTTCCTCGGTCATTATCCTGAACCAAATGAGGATACTCCTCAACTAGGTTCAGATTGTAAGGAATAAAGTCATTTTTTGCGGGGTAAAAAATACCGCTAACCTTTTCCGGGTTAGACAATTTAATAAAAGACTTTCCTCCAATTTTTTTGAGAGAATATTCAGCATCATAATAAGGTGCTTTACTGTCAGTTTCAGCTAAGTTGTGACTCAAGACCACCATTGCATTTTCTGGAATCAAAGTATCTAGCACCGCCTTATAAGCAGAAGGATCATATTTTTTAAAGAGAAACGGTAAGGTCTCAACATCTTTTAACTCATAATCCTGCATGAGTGAAGCTTTGCTAGAAACAAACCCCATACCTTCATCTGGATTTTTCCAGTCAAAATTAATCTGAGCCATAGCCTGAGCTTCTTTAAAGGTGTGCTCTTCAAATCCGTGTTCACGAATCATACGAATATACGAAAAAACTAACTCAAGAATCCTCTCGTACTCTTTCAATCCTTTTTCGGTTAAAGATATATTAATTCCAAATGAATTAATATCCGGATGACTACTGCCTCCACCGGCACTAAGACTCAAGACCAGCCCTTCTTCCTTTAACTTAGAAAGCAGTGAACCTTTGCCTTCATAACCCAAGACAGAGCCCATAATCGAGGCTGGTTTGCTAGATTGATGGTTTTTAAGTCGTATAGTAGGAAAATCGATTTCTAAAGAGCGAACATCTTTAATCGTTTTAATTTTTAGCAACCGGTAGTTACCTTTGAGCGGCTTTCTGAATTCAGAAGATAGCTGGGGAATATTAACCAGTCTATCAGGTATATCAGAAAAATATTTATCCGCTACACCAGAAAGAACTTCCATCGGCATGCTTGATATTAGAGCCAACTTCATATTTGAAGCCGCATAATAATTTTCATAAAATTCAAGTAATGCTGGTTGATTTTCACCGGACAAAGTTAACTGATTACCGGTTCCAAAATTTGCAAGAGGATGACCTGGTTCGGACATCAACCCGGAAATATAATTTCCACGCCACCCATCATTTAACTTGTTTTTTTCATGCTCATTATTAACAGCTTTTACTTCTCTCTCTGCATAGGTTTTATCGAATAAAGGTGCCTTAAAAAAGTCGCTGAATCGATCTAAAGCTTCGTTGAAACCATCATGAGATACCTGAAAGAAATAATTAGTGATATTCCCACTCGTGTATGCATTAGATCCTCCTGAGTGTGAATCCAAAAACTTTTTATAGGAACCAACTGTAGGATATTTTTTTGTTCCTAAAAATAGCATGTGTTCAAGATAATGAGCCAAACCTGCTTTATCCTTAGGGTCATACAAATAACCTGTACCAACTGATAAAGCAGCAGCACTGCGATGTACGTCCGGATCAGAGACAAGAAGAACATCAAGTCCGTTCTTCAATGAAAAAGTCTTAGTTATACGTTTATCACCTTTAACCGCTTCCGCGGAAGAGATTAAAAGAGCAACAAATACAAAAAGAAACAATCCGGTTTTTATAAATTTTGAAATACGATTCACAGACAACCTCCAGTTTCATAGTGGAGAATCTCCACAGACGTAATATTATTTTTTAATTTTAATGATCAATAATACTTTTATTATATCGATGTCTTATCAGTAAATGGGGTTAATTTTTTTTAATAAACTATCCTACTTAAGAGTTAATAAGAGTTGCTGCCAAGCAGAAATATACCGATTAAAATCATTACTCCGGCCAACAAGCGTTGCTGGCCAAAAGGCTCCCTTAGTTTCCAACACCCCCAATAGACCACCATCAAAACACTGACTTGTCGAAGTGAAACAATCGCGCTCAATGCTTCAAACTGAAGAACAACGCAGATTAAGCCGTAAGAGCCTAGAGTCGCAACAGCGGCAATTAGAGCCTTATGCCATTCAGCTCTCCAAGTTTGTAAAATATACTTTGAAGGATGTTTGATGAAAATATAAATATTACAGACAGTAAAACCTATAACAGCCTCAATGAAAAAAAAAGTAACTCCATTGATAAAGGGTTGATCAGGAAAGTGACTCAAAAACGAATCCATCCCTTTTTTATCCACAAGACTATAACTAATCACCATTACTAGTGTATAGAAAGCCCAACGTAAATCCTGATGACCCATGGCCTCTATCAGGTTTTTAAATCCCTCTATTATTTTGCCTTTAAAATGTAAGATATAAATAGCAGTCAGAATAAATCCGATAGCAACAAACGTGGAAATACTTAAGTGTTCATCCAGCATTAACCAAGAAAAAATTGGCACAAATACCGGGGCGGACCTAGCAATTGGATAGACATAAGAAATATCAGCAGTTTCATATGCCCTAGAAAGGCAGAGTATATAAACGCCATGCAAAAATCCTGAGAGGATGCCCCAAAATAAAATCTCAGAACTCAAAGGGGAAATTCCTAAGTATAAATAGGCACTCAAGGCCATAACCATAATCCAAATGCCTTTGATGCCAGAAAAGTATTGGGAATTTTTACTAGTCTGAGTCAATATATTCCAGAAAGAATGCAAAATACTGGATAATAGAACCAGTCCTATATTAAAAAGTGACAAGCTTTAATCTCCAAATAATATTTATTAATAAATTCGGATATCAGTATGCAGACAACAATCGCATTCATTTCTTATCCAGTTACAAACTTAGATAGAGCGGTGGAATTCTACCAGAAGGTACTAGGAAAAGAACCTCTGTTTCACAGAGAGGATTGGGCAGAGTTTGAACTTGGCGGACAAAGACTGGCTTTAAATAAATCCTCTTCCACAAACAGATTTGGGGCTACTGTTTATTTTCTTGCCCAACCAATTGAAGGTTTTATTCTAAGAATGAAAGAGCTGGATGCAGTACTGGACGGAAATATAGAAATACACTCTTACGGCAAGCTAGCACGTTTTCGGGACCCCGATGGAAATATTCTTGGTCTATATGAACCTCCTGAGTAGCCGTTAGTGAAATACAAAATTTTAAATGCCATTGAGCGTATACGCTTGTTGATGTACAATCACAATTAATATGAATAACCCACTTACACATTTTAATGAAGAAGGCCGTGCTCGCATGGTAGATGTTTCTGAAAAAGCTCATACTTCCCGCAAAGCGGTGGCTAACGGAGAAATATTTATGCTACCAGAAACTTTGCGATTAATAAAAGAGGGGCAAATTAAAAAAGGTGATGTACTCGCAGTAGCGCAGGTAGCTGGGATAATGGGAGCTAAACGCACCCATGAAGTTATACCTATGTGCCACCCTCTTTTACTTACAGGTGTCGATATTAGCTTTCAGGTAAACGAAGACCCAAGCTCTGAAACGGGCCTATCTTCCATCACCGTGAACGCCACAGTTAAAGTTACCGGACAGACGGGTGTCGAGATGGAGGCACTGACTGCAGTTTCTATGGCAGTACTCACAATATATGACATGTGTAAAGCTGTTGACAAGGGAATGTATTTTAATAATATAGGTTTACTTCACAAGTCAGGTGGTAAATCGGGAACTTTCGAAAAAGAACCGGCGGAGAGCAGGATATGATCACCATTAAATATTTCGCCAGTCTAAAATCCATTGCAGAAAAAGAAGAAGACAGTTTAGATATTGAAAACCCGATAAGTATAGATCAGTTAAGCGATATTATTTCTAAAACAGCACCAAAAATGGGAGCAGTTATCCGAGAAAAAAAAGTCATGATCTCAGTTAATCAAGAAATGGCATCTGCGGATACCATCATTCGTGATGGAGACGAAGTGGCGTTTCTTCCCCCTTTCTCAGGCGGATCGATATAACAAGGACAATAAAATGAGTACAACCATCGATGCAAAAATACGTATACAGTTGGAAAACTTCTCTATAACGGATGAAATCGAAGCTATGAAAAAAGTTTCCCGAAATATAGGTGGTATCACTACCTTTCTTGGGACAGGGAGGGAGATTTCTAAAGGTCAAAACATCAGCGAGCTTAATTTTGAGCATTACCCCAAGATGGCAGAAAAAAAACTTGAGGAAATTCGCGAAAAATCTATTAAGGATTTTGGAATCATTGATATGAGTATCATCCACCGTATCGGTCACATCGATATCGGTGAAAATATTGTTTTAATCGTCGCAGCCGGGGAACACCGTGGCGAAACATTTAAAGCCTGTGAATGGGCAATTGCAGAACTCAAACGCACTACACCTATTTGGAAACGCGAAACCACTTCTACAGGTGAAGTGTGGGTTCAGGACACCCCTTAACTATTAATGAGCAATCGCTCACCACTACCACCTCTTACCCTTACCGTCAACAATCGGCTAGCCCGTTGGCTTTTACTTGAACATGATGAGAAGAAGAAAAAAGCGGGTCAGAATGCCTGGCAGAGCCCAAATATACTCTCCCTATCAGTCTGGTTACGTAATGTTTGGATAGAATCATGGCCAACTAAATACATTCTCAGCCAATTACAATGCGAAAAAATCTGGGAACAAATAATATCTAGTGACTCAGCCCATCTTGACCTTCTTCATCTTCAAGGAATCGCATCTAAAGTAAGTCAAGCTTTTACCCTAATTCATGAATACCGGCTTCCTCGAAATCCTAAACTTTATGATCTGACTGATGAAGCAAAAACTTTCCTCAAATGGACTCTAAAATATGAAAGACACCTGTCTTCATTAGGTGCATTAGATCCCTGTATGCTTATGGATTCTGTAAAAAACTCTATGCAGGATGGAACGATATCCATTCCATATGCACTCCGCATCATGGGGTTTGAAGAACAGAACCCACAGCTTAAGTATTTCATCGATTTTCTTCTAGAAAAAGGAACTCGTGTAGAGATTCTATCACCAATACCCACTCCAGAAGTTTTAGAAAACAATCTAAACTATGAAAGTATAGATGTCCGAGAATACGAAAACAAAAAAGAAGAAGCCGAAGGATGTTCTCGCTGGGTAAGGTCAATATTTAAACCAGGAAAACGAATAGGCATCGTTGTACCAGAGCTGGAAAAGTATTATACGTTGTTAAAACGCGAGTTAACGGCAGAATTAGTTCCCGAGTCCATTTTTAATTTAAACGAACAGGTATTTAATATTTCTTTAGCTCCGCCCTTATCTCAGGAGCCTATGATTAAAATAGCACTAGACTTGTTAAGTTTAAAAACCTCTACTATACCTTTCAACACGCTACTTTCATTTATCCAAAGTCCTTTTTTGGGATTCGATTTTCCTCCCACCCAAGAAGTATCAAATCTTGAGAGCAGACTAAGAAAACAAAGAATTCTCTCAATAACTCTTGACCAACTCTCCATAAATTATGGAAGTATTCCTCAAGTAGATCAATTGGTAGAAAGATTGAATATATGGGTACTAAACAACAAAATCCTATTGCCAGAACAGTGGGCAAAAAAATTATCAGAGTTATTGAAAGCAACCGGATGGCCAGGAAAACTAAACGGATCTGTCGATAAATCGTCAGTTTTATCCAAACGGTATCAGGCTTTTGAAGCATGGAAAAATTGCCTAAATCAACTTTGTTCCCTCAACCAGATTATCGGCCCAGTTAATAGGTTAAAAGCTATAGATCACCTGATCAATATTGTAAAAGGAACACCCTTTCAAACCAAAACACCGGAGCACTCCATCCAAGTAATAGGCCTTCTCGAGTCATCTGGGATGCAGTTTGACCACTTATGGGTCATGGGTTGCCATAGTGAAGCACTCCCAACTCATCCCGAACCCAATCCTTTTATTCCTTATGAAATCCGAAACAAATTTTCTATACCACGATCTAATCCTCAACGAGAATTAAAATTTGCAGAACAATCATTGAGACGACTTCTAATATCGGCGCCAGAAATTCACTTTAGTTATGCTCTTCACGAAGGAGATGTGGACATAAAAATTAGTCCCTTACTAAAAGGATTCACTAAGGTTAATGCAGTGTCTTATCCTTCCAAGAGAATCAAGGATCAAGTCTTAAGTCTGAACAATCTCGAAGAGTTTACAGAGTCAATATTTGTACCAGCNACTGATACGGAAAAAAACCTANTTTCCACACGAGGTATTTCATCAGGTTATAGCCTCTTAAAAAATCAAATTGATTGCCCTTTCATGGCTTTTGCTCGACACCGATTAAACAGTGAATACTATCAGATTCCTGAAGTCGATTTTGACAGCCTAGATCGCGGCAACGTTATCCATAAAGCCTTAGAGTTATTCTGGATTAAAACGGTTAGTCAGAAAAACCTTTTAACACTATCCGATAATTTATTAAGGAAGCAAATTGAAAGAGATGTACAAGAAGCAATAAGAATTTGTTCGAAACGTACTTTAGGTCAAACTCAATTCAACAAACTTGAAAAAGAACGAAACGTGAGAGTCATCCATGACTGGCTATTGTTTGTAGAACTAAAAAGACCCGATTTTAAAGTACTTCATAGTGAAGAGAGTATTGAAATAAGTTTATCAGGAATTAAATTGATATTGAGAATTGATCGTATCGATGAAATACCTGGCAAGGGTCTCCTATTAATTGATTACAAGACAGGAAGAGATGCTAAAACAACAGATTGGTTTGGGGAAAATATACACGGCCCTCAATTACCCCTTTATGCTCTCGCTAAACCTGCCATTGGGTTGGCTTATGGCCATTTAGTCATCGGCAAACCTGAGTTTAAAGGGACCACAAATAAAGAATTTTCCCTTGGAATACTTAAAAATCAAGATTTTACCAAGGCAAGTGGGTATTCCTCTTGGGACGAATTATTGAATTATTGGAAAATAAATTTAAATGCTGTAGCTAATGATTTTATACAAGGAAATAATCATGTCTCACCTATCAATAAAGGCGAGCCCTGCAGGCATTGCAAGTTAAATACACTATGTAGAATTCAAAAAATATAACCGTTGAATCGTATGAAAATAGATACAGAACTAAAAAATTTTCTTAATGGTATAAGGCAAGTAATTTTTCAAAAAAATCATTCCACAAACCGTAAAACAAAAATTCCAGAAGGTTCGATTTAATGCTGGCTGATGAAAAAATAAGAAATCAAGCCCTAGAACCAGATCAATCTTTTATCGTAGAAGCTCCAGCTGGGTCAGGAAAAACAGAATTACTTATCCAGCGTTATCTAAAATTATTAGGACTTGCAAAATTACCCGAAGAAATTCTGGCAATGACCTTTACCCGAAAAGCTGCAGCGGAAATGAAAGAACGAGTTTTTTCTGCTCTTACGGAAGCCCAAACACAAGATCGTCCGAAAAAGGCTCATGCAAGTTTTACCTGGGAATTAGCACAAAAGGTTCTCGAGCAAGATAAATCACTAGAATGGGGTTTGATGAATAACCCAGCCCGACTCAGAATAGTGACTATTGACTCTTTTTGCTCATCACTAACTCGAAGAATGCCTTTATTATCAAGAATGGGTATTGGTTTGAATATCCAGGAAAATGCCAAAATTATTTATCGTGAAACTGCCCGAATCATTCTGAGTTTAGCTGAAAACAAGACAAACCCTTATGCAGTAATGGTCCAAAACATTCTCCAACATATTGATAACTCCAAGGAAGACTTTATAAAAAGAATTGTCCAGCTCTTAGAAAAAAGAGACCAGTGGATGATCTCTTTTTTTGATCACCGTGAAAACTTGGAAATCCATCCTTTAAATGAAAATACTCGAAAAAAACTTAGCTTTGCATTAGAAGGCTTAATTCAAGCTCGGCTAGATGAACTTAACAACTTATTTAGCCTAAAAATTCAGAAACGAATTTTAAAGATAGCTTTATATTCAGGGAATAACTTAGTAACTAATAATTCTTCGCACCCCTGTAGCTGCCTCGCTTACCTCAAATTTTTCCCAGACACCACCATCAAAAGCCTGGAAATATGGAAAGGATTAGCGCATCTCTTTCTTACTAAAAATAACACCTACAGGAAAAAACCAGATGTACGTTTAGGTTTTCCCGCTGGCAAAAATTTGTTTGAAAAAGAAATGAAAGATGAGTTTGAAAAATTGGTAGGCTCTTTGCAAACCAACCCAGCAATACTCTCAACCCTTACGAAAGTAAAAAAACTTCCTCGAAGAGAGTTTACAAACGAGGAATGGAATTTACTAAAATCTACTATTCGTCTTTTGGCAGAGATCAATAAAATACTAAAACAAGTTTTCTCCTCGCATCAGATCACTGACTTCACTGAAGTTTCTCTTGCTGCTATAAAAGCTTTAGTCAATAAGAATGAAAATGGAGAAGAATATCCCACCGATTTGCTTTTTTATCTCGATTGTAAAATTCATCATATATTAGTAGATGAATATCAAGACACCTCTTTTAAGCAAGAAGAACTATTGCATAAACTTACATCGGAGTGGAGTAATCAAGATGGAAAAACTCTGTTCATTGTAGGTGACCCCAAGCAATCCATTTACAGATTTAGAGATGCAGAGGTAGGTTTATTCATCAAAACCCAATATCACGGAATAGGTAATATAAGCTTAAAGCCACTTTCACTGAAGTCTAATTTCCGGTCACAAAAATATTTAGTTGACTGGATTAACAATTGCTTTCAAAGAATATTTCCACAACATGAAGATGCAAATCTTGGTGCTATTTCATACAATCCATCAACAGCAGTATTAGAGAAAAGTATAAATCCTGGAGTTATTTATCACCCTATTCCATATAATGAAGACAGTAATATAATTTCTCAGGATGAAGCAAATAAAATCTCTGCGTTAATAAAAACACTGCAATTGCGATACCCAAAAAAGAGCTTGGCAGTCCTTGTTAGAGGAAGAACTCATCTCACTTCCATTATTAGACTTTTTAATGAATCTAATATAGCATTTAAAGCCGATTCTATAGACTCTATTACTGATAGACCCGCTATTCTAGACCTTCTTTCTCTGCTTCGCGCTCTTCGTTTTTCTGGTGATAGGATCGCTTGGCTTTCTATTTTAAGAGCACCATGGTGCGGATTATCTTTAAGGGATATACATTCTTTAGTGGAACTGAATGCATCAACCCCTATCTGGTTATTACTCAATAATACCTCACAAATTACTCTTCTTAGTAAAGACGGCCAAAAAAGAATACAAAACTTTCTGCAAAATATTCGACCTTTCCTCAACCGATTTGTTGATCAAAATTTTCGTGATGTTTTGGAAGCCTGCTGGATAAAACTTGGAGGTCCGGCTTGTCTTCAGGGAACTAACCCTGATGATATTGAGGTATTCTTTAATAAGGTTGAAGAAATTATTTTCTCTGGTCAAGAAGATAAATTTGAAAATTTTGACCAAATTCTTATGGATCTTTACGCCAGTCCCTTAGCAATAACGGAAAATGCCGTACAAGTCATGACTATGCACAAAGCAAAAGGTTTGGAGTTTGACTTTGTTATTTTACCTGGATTAGGTAAACGTATCAAAGGAGAAGAAAAACGTTTGATTTATTGGATGCCGCATGGAGATGACCTGTTACTTGCGCCGATTGAAGAAAAAGGAGGAGAGGCTTCCCCTATTTACGAATTTTTATCGGACCTTAATAAAGAAAAAGAAGACTATGAAACATTAAGACTTCTCTATGTTGCAGCAACAAGAGCTAAATCCCAGCTTCATCTTTTTGGCCATTTAGAACCTTCAAAGGAAACCAAATGGAAACCGCATTCAAAATCTCTCCTGAACAAACTATGGCCTCATATAAAAGATGACTGGCTGAAGAAACTAACAGAGACAATGGTATCTGAGCCAATTCAACATAAAAAAGAAACATCAGCAGTACATTCAACTCAACGATTACCAATTAACTTTTCTCTTCCAACTCCAGCACAGTCAATTATCGAAGGACCTTTAGTCGATATCGAAATAGAAAGATATTTGGAACCCGAATATTACTGGGCAGGAAATAAAGCACGTTGCCTAGGCAATGTATTACACCGTTGTCTGCATGATATAGCGGTAGAGGGTTTAGAAAAATGGACCAAAGAAAAGATTGAAAATTTAAAGCCTCGTTTCAAATCCGCTTTACAAGGAGAAGGGCTTCCTTTTGATCAAGCAGAAGAAGCATTAGAGTCTGGAATTATAGCTATCTCTAAAGTTTTTGAGGATGACCGAGGACTTTGGATATTATCGTTACATGAAGATGCCCACTCAGAATATCCTCTAACTTTTTTTGAAAATAACCATTATATCCGAAGTGTAATTGACCGGACTTTCATTGATGGCGGAATTAGATGGATAATTGATTATAAAACTGGAACCCATAAAGGTGGCGGAAAAAGTCTCGATATATTTTTAGATAACGAGGAAAAGCGCTATAAACCTCAATTGGATCGATATGAGTCTGTACTAAGAAAATATGGTGAGAAACTTCCCATTAAGAAAGCATTATATTTCCCTTTACTAAATGCATGGCGCGAAATTAATTAGCAGATCAAAAGAGAGTCGCAACTATAACAAAATAAGTTAGTCAATGATCTTTAGAGGTAGACCAGTTATAAATTACCGGATACTCTTTGATGACAAGATTATTTCTAAGCTTTAAATTTAGGCCTTAATTTTGTTTAAATATAAAAATAAAAAGTAAGATATTTAGAAGCATTTATCGATAGTAATTACCCTCAAGTAAATAACCTAAATAAATAGACACATTACTCACATCTCTATATTTAATCCATGTCAATAAAAGAAAATAAAAATATTGTTAT
>PAJA01000023.1 GCA_002705185.1 Nitrospina sp. | reverse complement strand
TAATTAAAAATGAGATCAATAATATTAAAAGTTTAATATTAAATCGATAATAGTATAAACAAAATGCCTAAAGTAATTGTTATTGGAGCAGGGTTTGGAGGTATAGCGGCTTCTCTAAGATTGAAAAAAAAAGGGTATGATGTTGAAATCGTGGATCAATGTTTAGATATTGGTGGTAGAGCTCAGGTTTATGAGTCACAAGGTTATAAGTTTGATGCAGGACCTACTGTATTAACGGCAACTTTTTTATTTGATGAATTATTTAAACTCTTTGGAAAACATATTGATGATTATATAACAATTAAATCCCTTAATCCGTGGTATCAATTTATCTTTCCTGATGGTCGTAAATTTAACTATGGAGGTAGTACAGAAGAAATATTATGTGAAATAGAAAAATTTAATCCTGCCGATAAAGTTAATTACCTTAATCTATTAAAAGAATCCAAAAAGATTTTTAAAATAGCTTTTGAAGATCTCTCTGCTGAACCATTCCATAACTTTATAAAAATGGCTTCTGTTTCACACCATCTTGTGACATTAAAATCCTATAGAAGTGTATGGAGTTTTATCTCTTCACACATTAAAGATCCTTTTTTACGCCAGGCATTTTCAATTCAACCTCTGCTTGTTGGTGGAAATCCATTTGATACCACTTCTATCTATTCTCTAATCCATTATTTAGAAACAAAATGGGGAATTCATTTTGCCATAGGGGGTACTGGCGCTCTTCTAAAAGGATTTAAGAAGTTAATGCTGGAAGAAGGAATTAAACTCACTCTTAATACAAGTGTTCAGGAAATAATAATCGAGAATGGTTTTGCTAAGGGAATTAGGACTAAAGATAAAAAAATAATGAATGCTGATATCATTATTTCAAATACTGATGCAGCATTCTTATATAAAAATTTAATCAAGAAAAAGCATCAATCTATTAGTGCTAAACTGAAAGTTAAGTTTGCGCGCTACTCAATGGGTTTGTTTGTTTTGTATTTTGGGACTTCAAAAAAATATAAGCATATAGAACATCATACAATTTGGCTTGGAAAAAGATACAAAGAATTGCTTTCTGATATTTTTAATCATAAAACTTTAGCAGAAGACTTTTCTTTGTATCTACATAGGCCAACGGCAACCGATCCCTCATTCGCGCCAGATGATTGTGATTCTTTTTACGTTTTGGCTCCAGTTCCAAATCTACAAGCTTCTATAAACTGGAATGAAGAAGGACCTAAACTTCGCTCTCGAATTATTAAAGCACTAGATGAAACAATTCTGCCTGGGTTAGCTGAATCAATTAAGGTTGACTTTTATAAGACCCCAGAGGATTTTCAGACTGATTATTGTAGTGTATATGGTGCTGGATTTTCCATCGCACCTTTGCTTTCACAATCAGCATGGTTTCGTTTTCATAATAAGGCAGAAGGGATAGCAAACCTTTATCTTGTAGGTGCTGGAACTCATCCGGGTGCAGGCTTACCAGGGGTTCTGTGCTCAGCTAAAGTAGTTGATAGTTTAATTAACGCTGCATGAAAAGCGCCCACTGTCAGATTAAAGCTAAATATTCTGTTGATGCTATAGATATTTTTAGAATTAATAGTAAAACGTTTTATTTTGCAAGTATATTCCTAGGCAATTCTATTACAAAGAAAGCAGCTCGTTTGTATCAATTTTGTCGACTGATTGATGATATAGCTGATAAAACTCAAGATTATTCTCTTGCTCTCAAAGAGATTAATTTGTTTAAACATGATATACAAAGTGGCTTTTCCAATCATCCAGTTATTTCAGATTTATTGGATCTTATTCATGATAAAAAATTAGATCATGAAGCCATTAATTCTCTCATATCTGGTATTCTTTCTGACTTATCTACAGTCAGAATACAAAATGAAGATGAGTTGCTTGAATATTGTTACAAAGTAGCTGGTACTGTGGGAATCCTTATGTGTCCCATTCTTGGTGCCAAGGACTCAAGCGCTTGCTCATTTGCAGCTGATCTGGGTATTGCAATGCAATTGACTAATATCTGCAGGGATATAAAAGAAGATGCTATCAACAATCGTATTTACCTACCTAGCATATTAATTAATACTGATAACTCTAGATTATTAATAGAAGCACCAGATAAATCTGGAATTGATGCAAGAATTGCATGTGCTAAATTGCTTAAACTTGCTGATAAATACTATAAGAGATCCGAGTATGGACTTGCATACCTTCCATTTCGATCAAAAATATGTGTTCTGATTGCAGGGAGGTCATACAGGGAAATTGGTAATAAGTTAAAAGCAGAAAACTACGTTTATTGGGAAAAAAGAGTATACACATCTTTANCAGATAAAGTATGGATAGCGATCAAAGCAATTTTTAGTCTTTTTACGAACAAGCNTTACTGGGTTTTGCAGAGTAAATATTAATTTTAACTATAAACCTCACCCAAAGAAACTACTCAAATTNCAAAATGGCTGATATATATTCGGATATAACTATTATAGGGGGGGGATGTTCTGGGCTAAGTTTGGGGTACTATTATGCTAAAGAAAATATTGGAAATAAAAAAATAATAATTCTTGAAGAAAGAGATAAATATTCTAATGATAAAAGTTGGTGCTTTTGGCTAGAAAAGAATAGTGATTTCATACACAGAGACATCATAAAGAAAACTTGGAAGGTGTGGCGATTTTCTAATAGTAAAACAATTTATAAACATAAAAGCTCAAACTTTGAGTATTGTTTTATTCCCTCTGAAGAATTCTATAATAAAACCACTGAAGCTATATATAAAGATGAACGCCAAACTCTTTTATTGAATGAAAAAGTAAAGACTATAGATTTTACAGAAACTAATTCATATATTCATACTGAAAATCATGTTTTAAAGTCAAAGGTAGTTATAGATACTCGACCTATATTAAAAGATGAGAGTATGGAAGCACCTGTATACCAAATATTCTTTGGGCAGGAAATAGAGAGTACAAGTGACTTGTTTAATTCAGCAGAAGCTGGACTAATGGAAGATTTTCAAAGCAGTGGAGAAAGAATTGGCTTCCTGTATATTTTACCCTTTTCTAATAATAGAGCTCTATTAGAATACACTATATTTTCTACTGCTTTTATTAAACCTGAATATTTAAAGGACTGTCTTGAAAATAATTTGAGTATTAGAAATATTAAACAATATAAAATTCTTAGGTCAGAGTCTGGTGTTTTACCTATGGGACTAAAAGTAAATACCTGGAATTCAAAAGACTTGTATTTACGTGCAGGTATAGCTTCTGGAAATTTGCGATCGTCTACAGGATATGGGTTTCTTAGAATACAAAGATGGGCAAAATATGTTGCATCAAATCTTTCTAAAAATATATCGATTTCTAGAAACTATTTTCATAGTAATAGAAAGCAAAACTTCTTTGATTCCCTGTTGATCAAAGTATTACAAAAGGATATGTGTTTAGGTGAGAATATCTTTTTAAATATTGGTCGTCAGATGTCAGCAGATAGATTTGCAAGATTTATGAGTGATACAGCTCAAACACGCGATTATATCAGCCTGGCTATGTCTGTACCTAAATTACCTTTTTTAAAAGCACTATTATCTCGTTGAGAATTGAATGGCAAAATACAAGCTTGCACTCATATCCCTTTCCACACTTCTTATATTTATGAATTATTTTTTATTCGTAATTAGCTTTGAGATCCAAGTATTTATTTTAGTAACTTTAATGATTACTTTAGGAATTCCTCATGGTGCCTATGATTATCAAGTTGCAAAAAAAATAGGGCTTACAAACACGACTTTTCGTATTACAGCATTTTATATTGTATATATAGGATTGGTTCTTTTGTCTCTTTTTACTTGGTATGCATTCCCTTTTTTCTCACTTTTAGTATTTCTATTAATATCTTCATGGCACTTTGGTTCTGACTGGGCAATAAGTAGGAATGATATTCTCGCACCAATATTAATTGGTCTTTGCATTTTAATATTTCCTAGTATGCTTCATCAAAACTTGGTCACAAAAGTATTTAGTTACCTTGTTATATATGATAATGCCAATAAACTGGTTGTAGTTATGAGGCAACTTGCTTTTATGCTAGTGCCAGCTGGAATCTTCTTTTGCTATCATTCCTTGAAAAATGAAGGAATAGTAAAAGGTTTTGAATTACTGTTTATTTTTCTTAGTAGTATTTTCTTGCCCCCGTTAGTATTTCTTATTCTGTATTTTTGCTTGCTTCATTCCATAACGCATCTAAACTTTTTATATGGTTGGTTAAAGTTCGACACCTTTAAAGAATTTTTTGTTAATGGACTTCCACTCACTCTCATTAGTATTTTATTTCTAAGCATAGTTTATTTAATCTTTTCTAATTCAAACTTGAGCGAGGATATTTTAAAGTCAACAATTATTCTGATTGCGGCAATAACAATTCCTCATATGTTTCTTATTGAGTACGCTCGACGCATTAATGGAAATTGGTGGGAAACTTATAGAAATATGCTTAAGTTAAAAATAAGATAAACCTATGGTCACTTAGGATAGGATCAAGGTGTAATAATAGTAATTTTTGGATTAGTATAAATATATAGAAAACTTAATTTGAAAGATAACTGCTCCAATCCATTGTGCAGATTATAGCAGTTATTATTACTGATAATATTAGTGGCTTTATATTATCTATATTCAACTTGACCTCCCTAAGCATTATTTAAAGTTATTATGACATATAACTTTTTGCCGAAAATTATTAAAATAAAGTTCTAGCTCAACTACATAAATTATTAAGTAACGCTTAAAGTAACTCACTCCATCTCTTAATGTGAAGATAAAAAGAAATACCTATTTCATTGATTGTGCCCTTGCAGATAATAAATATTACTACTAGCCTCCACTCTCAATTAAATATGCTGTCGAATTTATTTTAATTAAGTTGGAGAGTTAGATTTAGACTCACATAGGAGTGTGCTTATTAAATACTAATCAAAGGCAGTTATTAATGCAAACAAACGTAAAATCTATTGCATTGACGTTTGGAGTTTAATAGGGAGTGGGTTTATTGATTCTTACTTGATGGATCATTTTGCTTGAAGGAACATCTGGTGATACTACTCTCATAGGAAGGTCTAATATCGGTTATAATTTAAGCCCTTCTGGAAGTATCATAGGGTTTCTATGTTGTTTATTAGATGGTGGAGTTTGTGGTTCTTTTTTGGATGGTCATATTGATTTTTGCTAGAAAGTATTTACTATTTGATGTATGAATTTAGAATTATAATGATGCTATCTAGCTGATTAAATGATTAGCTTATTAAGGGTTTTCATCATTTCTCATTAATCTTATTATTACAATACCAACTTGTTATGGTTATAAAAAGAGCTAGGCCGGAAAGGATTATTAATATAGGGTTCCATGAGGTTGTAATGGCCCAGCCAAGTAAGCTTGCCCAGATAATTACTCCCAAAATCATAGTACTTCTGGGAAACCTATTAAAATAACCTTTTTGAATTTTGATTTCGCTGAATTCTAATAACTTAGATAAAATCTTTCCTATCAATAAGGCTAGAATTTGTAAAATCAAGATATATCCCCACCCAAGTGGAGAGTATATAAAATTGATAGGCGACTCTTTGAAAAAATTTCTCTTTAATTCAGGAATAAGTAAAATTGCGTTTAGACTCTCTACTCCATCAAAGGCCTCAATTTCCCCGATGGCTAAAACGTATCTGACATTTCTTTCCGCGCTTTGTACAATAATCTTATAATTTCCAGCCTCAGCACGTATTTTATATTCCGGACCCTGCCAATATGTG
Source organism: Nitrospina sp. (assembly GCA_002705185.1). GTDB lineage: Bacteria > Nitrospinota > Nitrospinia > Nitrospinales > VA-1 > LS-NOB. The sequence continues at coordinate 7,403 of PAJA01000023.1, read as the reverse complement.
CTTTGGCCAAATGGTTCAAAAAATTGTTTCCAATCCTCTTTACCAGGACTAAGATTCGCTAAAGACTGATTATCCTTTAACACCTTGATTATGAATTTCTTTTCGGGCCCTTCTAAAAAAGGAACCAAAATATTAACATATAAATTAATGGTAGATTTTGCCTTGATATTATAAATGTGTGGGTTTTCGGAAAGTTTGCCATAGTAGGCCTTAGATATCTCTGGTTTAATAACATTAATATTTTCAGTTTCGACTATTCTAGGTTGGTGAGCTGAAACCCTTAAAGGAGAGCTAATATAAATTAAACAGAAGACTGATATCAGAATTCGAAAACTATTTTTGAACATAACTTTGAGTATGACCAAGTAAGTTTTAAAGATTAATTTCGAAAAGTACTAATTATATCAAGCTAATCAATTGATTTCAGTAAGATCTCCTAATAGAGTATGATTAGTTTTTATTACTTTAGAGTTACATATTATATTTCCTCACAATTATCTCTTTAACATTCTTAAATCATTAATCTTATTTGCAAGAAATTAATACTTAGATTAAATAATACTTGTTCCAGCAGTGGTATTTTTGGTTGAGTAGGGAGATTCTTAAGAAAATGACTACGGATTATTTTTGTATAAATAGCAACTAAGTCATTCAGAAAATAATGGAAGGTCTTTTTTTAATTTTAATTAGACAGAAAACTAGTTTCGCACACTATCATCGATCTAATCTCAGAAATATCCTTAATGTTTTGAATCGCGATAGAGCAGGGCTATATAAAAAAGATAGTGAAATTCGGTTAAGGTGAATTAAATGAAACTATTTAGATCGACCACAGCATAAATATTTGTCACAAGTATCCCTATTTCTTCGTTTATCCACAATTAATCAAGTTTTTTACAGTCCATCAAGGGTACATATGGATAACGCTCAGAATATTATTGATATAAAACGCCACCCTATTGATAACCTCGATGAATATGCTATACGTTGTAGAAATAAACTTCTTAAAAATTCTATACTTATCTTAAATAATTTCTTAACTAAAGAAGCTTTGATTGTTTTACAGCAGGAGGCAAAAGCATTACAAAATAAAGCATTCTATTGTTCGCAAACCCATAATGTTTTGCTTAATAAAAAATCTCTTTTACTAGAAAATAATCATCCCTGTAATATTAACCTCCTAAGCGATAAAGGCTGTATTCCTCATGACTTAATTCCATCTGATTCTCATCTTAGATCCATTTATACCTCCGAAAAATTTCAAAAATTTATCCAATGCGTCTTATCTACGAATAAAATCTATCCCTACGCAGATACTCTATCCTCTATTAACTATAATTATTACCAAAAAAACCAACAATTAGGATGGCATTTCGATAATGCATCTTTTGCAATTACTCTAATGATCCAGCCCTCGACATCAGGCGGTAACTTTCAATATGTGGTGAATGCGCGTAACTTAGAAAAAAACTCTATAAATGTTTCTCTTATAGATTCTGTATTAAAGAAAAAATATCCTGTACAAGAATTGAATATAGAGGCAGGAACACTTGTCCTTTTTTACGGTAGAAATTATCTTCATAGAGTCACACCGGTTACTTCCTCAATACCACGTATTCTGGCTACTTTGAATTATAATCATGAAAAGAATCTTGAATTAGCTGAGAATGCCAGATTAACCTTTTTTGGAAGACTTCATTAAATTATTCCTGCTGGCGAGAGTTTATTATTTATATATAAGTCTGATATAATTAATAGTTGTCCTCGTGTGGAGGCAATTTATTAATAGAATTGTTGCGAGTTAGGTCATGGGTTCAAAAAAATTAGAGATTATCTGCCCTTGTTGTGAAACTAAATTACAAGTTGATAACAAAACCGGTGATGTCATATGGGAAGAAAGAAAAGTAAAACCGGTTGCTTCTCTAACGGATATGGTGAAAGGTTTGGAACACCAAAAAAAGGAGCAGCAGAGCCTCTTTAAAAAGCATAGTGAGAACCTGAAAGAACGAGATAGAGTTCTCGATGAAATATTTAAAGAATCACAGAAGCATGTAGATAAGTCTGGTGAAAAACCGTTACGTGATTTTGACTTGGATTAATTGGCGTTGTGACAGAAGTTAGTCACATTAAATTGCTTCTGTAATATTAGCCATTGAGGCTTTAAGGTATTGATCTTAAATTATTTAAAACAAGAAATGCTTTATAATTTATTTAGTCTATAAGGCTAGATTGAGATAATTAATTTTTGGAATACGAATTATTACTCATAGACTCGATTTTCAAACTAAAGGACTATTCGCATTCCATCGGTAGCAAGCTCCACTCCCTCCGGCAAGTTGCTGGTTACTTTTTCGTGATCGAAATGATGGTTTATGTGGGTTAGAATGGTTCTTTCTGCGTTGATACTTTTGGCTGCTTCTAATGCCTGACTAAGGTTGAAATGAGTCGAGTGGGGTTTAAACCCGAGAGCGTTCAGAACCAAAACCTTTAACCCTTTCAACTTTTCCCACGTAGTGTTCGGAATGCCACTACAGTCAGTAATGTAAGCGCAGTCGTTTAAACGAAACCCATTTATAATTAGTTTGCCGTGTTGAATATCGAGCGGAATAACACGGATACCTCCGAAATTATAAGTTTTATTTTTCAATTGTGTCGGGATCAATTGTGGAATACCTCCCCCGACCTGTTCTGCTTTGCCAAAAATATAACTAAAGTTAATATTCAAGTGGCGCAAAGTTTGTGCGTTTCCATAAATAGGCAATGCAGTTTTGTTGAAGAAATTAAAACTGCGTAGTTCATCAATCCCGTGGACATGGTCAGCGTGGTGATGAGTATAAAGAACGGTATCAATTTTTTTGATTCCATAAAGCAGGCATTGTTGCCTTAGGTCTGTAGAGGTATCGACCAAAATGGTATGGTCTTTGTTCTGGACAAGTATTGACGAACGCAAGCGCTTGTTTCTGGAGTCTTGAGATTGACAGACCTCGCAGTCGCAACAAATAGAAGGAACCCCAGTCGAAGTCCCGGTTCCTAAAAAAAGTATCTCCATATAATATTTCAGTCGGTCTTTAGTTATTTCAGGATTATTTATATAGCTACTGTAAGTTATTGTAAATACTGAGCTCTGGTGTGTCAAGATAGATGAAGAGTTGCGTGGGATTACAAATCTCAGACATGGCGAATAAAAGTTACTGTTGATAATTGAATGGCCTATAAAAATTGTGATAGAGTACGATTTTCATTAAATACTGATTTAATTTAGAGGAGTTATATATGTCAGCGTTAGTTGCTAAGCCTGCCCCAAATTTTACTGCCCAAGCTGTAATGCCCGATGGTAGTTTTAAAGAAATTAAACTTTCCGACTATAAAGGAAAGTATGTCATTTTATTTTTCTATCCCCTGGATTTCACATTTGTTTGTCCAACTGAGATCATTGCTTTCAGTAACAGTATGGATGAGTTCAAAAAACGTAATACTGAAGTGTTGGGTGTGTCTGTCGATAGTCATTTTTCGCATCTAGCATGGAGAAATACTGATAGAAAAAATGGTGGCTTAGGTGATATTGCCTATCCACTTGTTGCTGACTTGAACAAAAAAATTACTTATGATTACGGGGTTATGCATGAAGCTGGGATTGCATTCCGTGGATTGTTCCTAATAGACAAAGAGGGTGTGGTTCAGCATCAGGTCATTAACAACTTGCCCTTAGGAAGAAATATTGAGGAAGCCTTAAGAATGGTTGATGCTTTACAATTCCATGAAAATAACGGTGAAGTATGTCCTGCAAACTGGAAAAGCGGTGAAGATGGTATGAAGCCAGATCCTTCCGGATCTAAAACATATTTCGACAAACATAATTAATCGGTGTTCATGTAAGCTGATATATCTCTGAAATCTGGGGCGTCTCCGATAGGTGACGCCCTTTTTTTTTAACCAAATCTATTTAATATTTTCTCTATGATATTGCTTTGTAATGATGACGGGTTTAATGCGGATGGCTTAAGGGTTCTTTACGATGAACTCAGTCTAGAGGATGATGTGATAATTATTGCTCCAGAAACGGAGCAAAGTGCCATGGGCCACGCTATCACGTTAACGAAGCCACTTAAGGTGCGAAAAGTTGAGGAGGGAGGCAAGCTCGTTGGTTATGCTATCAATGGTACTCCTGCTGACTGTGTAAAGCTGGCCATCGCAGTATTGCTCGATGAACCCCCTCGAATAGTTGTTTCGGGGATCAATCTCGGAGGGAACCTTGGTATTTGCGCTCTTTACTCAGGAACCGTTTCAGCTGCGACCGAAGCAATGATCATGGGGGTTCCCAGTATAGCGATTTCTCTGGATACCTATGAAAACCCCGATTTTAATCCTGCGGCAAAATTCAGTCGTAAGCTAATTAAAAAAGTATTAGAAAAAGGGTTGCCCTCAGGTGTTGTGCTCAACGTCAATGTTCCGCCTGTACCTGAAAACGAGATTGCCGGTGTTGCAATTACTCGTCAGGGAAAGTCGCGTGTAGTTGAATCTTTTGATCAACGTGTGGATCCTAGAAACAATACATATTACTGGATGGCAGGTGAGATGCGGTTTGATGAAGTTGAAGATGGTGCCGACTGTGTAATGGTGAGTAAAAACTTCATTTCGGTGACTCCGATCCATTTTGATCTTACCCATCAACCATCTATTGATGTGATTAAGGACTGGAAACTTTAAACGGGATGTTTGATGAGGAATAGTTATCGAGCTGATCGAATTCTAGCGGGTGCGATCAGAGCAGTATCTCTTAGATAAAAATAAAAAAGGGGATGAGCTCTTCTTTAAAGCTCATCCCCATTTATCTTAAAATATTAAATTACTCTGCTGCTACCGCGTCCTTCAAAGCTTCCTTGCGGCTGAGTTTGACCTTACCTTGTTGATCAACATCAATAACTTTGACTTTAATCTCATCACCTTCTTGGATTTCGTCACTGACATTTTTGATACGGCGGTCACATATTTGCGAGATGTGAACCAAGCCATCGGTACCAGGAAAAATTTCGACGAAGGCTCCAAAGTCGACAATCTTTTTGACTTTGCCTAGATAAATTTTTCCAACTTCGACTTCCTGAACGAGATTCTGTACATACTCAATAGCCTTACTTGCAGCCTCCTCATCGGAGGAAGCAATTGATACTACCCCATCATCGTTGATATCGATAGTGACGCCTGTTTTATCTATGATATCTCGGATGACTTTGCCTCCCGGTCCAATAACATCGCGAATTTTATCTTTTGGAACTGTAATCTGTACAATTCTCGGCGCATACTTTGACATCTCATCCCTCGGGGTTTGCAGGGCTTTATCCATTTCACCAAGAATATGCATTCTTCCTTCTTTAGCTTGCTCAAGAGCTTTGCCCATGAGTTCACGATTTAGACCATCAATTTTTATGTCCATTTGCAGAGCGGTGATACCTTTACTGGTGCCGGCTACTTTAAAATCCATATCACCAAGATGATCTTCTGAACCGAGAATGTCGGAAAGAATAGCTACTCTATCGCCATCTTTAATCAGTCCCATAGCGATTCCTGCGACGGGGGCTTTAATAGGCACACCTGCATCCATCATTGATAGCGATCCCCCACACACTGAAGCCATCGAGGAGGAGCCGTTAGACTCCAAAATTTCAGAAACTATTCTTATAGTGTACGGAAACTTTTCTTTACTCGGCAGAATAGGTATAAGGGATCTTTCGGCGAGCATGCCGTGTCCTATTTCACGTCGTCCAGGACCACCAATAAATTTAACTTCACCGGTACAAAATGCTGGGAAATTATAGTGTAGAAGAAAAGACTTAGTGCCCTTAAATTCTAAACTATCCAGTCGTTGCTCGTCTGCGGAAGTTCCCATAGTGGCAGTAACAAGAGCCTGGGTTTCCCCACGAGTAAATACAGCAGAGCCGTGAACTCGTGGCAAATAGCCAACCATAATGCTGATAGGTCGAACATCGGCGAGGCCTCTACCATCGACTCGATAATGCTTATCCAATACAAGGTTACGCACAACATCTTTTTCTAGATCATGAAAAATATCCTTGACTTCACCTGTGCGCTCTTCTTGCTCTTCTGGACTCAAAAGTTCGGTTAGGTCATTTTTTATTTTTTTAATGGCATCGCTGCGCTCGTGTTTTCCTGCGATCTGCATTGCATCATTCAGACCCGATGCAGCCTGTGCGTGAATCTTACTTTTAAGTGCTTCATCTACTTTTGGTTCTTCAACGGTAACTTTCTCTTTACCCAGTAGTTCGCGCAACTTGATTTGAATACCGATGACTTTTTTAATTCTTTCATGACCGAACTCAAGAGCTTCCATCATATCCTGCTCGCTTACTTCGTTAGCGCCAGCCTCAACCATTACGATGCCGTCTGAGGTTCCTGCCATGATCAAATTTAGATCACTTTTTGCTGTTTCTTCGTAATTAGGATTGAAAATCAGCTTACCTTCTACGCGCGAAATTCGCGCTCCGGCAACAGGAGTTTCAAAAGGTATATCTGAGATCATCAGCGCAGCAGATGCACCGGTAATAGCATTTACATCCGGTGGATTGACTTGATCATGCGATACAACGATTCCAACAACTTGAGTTTCGTTTTTGAATCCTTTTGGAAACAAAGGTCTGATAGGCCTATCGATCAATCGACAAATCAGTGTTTCAATATCTCCTGGTCTAGCTTCTCGCTTGAAAAAACTTCCGGGAATTTTCCCAGCAGCATAGGTTTTTTCCCGGTAATCTACAGTTAGGGGAAAAAAATCAATTCCTTCTCTGGCTTCTTTAGCCATGGTAGCAGTAACCAATACCATCGTATCACCTTGCCGGATAACAACTGCACCCCCAGCCTGCCGGGCTAAATCCCCAGCCTCTAGTGAAATCAGCTTTCCATCTATATCTATTTCAACTTTTTCCATTAATATCTCTCCAATATCTTTATGTCCTGAGAATTCAGGGTAGGTTTGGCGCGATTATCTTCGTATGCCTAGCTTTGAGATAATGCTCTTGTATCGGCTAATACTTTCATTTCTCAGATGGTCCAAAAGTTTTCTTCTTTGGCTTACCAGCTTAAGAAGTCCGCGCCGGGAATGGTGATCTTTTGCATGAGTCTTGAAGTGCTCAGTCAAATAGGTGACGCGTTTTGTTAGTAGTGCAATTTGCACTTCTGAAGACCCAGTATCTTTTTCGTGAAGCTTATAATCGGTAATAATACTAGTCTTTTGCTGCGTATTCATTGTCATAATTTTTTCTCCAACTCGTTAAATATGGAAAAACGATTTGGAAATGTTTTCGTAGAGACACATTTATTTATTGGTGTCACTGCGAAAACATTCCAATGTTTTTCCGTCAAATTTTAAATACTTATTACTAAATTAAAAC